>NZ_JBFAXU010000032.1:0-74363 GCF_040680975.1 Streptomyces sp. NPDC051921
CCCGTCGAGCGCATGATGCGCGACGCCAAGATCACCCAGATCTACGAGGGCACCAACCAGGTCCAGCGCATCGTCATGGCCCGCAACCTCCCGTAATCGTCTGCCACTCGCGCCTCTTGGAAGGAGACAGGCCGTGACCCTGAAGATCGCTGTCTGTGTGAAGTACGTTCCCGACGCCACCGGCGACCGCGGATTCGCCGATGACCTGACCGTCGACCGCGACGACGTCGACGGGCTGCTCTCGGAGCTCGACGAGTACGCCGTCGAGCAGGCGCTGCGCATCTCCGAGGAGGCGGACGACGCCGAGGTCACCGTGATCACGGTGGGTCCGGACGACGCCAAGGACGCTCTGCGCAAGGCGCTGTCGATGGGCGCCGACAAGGCCGTGCACGTCAATGACGAGGACATCCACGGCACCGACGTCATGGGCACCTCGGCGATCCTCGCCAAGGCCCTGGAGAAGACCGGTTTCGACCTGGTCGTCTGCGGCATGGCCTCGACGGACGGCACCATGGGCGTGCTGCCGGCGCTGCTCGCCGAGCGTCTCGACCTGCCCCAGGTGACGCTGCTCTCCGAGGTGTCGGTCGAGGACGGCGTGGTCAAGGGCCGCCGCGACGGCGACGCCGCCAGCGAGCAGCTGGAGGCCCCGCTGCCGGCCGTCGTGTCGGTCACGGACCAGTCGGGCGAGGCCCGCTACCCCTCCTTCAAGGGGATCATGGCCGCCAAGAAGAAGCCGGTCGAGGAGCTGGACCTGGACGACCTCGGCATCGACGCCGACGAGGTCGGCCTCGGCGGCTCCTGGACCCTGGTCGAGTCGGCCACGGCGCGCCCGGCCCGTACGCAGGGCACGATCGTCACGGACGAGGGCGACGGCGGCAAGCAGCTGGCCGCGTTCCTGTCCGCCCAGAAGTTCATCTGACCCACCGTCACCATCCCTCAGGAGCAAGGAATCATGGCTGAGATCCTGGTTCTCGTGGACCACGCCGACGGTGCGGTCCGCAAGCCGGCCCTCGAACTGCTCACGCTGGCCCGCCGGATCGGCGAGCCGACGGCGGTCGTCCTCGGCGCCGGCGAGGCCGCGGCCTCGATCGCCGCGACGGCCGGCGAGTACGGCGCGGCGACCGTGTACGTCGCCGACGGCGCCGAGTTCGCCGAGCAGCTCGTCGTGCCCAAGGTCGACGCGCTCACCCAGATCGCCAAGGACAAGGGCGTCGCCGCCGTCCTGGTGACCTCCTCGGGCGAGGGCAAGGAGGTCGCGGCGCGCGTGGCGCTGCGCCTGGGCTCCGGTCTGATCACGGACGCGGTGGAACTGGAGGCCGGCGAGAACGGCCCGGTCGCCACCCAGTCGGTGTTCGCCGCCTCGTACCAGACGAAGTCGACCGTCTCGCACGGCGTGCCGGTCATCACCGTCAAGCCGAACTCGGCGGCCCCGGAGGCGGCTCCGGCCGCGGGCGCGGTCGAGAACGTCACCGTGGCCTTCACCGGCAACGCCGCCAAGGTCGTCTCGCGCACCCCGCGGGTCTCCACCGGCCGTCCGGAGCTGACCGAGTCGGCGATCGTGGTCTCGGGCGGCCGCGGTGTCGGCGCGGCCGAGGGCTTCGAGGTCGTCGAGAAGCTGGCCGACTCGCTCGGCGCGGCCGTCGGCGCCTCACGCGCCGCGGTGGACGCGGGCTGGTACCCGCACTCCAACCAGGTGGGCCAGACCGGCAAGCAGGTCTCGCCGCAGCTGTACATCGCGGCGGGCATCTCCGGCGCGATCCAGCACCGGGCGGGCATGCAGACCTCGAAGACGATCGTGGCGGTCAACAAGGACCCGGAGGCCCCGATCTTCGACCTGGTCGACTACGGCGTGGTCGGCGACCTCTTCGAGGTGCTGCCGCAGCTGACGGACGAGATCGGCACCCGCTGACCCTCACGCGAGAAAGGGCGGGTGGCACTCTGTGCCACCCGCCCTTTTCGTCGCCTCTGTCGTCGCCTCTGTCGTCGCCCCCGGGCACGCTCAGAACCAGCCGTCGAGCGCGACCTCCTCGCACAGCCGGACGACCGGCCTGCGGCCCGGCCCGGAACCGTCCTGGGCCAGCCGGACCCGGACCCCGGGGCGCACCGCGTGCGGCGGACCGTCGACCCGGCAGCGCACCACGAACCCCTCGGCCATGTGCACCGGCCAGAGGTCGGCCTGGGCCGCCGTGAAGGCCCGGCGTACGGATATCACGCCCTCGCCGGCGCTCAGTTCGGGGTTGAGGTCCGTCGACCCGCAGGTCGGGCAGAGCAGGCGCTGGAAGGTGGTGGTCTGGCACCAGCGGCAGCGCTGGAAGTAGAGCTCGGGCTCGGCGGCCGACTCGTCGGCCAGGACGGCGGTCCCGTTCCGCAGGCCCGTGGATCCGGTGTGGAACACGATGCTTCTCCTTGCACTCGGCGGCTCAACCGTGCATGGAGCAAACATATGGCACTCAGTGCCAGCAAAGAAAGACCTGAGTTCCCTCAATTGACGATACTGAGATCCCTCTGTGTCCCTGCAGGCACTCAGACGTCCCCGAGGCTCGCCTCCACCTCGCGCACCACGCGCCACATCGGGGTGGACCGCTTGGCGATGACCACGACCACGTCGTCGGTCTCCTGCTCCCCCGCCGAGCCGGCCGCGCCGCTCTCGGGGCTCCAGTTCTCCCGGACGAACTCCAGGGCCCGGTCGACCTCCGCCAGCGGGTCCCCCTCGCCGCCGGAGCGCAGCCAGTGGCGCAGGGCATGGTTGTGCGCGGCGACGACGGAGGCCGCGACGACGTTGGCCCGCAGGGTGCCGTCACGGCGGTCGGCGAACCGGGTGCGCAGATAGTCGCCGAGGGTCTTCTCGTACCGCCAGACGACGGAGAGCTCATAGGTCCGCAGGCCGGTGACCTCGCGCGTGAGGCGGTAACGCTGGACGGAGAAGGTGGGGTTCTCGGCGTACATCCGCATGACGAGCCGGGTGGCCTCGCAGACCCGGACCAGCGGGTCGTCGGTGTCCTGGCTCGCGGCGAGGAACTCGGTCATGTCGGCGAGGCTCTGCTCGTGGTCGGGGAAGACCACGTCCTCCTTGGACGGGAAGTACCGGAAGAAGGACCTCCGGCCGACCCCGGCCGTGCGGACGATGTCGTCGATCGTCGTCTGCTCGTAGCCGCGCTCCAGGAAGAGCTGGAAGGCCGCCGCGACGAGGGAGTCACGCATCGAGGGCTTGGCGGGGTGGCTGCTCATCCCCCGAACTTAGCACTCGGATCCCTCACGCGGCGGCACTTGGTGCCATGCCCGTGGTCAGCGGGCCGCCATGCGCAGGGCGCCGTCCATCCGGATGGTCTCACCGTTGAGGTAGTCGTGCTCGGCGATCATCGTGACGAGGCGGGCGTACTCCTCGGGGCGGGCGAGCCGCTGCGGGAAGGTGACGCTCGCGGCGAGCCCGGCCCGGATCTCGTCGCTGAAGCCGGCCATCATCGGGGTGTCGACGATGCCGGGCGCGACGGTGACGACCCGGATGCCGTACTGCGCGAGGTCACGGGCGGCGGTGACCGTCATCCCGGCGACGCCGGCCTTCGAGGCGGCGTACGCGATCTGGCCGACCTGCCCCTCGAAGGCGGCGATGGACGCGGTGTTGACGACGAGCCCGCGCTGGCCGTGGGCATCGGCCTCCTGCTTCGCGATGACCTCCGCGGCGAGCCGCATCACGTTGAAGGTGCCGACCAGGTTGACGTCCAGCACGGCGCGGAACAGGGCCAGGTCGTGCGGCCCCTTGCGGCCGAGCACGCGCGCGGAGGGCGCGATCCCGGCGCAGTTGACGGCGAGCCGCAGCTCGGCGCCGTCCTCCTCGATCCGCGCGAGCGCGGCCCCGACCTGCTCCTCGTCGGTGACGTCGGCGCCGATCAGGGTGACCCCGTCCGCGGGGGCCCCGGCCCCCGCGACGGCCTTGTCGAGGTCCAGACCGTAGACGGTCGCCCCCCTGGCGGCGAGCGCGGCGGCGGTGGCGGCGCCGAGCCCGGAGGCGGCACCGGTGACCAGCGCGGCGGAACCTGCGATGTCCATGAAACTCCTCGTACGAGATTTGTCTTCGACCGACTGTCTGCTGCCACCGGTCTACCGGTTGTCGAGCTCCCTGCTCATGAACAGGGCCGTCTCTCCTTCGCTCGCCGTGCCCCGGTAGAAGGTGGTGTCGAGCCCGCACAGCTCGAAGCCCATCCGCCGGTAGGCGCGGACGGCGGGCGCGTTCACGTTCGTCACCTCGAGCCAGGCGGTCCGCGCCCCGGCCCGGCGCCCGTGCGCGCAGGCCCGCTCCATGAGCTCGGCGCCGATGCCGCGGCCGCGGTGGGCGGGCGCCACGGCGATCCGGTGGACGACGAGGCGGCTGTGCCACTCCTCGACGCCGTACTCGACGAAGCCGCAGACCGCGTCCCCGGAGACGGCGACCTCGACGCGCGGCCGGCCGGAGCGCTCCCCGGCCCCGCCCGGGACGGCGTCCGCCCCGTCCGCCCCCTCCTCCCCGTCCTCGTCCTCCCCGTCCTCGTCCTCCCCGTCCTCGTCCTCCTCGTCCTCCGCGGGGAAGACCTTCAGGAGCGGCGGCTCGACGTCCCGCTCCCGCAGGGCGAATCCTCCGCCGTCCGCGACGACCTCGTAGATCCGGTCCGTCGTGAAGGAGTCGTCGATCGCCTCGACGCCCTCCCGGTCGGCGGGCGCCGCCGACCGGTAGACGATCGGCGGCGCGGAGGCCTCCCTGACGCCCTTGGCGCTACTTCCACTCATAGACCTTCGCTGTGGCCTTTCCGCTCGCTTCGACCTCGAACTCGAACACTCCGGCTATGGCGTTGAGCCGGCTGAACTCGGCGGCGGCGGTCTCGAAGAAGAGGCTGCCGCGCCAGTGCACCGAGCCGCCCTCGTCAAGGCTGCCGACGCCGGAACCGTGCCAGGTGATCGTGTCGCCGCCCTCGGTCATGATCACGCCCTGGCCCTCTCCGAAGAGGGTGCCGTCGGCACGCACCACCGATTCGTACGTGCCCATGTCCTTCACCCCGGTGCCCAGAAGGGTGCCGGTCGCCTGGAAGGACGCCTCCATGACGGGGTGGCCGCCGTCGGTGGACAGCACCCGGATTCCGGTGGTCTCGCCCCGTTCCTCGCCGATCAGGTCGCCGAGCATGATGGACTCCTCTCCCCACGTGACGGATCGGTCTCCCCTCTTCCGGAGTACGCCCGCAGGCAGGCCCGGGCAACCGGAGCCCGCTGACCTGCGATCGGACCCGAGCGAGCGCGTGAGCGGGGCGGGGCGGGGTCCGGTCACACACGCAAGATCACCTCACGAGTGGCGGTGGTACGCCTTGTTGGCGATGCGCCGGCCCCCGCCGACGCGGACCAGCAGGAAGACGTCGGTGAACGTGTCGGCGCCGGACCCGGCCGGCACGGACGATCACCCGGCCCGCCGGCCGGTCCGCGTCCCGCAACGGAGGGGCGCCAGGCCGACGTTCGACCGGGGACCCTCGCGCACGCGCGGGTGCCGCTACTTCGCCGTCGCCGTCAGCTGGCGGCTGATGACCAGGCGCTGGATCTGGTTGGTGCCCTCGAAGATCTGCATGATCTTGGCCTCGCGCATGTAACGCTCGACCGGGAACTCGCGGGTGTAGCCGTAGCCGCCGAGCACCTGCACGGCGTCCGTGGTGACCTTCATGGCGGTGTCGGTGGCGATGAGCTTGGCCGCGCTGGCCTGGCGGCTGAAGGGCCGGCCGAGGTCGCGGCGGCGGGCCGCGTCCAGGTAGGTGGCGCGCGCCGCGTCGACGGCGGCGGCCATGTCGGCGAGCAGGAAGCCGAGGCCCTGGTGGTCGATGATCTTCCGGCCGAAGGTGGTGCGCTCGTTGGCGTAGGCGACGGCGGCGCTCAGCGCGGCCTGGGCCAGGCCGGTCGCGCAGGCGGCGATGCCGAGGCGGCCGGAGTCGAGGGCACTGAAGGCGATCTGCAGGCCCTGGCCCTCGTCGCCGATGCGCCGGTCGGCCCCGATCAGGGCGCCGTCCCAGTGGGCGGAGGTGGTGGGGACGGCCTGGAGGCCCATCTTGCGCTCCGGCTTGCCGAAGCTCAGCCCCTCGGTGGCGCCCGGGGCGAGGAAGCAGGAGATGCCGTGGCTGCCGGGCGCGGTGCGGGCGAAGAGGGCGTAGAAGCCGGCCTTGCCGCCGTGGGTGATCCAGGCCTTGTTGCCGGTGACGCGGTAGGCGCCGTCGTCCGTGCGCTCGGCCTTGCAGGCCAGGGCGGCGGCGTCGGAGCCGGCCTGCGGCTCGGAGAGGCTGTAGCCGCCGATGAGCTTGCCCTCGAGCATCTCGGGCAGCCAGCGCTCCTTCTGCTCGGCGGTGCCGAAGGAATGGAGCGGGTGGCAGGCGAGGGTGTGGACGCTGGTGGCCACGGCGACGGCGGCCCAGCGGGCGGCGAGCTCTTCGAGGACCTGGAGGTACACCTCGTAGGGCTGGCCTCCGCCGCCGAACTCCTCGGGGTACGCGAGACCGAGCAGACCGGCCTTGCCGAGGGTCGCGAACAGGCCTTCCGGGTAGCTCTCGGCGGCCTCGTGCTCGTCGGCGCGGGGGGCGAGCTCCTTGTCGGCGATCTCCCGCGCGAGGGCGATGAGGTCCGCTGCCTCGGGGGTGGGAAGCAGGCGGTCGACATCCATGGCGACTCCATCACGACGCGTACGGTGCTGTGAAACGGTACTGCGAGGGGTACGGCAGTACCGGTTAGCGTAGCGCAGAAGGAGGTCCGCGTAACCCCCCGAACGGGTCGACCGGCATACTGTTCGGGTGATCGAGACCTCCGCCGTCGGCGCCCCCAAGCTCACCGGCCGGGGCGCCGCCCGGCGCTCCGAGCTCTTCGAGGACCTGGTGGCACTTCTGGTCGGCGAGGGCTTCGCCCGGCTGACCCTCGACGATCTCGCCGCCCGGCTGCACTGCTCCAAGCGGACCCTCTACGGCCTCGCGGGCAGCAAGGAGCAGCTGGTCCGGGCGGCCGTGGTGCACTTCTTCCGGCGTGCCACCGGCCGCGTCGAGGCGGTGCTCGCCGCGGCGACCGGCCCCGCCGAGCGCCTGGCCGCCTACCTGCGGGCCGTCTCCGCCGAACTCGCCCCGGTCTCCCCGCAGTTCTTCGACGACGTGGCGGCCTTCGAGCCGGCCGCCGAGGTCTACGAACGCAACACCCGGGCCGCCGCCGGGCGGGTGCAGCAGCTCATCGAGGAGGGCGTGACGGCAGGCGTCTTCCGCGAGGTCCACGTGACCTTCGCGGCGGACGTGATCGCCTCGGTCATGGTCCGCATCCAGCGGCGCCAGGTCGCCGCCGCGACCGGGCTGCCCGACGCGGCGGCGTACGAGCAGCTCTCGGAGCTGCTGCTGCACGGCCTCCGCAAGGGCTGAAGCGCTCCGGCGTCGGCTAGCCGGGCGCGGCGGAGAAGGCCCGCCGGTAGGAACGGGGCGGTACGCCGCGGCGCCGGACGAACTGCTCGCGCAGCACGGCCGCGCTCGCGTAGCCGACCCGGTGGGCGATCTCCTCGACCGGGAGGTCGCTGGTCTCCAGGAGTTCCTCGGCCCTGCTCAGGCGCAGCTCGCGCAGCCAGGCGTGCGGGGTCGTACCGGTCGCGGCGGTGAAGCGGCGGGCGAAGGTGCGCCGGCTCATCATGGCGCGGCGCGCGAGTTCCGCGACGGGCAACGGCTCGTGCAGGTGCGCGCGGGCCCAGCCGAGGACCTCGGCGAGCCGTTCGTCCTGGCCGTCGGCGGGGACGGGCGCGGCCAGGTACTGCGCCTGTCCCCCGTCGCGGTGGGCGGGCAGCACCATGTCCCGGGAGACGCCGTTGGCCCGCGCCGCGCCGTACTCGCGCCGCAGCAGGTGCAGGCACAGGTCGAAGCCGGCCGCGGCACCCGCGCCCGTGACGACGTCTCCCTCGTCGATGTAGAGGGCGTCGGCCTCCACGCTGACCGACGGGTGCCGCTCGGCGAGGAGTTCGGCGAACCGCCAGTGGGTGGTCGCCCGCCGGCCGTCGAGCAGCCCGGCGGCCGCGAGCGCGAAGGTGCCGACGCAGTGGGCCGCGAGCACCGCACCGCGCTCGTGCGCCGCCCGCAGCGCGTCGACCACGGCCGGGCCGGGCGGGGTCCGGAACCCCGCCCCGGGCAGGACCATGACCAGGTCGGCCTCCGCGAGCCGGTCGAGACCGTGCGTGAGGGACAGCGGCACCCCGCAGTCGGTGGGCACCGCGCCGGGCACCTCGGCGCACAGGGCGAAGTCGAAGCCGGGCAGCGCCGGCCCGTGGGGACCGAAGGCCTCGGCCACGACACCGACGGCGAGCATGCCGACGCCCGGTGGGGCGTACGCGGCGACGGTCCGGAAGGGCGGCACGGTCGCAGTGTTCCACACGATGGCACGAATCCTGCGATCGTCGGCACCAGTGCCACTCGTGAACGGCCTCTGCGGCCAGCAGGATTGAGGGCATGACAGACGCACCGCTCGGCCGCAGCGCCGTGTACAAGGTCCTGACCACCGGCTACGTGGGTTCGACCGGCCCCGGTGTGGCCGCCACCGTCTCCTACGTCTCCGACGCCGGACGGCACGTGATCTTCGACCCCGGCATGGTGGCGAGCCCCGACCACATCCTCGCCCCGCTCGCCGAGCAGGGCCTCGGCCCCGAGGACGTCACCGACGTGGTCCTCAGCCACCACCACCCGGACAACACCATGAACGTGGGCCTCTTCCCCACCGCCCGGGTGCACGACCACAAGGTGGAGTACCAGGGCGACCAGTGGCGGAACCGGGACGCCGAGGGCTACGAACTCACAGCGTCGCTGCGCCTGATCCGCACCCCGGGCCACAGCCCCGAGGACATCACGCTGCTCGCCGGCACGGACGAGGGCGTGGTGGCCTTCGCCGGTGACCTCTGGTGGCACGCCGAGGGCCCGGCGGACGACCCGGTCGCCCCGGACCGCGAGGCCCTGCGCGCCTCACGGCTGCGGGTGCTGGCCGCCGCGGACCTGATCGTGCCCGGCCACGGCGCCCCGTTCGAGGCCGGCGACGGCACCCCGCTCTAGGCGTGCCGGCCGGACGAGGGCGCTCGGCGTGTCCGTGGCGGCGCTGTGACCTCTTCCCCGGGGAGAGGCGAGCGCGGGCCGGTCAGGCCACGGAACCGAGTCGGCCGGCCGGTTCGACGGGGCCGTCGTGGTGGATCGGGGTGTGCGCGCCGGTCAGGGAGGCGCCGCTGCCGCCGCGGCGGTTGGCGACGATCTCCGCGCCGATGGACAGCGCGGTCTCCTCGGGCGTACGGCCGCCGAGGTCGAGGCCGATCGGGGAGCGCAGCCGCGCGAGTTCGAGTTCGCTCACGCCGGCCTCGCGCAGGCGCCTGTTGCGGTCCTCGTGGGTACGGCGGGAGCCCATCGCGCCGATGTAGGCGACGGGAAGCTTGAGGGCGGCCCGGAGCAGGGGGACGTCGAACTTGGCGTCGTGCGTGAGGACGCAGAGCACCGTCCGGTCGTCGACCTCCGTCGCCTCCAGGTAGCGGTCGGGCCATTCGACGACGATCTCGTCGGCGTCGGGGAAGCGGACCTTCGTGGCGAAGACCGGGCGGGCGTCGCACACCGTGACGCGGTAGCCGAGGAACTTGCCGACCCGGACCAGGGCGGAGGCGAAGTCGACGGCACCGAAGACGATCATGCGCGGGGCGGGGACGGAGGACTCCACGAGGAGGGTGAGCGGCTGTCCGCAGCGGCTGCCTTCCTCGCCTATCTCCACGGTGCCGGTACCGCCCGCGTCGAGCATGGCCCGCGCCTCGCCGGCGGCGGTGTGGTCGAGGTCGGGGTGGCCGCCGAGCCCGCCCTCGTACGAGCCGTCCGGGCGGACCAGGATCGACCGGCCCACGAGATCCTCGGGGCCGGCCGCGACACGGGCCAGGGCCACCGCCTCACCGGAGACGGCGGCGGCCAGGGCCGCGGGGTAGACCCCGCCGCGGACCGGAGTGACGAGGATGTCGATGACGCCCCCGCAGGTCAGGCCGACCGCGAAGGCGTCCTCGTCGCTGTAGCCGAAGCTCTCCAGGACGGTCCGGCCGTCCTCGAGAGCCTGTTGGCACAGCTCGTAGACGGCGCCCTCCACACAGCCTCCGGAGACCGAGCCGACCGCCGTGCCGTCGCTGTCGACGGCGAGCGCGGCGCCCGGTTGACGGGGTGCGCTGCCGCCGACGGCCACGACCGTGGCGACGGCGAACTCGCGTCCCTGCTCGACCCACCGGTGCAGCTCGTCGGCGATGTCCAGCATCTCGGTCTCCTCGGGAAGGGGTGCGGAGGACGACGTCACCCCGGGCTCACGCCCGTCAGCCGACGCCCACCCAGCTCTCGATGGGGTGGATCGCGAAGTAGACGATGAACACTCCGGTCAGCGCCCACATGAAGCCGCCGACCTCCCTCGCCTTGCCCTGCGCGCTCTTGATCACCACATAGGAGATCACACCCGCCGCGACACCGGTGGTGATGGTGTACGTGAAGGGCATCAGGACCACGGTCAGGAACACCGGGATCGCCACGGAGCGGTCGCTCCAGTCGACGTGCTTGGCGTTCTGCATCATCATCGAGCCGATGACGACCAGGGCCGCGGCGGCGACCTCCTGCGGCACGATCGCGGTGAGCGGCGTGAAGAAGAGGCACAGGGCGAAGAAGCCGCCGGTGACCACGGAGGCCAGACCCGTACGGGCGCCCTCGCCGACGCCGGTGGCGGACTCGACGAAGACCGTCTGACCGGAGGCACCGCCCGCGCCGCCGAGGATGCCGCCGGCACCGTCGATGAACAGGGCCTTGGACAGGCCCGGCATGCGGCCCTGCTCGTCCGCGAGCTTGGCCTCGGTGCCGACGCCCAGGATGGTCGCCATCGCGTCGAAGAAGCCGGCCAGCACCAGGGTGAAGACGATCATCGTGATCGTGATGTAGCCGACGTCGCCCCAGCCGCTGAAGGACACGTCTCCGATCAAGGAGAAGTCCGGTGCGGAGACCGCGCTGCCGTCCAGCTCCGGCGGGCCGGAGAACCAGGCCTTGGCCGGGATGTCCGCTACCGCGTTCAGGACGACCGCGACGAGGGTGCCGACGACGATGCCGATGAGGATGGCGCCGGGGACGTTGCGGGCCTGCAGGGCGAAGATCAGGAGAAGGGTGACCGCGAAGATCAGTACGGGCCAGCCTTCGAGCTCACCGGCCGGGCCGAGCGTGACGGGACCGCCGCCGGGTGCGGGGTTCTCGTGCACGAAGCCGGCCTTCACGAAGCCGATGATCGCGATGAAGAGACCGATGCCGATGGTGATCGCGTGCTTGAGCGCGAGGGGTATCGCGTTCATGATCATCTCACGCAGGCCGGTGACGACCAGGAGACAGATCACCGCACCGTACGCCACGGACATGCCCATCGCCTGCGGCCAGGTCATGACCGGGACGACCTGGGAGGCCATCACGCCGGAGACGCTGAGGCCGGCGGCGAGGGCCAGCGGGACCTTGCCCCAGAAGCCCATGAGGAGGGTCGTGGCGGCCGCGCAGAGCGCCGTGGCGGTGATCAGCGCGGGCTGGCTGAGGACATTGCCGTCGATGTCCTTGCCGGAGAGGATCAGGGGGTTGAGCAGGAGAATGTACGCCATCGCCATGAAGGTGGTGACGCCGCCGCGGATCTCCGTCGCGACGGTGGATCCTCTCTCCGAGATGTGAAAGTACCGGTCGAGCCAAGACCTACCGGCGGGATTGCGCGAGCCGTTGCCCGCGTCCTCCGCCGTGGTCTTGGGCTCTACTGACGACTGGGTCATGGGGCCTACTCCCAAGGTTCAAAGGGGCACCCGCATCAAGCTCTGGGGACTGCGGGATTTGGGATTTCCAGTTGGCTGCACGACCCGGGGGACGGCCCGAGACGAACGGGTGAATCGGTACTGCGGTACTGCGGTGGTGCTGTTTCCCCGTGACGGGGATCTCCGGACGGGCGGGCGGGGGGAAGTGTGACGTTCCTGGGAGGCACGCACCGTCCGGAGAGGTCCTACGAGGTGCCGGTCAGATGCTCGGGGCGGACCGGCGTCCTGCTGAGCTCCAGCCCCGTCGCGTCCCGGATCGCCGCGAGGACGGCCGGGGTGGACGACAGGGTCGGGGCCTCGCCGAGTCCCCGCAGGCCGTACGGCGCGTGGGGGTCGGCGAGTTCGAGCACGTCGACCGGGATGGTCGGCGTGTCGAGGATCGTGGGGATGAGGTAGTCCGTGAAGGAGGGGTTGCGCACCTTCGCGGTCCTCGGGTCGACGACGATCTCCTCCATGACCGCCACGCCCAGGCCCTGGGTGGTACCACCCTGGATCTGGCCGATGGCGGACAGCGGGTTGAGCGCCTTGCCGACGTCCTGGGCGCAGGCCAGCTCGACGACCTTGACCAGGCCGAGCCCGGTGTCCACCTCCACCACCGCGCGGTGCGCGGCGAAGGAGTACTGGACGTGGCCGAAGCCCTGTCCGGTGCGCTGGTCGAAGGCCTCGGTCGGCCGGTGCCGGAACTCCAGCTCCAGGTCGATCGCCTCGTCCTCCAGCACGTCCGCCAGCTCGGCGAGCACCTCGCCGCCGTCGGTGACGACCTTGCCGCCCTCCAGGAGCAGCTCCGCCGTCGCCCACGCCGGGTGGTACGAGCCGAACTTGCGCCGGCCGGTCTCCAGGGCCTTCGCGCGGACGGCCTCGCAGGTGTTCTTCACCGCGCCGCCGGTCATGTACGTCTGCCGGGAGGCGGACGTCGAACCGGCGGAGCCGACCTGGGTGTCGGCCGGGTGGATGGTCACCTGGGTGACGCCGAGCTCCGTGCGGGCGATCTGCGCGAGGACGGTGACGCCGCCCTGCCCGACCTCCGCCATCGCGGTGTGCACGACGGCCACCGGCTCGCCGCCGATGACCTCCAGGCGCACCCGGGCGGTGGAGTAGTCGTCGAAGCCCTCGGAGAAGCCGACGTTCTTGATGCCGACGGCGTAGCCGATGCCGCGGACGACGTCCTCACCGTGGGTCGTGTTGGACAGACCGCCGGGCAGCTGGCGCACGTCGGCGCCCTCGGTGGTCTCCCACTGGCGCTCGGGCGGCAGCGGGCGGGCCTTGACCCGGCGCAGCAGTTCGGCGACCGGGGCCGGGGAGTCGACCGGCTGGCCGGTCGGCATGAGCGTGCCCCGCTCCATCGCGTTCAGCCGGCGGAACTCCACCGGGTCCATGTCCAGCTCGGCCGCGAGCCTGTCCATCTGCGCCTCGTACGCGAAGCACGCCTGGACCGCGCCGAAGCCGCGCATCGCGCCGCAGGGCGGGTTGTTCGTGTAGAGCGCGAGGGCCTCGATGTCGACGTCGTCGACGGCGTACGGGCCGACGGAGAGCGAGGCGGCGTTGCCGACGACCGCCGGGGAGGCCGAGGCGTAGGCGCCGCCGTCCAGGACGATCCGGCACTTCATGTGCGTGAGCTTGCCGTCCTTGGTGGCGCCGTGCTCGTAGTGGAGCTTCGCCGGGTGGCGGTGCACGTGACCGAAGAAGGACTCGAAGCGGTTGTAGACCATCTTCACCGGCCGGCCCGTGCGCAGCGCGAGCAGGCAGGCGTGGATCTGCATCGAGATGTCCTCGCGTCCGCCGAAGGCACCGCCGACGCCGGCCAGCGTCATGCGGACCTTCTCCTCGGGCAGGCCGAGGACGGGGGCGATCTGGCGCAGGTCGGAGTGCAGCCACTGGGTGGCCACGTAGAGGTCGACACCGCCGTCCTCGGACGGCACGGCGAGGCCGGACTCGGGGCCGAGGAAGGCCTGGTCCTGCATGCCGAAGGTGTAGTCGCCCTCGACGATCACGTCAGCCCGCTCGCGGGCCGCCGCCACGTCGCCGCGGACGATCGGCTGGCGGTGCACGACGTTGGGGTGCGGGACGTGGGCGATGTGGGCGTCGTCGCGGTCCTCGTGGACGAGGACCGCGTCCGCAGCGGTGGCCGAGGCCTCGTCCGTGACGACCGGGAGCTCCCGGTAGTCGATCCTGATCCTGGCGGCGGCGCGGCGGGCGGTCTCCGGGTGGTCGGCGGCCACGAGGGCGACCGGCTCACCGTGGTGCCGCACCTTGCCGTGGGCGAGGACGGGGGTGTCCCGGATCTCCAGGCCGTAGTTCCGCACCCCGGTCGGCAGGTCGTCGTACGTGAGCACGGCGCGGACGCCGGGCATCGCGAGCGCCTCGGCGACGTCGACGGAGACGATCTCGGCGTGGGCGACGGTCGAGCGCAGGGTCTGGCCCCACAGCATGTCCTCGTGCCACATGTCCGAGGAGTAGGCGAACCCACCGGTGACCTTCAGCGTGCCGTCCGGTCGGAGGGTGGACTCGCCGATGCCGCCCCGGTGGTGCTTCTGGGTGACGTCGGTGGGCGTGCCCGCCGGTACGGGCCGCGTGTTCTGCGCCATCGTCAGACCGCCTCTCCCTGACGTTCCCGGCGAGCGGCCGCCAGGCGGACCGCGTCGAGGATCGTCTCGTAGCCGGTGCAGCGGCAGAGGTTGCCGGACAGCGCCTCGCGGATGTCCGCGTCCGTCGGGGACGGGTTGCGCTCCAGCATCTCGTCGGCCGCGACCAGCAGGCCGGGGGTGCAGAAGCCGCACTGCACGGCGCCGGCGTCGAGGAACGCCTGCTGGATCGGGGACAGCTCCACGCCCTCGCCGGTCCGGGAGTCCTGGCCGGGCCGGGCCTCCCACCGCTGGGCGGCGTCGAGCGAGGTGCCGCGGGCGGCGCCGGGGCGGGGCGCGCCCTCGTCGGAGCGGCGCTTCGCGTACTCCGCGAGACCCTCGACGGTGACGACCTCACGCCCCTCGGCCTGGCCGGCGGCCACGAGGCAGGCGCACACCGGCACCCCGTCGAGCCGGACGGTGCAGGAACCGCACTCGCCCTGCTCGCAGGCGTTCTTGGAGCCCGGCAGACCCAGGCGCTCGCGCAGCACGTAGAGAAGGGACTCGCCCTCCCAGACGTCGTCGGCTTCCTGCGGCCGCCCGTTGACGGTGACGTTCACGCGCATGGCTATGCAGCTCCTTCGAGCGTGCGGCCACGGCCGGCGCGGTACTGCTCCCAGGTCCAGCCGAGCGTGCGGCGGGCCATGACGCCGACGGCGTGCCGGCGGTAGCCGGCGGTGCCCCGAACGTCGTCGATCGGGTTGCAGGCGGCGGAGGCGAGCTCCGCGAACTGCCGGGCGATCGAGGGGGTGATGGTCCTGCCGTCGTCCCAGAACCCGCCCTCTTCGAGGGCCGCGTTCAGAAAGTCCTCGGCCGCGGTCGCCCGCACCGGGGTGGGGGCGGCGGAACCGATGCCGGTCCGCACGGTCCGGGTCTCCGGGTGGAGGGCCAGACCGAAGGCGCACACGGCGATGACCATGGCGTTCCGGGTGCCGACCTTGGAGAACTGCTGGGGGCCGTCCGCCTTCTTCACGTGGACGGTCTTGATGAGCTCGTCGGGCTCCAGCGCGTTGCGCTTCACGCCCGTGTAGAACGCGTCGATGGGGATGAACCGGGTGCCGCGCACCGACTCGACCTCGACCTCGGCACCCGCCGCGAGCAGCGCGGGGTGGGCGTCACCGGCAGGGGACGCGGTGCCCAGGTTGCCGCCGACGCCGCCGCGGTTGCGGATCTGCGGGGAGGCGACGGTGTGCGAGGCGAGCGCCAGACCGGGCAGCTCCTCGCGCAGGTTCTCCATGATCCGGGTGTACGGGACGGACGCGCCGAGCCGTACGGTCTCCTCGCCGACCTCGAATTCGTCGAGCAGCCCGATCCGGTTGAGGTCCAGCAGGTACTCGGGGCGACGGTGGTCGAAGTTGATCTCGACCATGACGTCGGTGCCCCCCGCGATCGGCACGGCCGTGGGGTGCTCGGCCTTGACGGCGAGCGCCTCCTCCCAGCTGGCGGGACGAAGGAAGTCCATGGTGGCTGGTTCCTTCCTGTGGTCGTGCGGGGAACGGGGGACGGGACGTCCACGGACGGGGGACGTCCGTGCGGGGCCCGGAGGGGAAACGGCCGGCGACTCCGACGATCTCTTCACGTGCCGTTTACGCGGTGTTGTGTGGCCTAGTACACAAGCCCCGCTCGCCCGTGTGCAGCCACCGAACACATGAAGGAGTTGGCTGACGACCACCACCGTCTTGTAGATTCGAACGAACGACGAAGAACAGCCACCTCACTGTTTCCCCTCGGAAACGCTGGCACCAGGCCACCGACGACAACGCGACACCCATCACCACGACGAGAAGGAACGGCGGCGACATCATGCGGCTGCGCGCACTGCTGGAGAACGACGCGCTGGGGCTGCGCCTGCTCGGCGGCGAGGACGAGCTGGACCGGACCGTGCGTGGCGTGATGACGACGGACCTCAAGGACCCCAGTCGCTACCTGTCCGGGGGCGAGCTGGTCCTCACCGGGCTCGCCTGGCTCCACGAGCCGGCCGACGCCGAACCCTTCGTGCGCATCCTGACGGGCGCCGGCGTCGCCGCGCTGGCCGTCGGCGAGGCGGAGCTGGGCGACATTCCCGGCGATCTCGTGGAGGCGTGTTCTCGCCACCGCCTGCCGCTGTTCGCGGTGAACGAGTCCGTTGCGTTCGCGACGATCACCGAGCACGTTGTTCGACAGGTCTCCGGCGAGCGGGCGGGCGACCTGGCGGCCGTGGTCGACCGGCACCGGCGCCTGATGACCTCCGGCCCGGCCGGCGGCGGCCCCGAGGTCGTCCTCGATCTGCTCGGCTCCGACCTGGACCTGCGGGCCTGGGTGCTCTCCCCCACCGGCCGCCAGATCGCGGGTGCCGGGGAGGCCCTCGACCCGTCCCTCGCCGCCACCCTCGCGGGCGAACACCTGGCCGCCACCCGCACCGGCCGGCGCGGCCCGCACCGGCTCAGCGCGAGCGGAAGCACCTACTCGCTCTTCCCGATCCGCAACACCGGCCGGGGCGCCACGCCCGCCTCCCGCGACGTCCGCGAGACCGTGCTCTCCGACTGGCTGCTCGCCGTGGAGGCCGACGCCGGCGACTGGCCGGCCGCCCGGCTGGACCTGCTGCAGGGCGTCACCCAGCTGATCGCCGTCGAACGGGACCGCCGGGACGCGGCCCGCACGGTACGGCGCCGACTGGCCCAGGAGGTCCTGGAGCTGGTCCAGACGGGCGCCGCGCCCGCCGAGATCGCCGCCCGGCTGCGCGTCGCGGCGCCGGTGCTGCTGCCCGGCCTGGGCACCGCCCCGCACTGGCAGGTCGTGGTCGCCCGCGTCGAGTGGGACCACGAGGCCGGCCAGAACCCGGTCGACAGCGGCCCCGTCGCCCAGGCCCTCCTGGAGGAGATCCTGGTCGACCCCGCGGCCTCCGGCGCCGAGTCCGCGGACCGGATCGCCGTCGCCCACAGCGGCGACGAGGCCATCGCGCTGGTGCCGCTGGCCGCCGCGCCGCTGCCGGACAGCGAGGACGAGCTGCCCCCCGTGGCGGTCGGCCTGCACGCCGACGCGCTGCTCGCCGCCGTGCGGGCCCCGCTGTCCGCCGGGCTCTCCGACGACGGCCGGCTCACCCTGGGCGTCAGCGCGGCCGTGCACTCCGCGGAGGGCCTGCGCGGGGCCCTGGAGGAGGCCCGGCACGCCCGCCGGGTCGCCGCCGCCCGGCCGGGCCGGGTCTGCGCCGCGGGTCACCACGAGCTGGCCTCGCACGTCCTGCTGCTGCCCTTCGTCCCCGACGACGTCCGCCGAGCCTTCACGGCCCGCCTCCTGGACCCGCTGCGCGACTACGACCGGCGGCACCGGGCGGAGCTCATCCCGACCCTGGAGGCGTTCCTCGACTGCGACGGCTCCTGGACCCGCTGCGCGACCCGGCTCCACCTGCACGTGAACACGCTGCGCTACCGGGTGGGCCGCATCGAGCAGCTCACGAGCCGGGACCTGTCCCGCCTGGAGGACAAGCTGGACTTCTTCCTGGCCCTGCGGATGAGCTGATCTCGCGGTTCATCTCTTCGGGTGATCACCGGAACTGACGGGGCGGCAGGCGACTGCCGCCCCGTTGCGGCGTGTGGCCCGTGTTTCGGGGGGCTCCCCTTGTGAATTCTTTCACCCGACCCCTTGGCCCCCGCCCCACCTCCGTGCTGAGATGCCGTCCTACTCACAGCTCGATGGCGCGCTCGGGGAGGGCAATGTGGCGTACGGCCGGGGAACCCCACTGGAGACCGCGGTCTGGAGACTTCGCTCCCGCGGCTGCTGGACGGACGCCGCCGAACTCCTCGCCCCACGATCGGCCGAACCGGCCGCGGCTCTGGAGCGGGCGGCCCTGCTCATCGAACGCTGCCTGTACACCGAGCAGGGCTGGGCCGAGGCGGAGGAGGCCCTGCGGGCGGCGGAGGCGGTGGCGAGGACCGACGAGGAGCGCGGGGCGGCGGCGTGCGAGCGCGGCTATCTGGCGTACGCGTCCACCCTGTTGGGCGTACGGGACCGGGCGGACGAGGCGCGGGCGGCGCTGGGCCGCGCGGCGGCGCTGATCGGACCGGAGACCCCGGGGCGGGCCGTCCTGGACTTCCGGCGCGGCCTGATCGCCCAGAACCTGGGCGACTCGCCCCAGGCGGCCCGCGCCGCCTACCGGCGGGCGCACGCGGCGGCCACCGCCCACGACGACGCGCTCCTGCTGTCGTTCACCTGGCGTCACCTGGCCGGACTCGCCCTGCGCGAGGGCGAGTTGGCCGAGGCCCGGCACGGCTTCGCCGAATCCCTGCGCATCCGGGAGGAGTTGGGCTACCTGGTGGGCACGGCACCGGCCCTGGCGTCCCTCGCCGAGGCGGAGACGGAGCCGGAGGCGGGTCGCCTCCGGGCCGAGGCGACCCGCCTCTTCCGCCTGCTGGGCGGCGTACCGACCTGGCTGGCGGGCCAGCTGACACCACGTCCGGCGATCTGACCGGACCGATCGGGCGGGGACGGGGGCCGGCGGGCGGCGGCCCGCCCCCGTCGTGGGCGATCGTCCCGCGGACAGCGGGGCGGGGGCTGCTCCCGGCCCCCGTCAGTCCGCTCGCCGTTCCAGGCGGAGCAGCGCGTCCTCCAGGCCGACCACCAGTGCGCCGTCGGCCGTGACCGTGACCGCCCTGACCGGCGGGCCGGGGCGGAAGACCGTGCGGTCGCCCTGTTCCACGTGGTGGAGTTCGACGGTGCCGTCGGCCCAGGCGACGCCGAGGACCGGGCCGTGCGGGGTCTCGGTGGCGGCCAGCGAGACGACCGGCGAGGCCCGCTCTGCCAGGGGTGCCGGGTCCGGGTCGCGGCCCGGCGTCCAGCGGCGGACCGCCCCGTCGGCGCCGCCGCTGCAGACGAAGGGGGTCGCCGACTCGACGGCCGCCACCGCCGTGACCCGCCCGCTGTGCAGCGCCGCCTGGTGCAGTCCGGTGAGTCCGAAGGCGTGCACGGAGCCGAGCCGGTCGCCCACCACCACGGAGCCCGCGATGGCCGCGAGGGCCGTGCCGGGGTGCCGGGTCAGGGTGGCCGAGACCGCCTCCGTGAGACGCCGCAGGTACGGCGGGCGTGGCTCCCGCCCCCGTACGGTGTGCAGCCTCCCGCGCTCGTCGAGGAGCAGTACGGTCCCGTCCGGGGCCGGCGCGAGCGCGGTCACCCGCCCGGTCACGGGGTGGTCGAGCCGGCCCAGCGGCCGCGCGTCGGTCGCCGCGAGGAGCCGTACGGTGCCGCCGAGGTCCGCGACGAGCAGCGTGCCGTCCTGCGCCGCGAGCGCGGCCACCGGTCCGGGCCACGGCGGGGCGACGTCGCCCACGACCCGGGTCCACCGCACCCGCCAGGCGGCTCGGCCGGACAGCTCTTCGAGTGCGGGCCGCAGCCGCGGATCGGCGCCGTCGCCGAGGAGGGCGAGCAGTCCCAGCGCCCGGTCCGCGGGGTTCCGGGCCGCGCACAGGGCCTGCCCGGCCCGCAGCCAGGCCGCGCTCAGGCCTCCGTGGTCGTCGCCCGCGTCCCGCAGGTAGCCGGTGGTGACGGCCACCGGGTCGGCGGCGCACACGGCGGCCGGGTCGGAGAGGTCCACGGGCACCCGCGCCGGCGGCTCGGGCTCCGCGGCGGACTCCTCGGCGTCCACCTCCGCGAAACGGCCTGCCGCGAGGAGCTCGTACTCCGGCGTTCCCGGCCGGGTCTCCACGACGAGGCGCACCCGCCCGAGCCGCGCCAGGTCCGCCAGCAGCGTGGCGACGGCCTCCGGCTCGGCGGCCGCGTGCAGCGCGGGGAGCAGCAGCACCGTACGGGCGGCGCGGCCGTTGTCGCTGGTGGCGAGGGCACGGACGAGGTCGGCGGGGGACGTGGCGACGACGCCGAGGTGGTCGGCGACGGCCCACGCCGTGCCGAGCGCGCTGCGGCCGGTCAGCGGGACGAGGGCGCGGGCGCTGCGGTGGCGGCCGGCGGCCCGGGGGCCGTGCGCGGCGAGCCAGTCGAGCAACCCCGGCGCTCCGGTGACGAGGCAGAGGCGGGGGGCCTCGGGGTCGGTGAGCCAGCCGAGCAGGGCCGAGGCCCCGGGGCGCTCCGCGCGGACGGACGGCATGGACACCTCTCGGTCGGCGCGGCAGGGACGAAGAGCGGGCTGACGCTGTCGACCTTAGTCGTCAGTCCTGCGCTCCGGTGAAGTGCTCCCGTACGAGTGACGAAACCACTGCGAGATCCTGGGCGACGAGCGCGTCGAGGAGGGCGGTGTGCTCGGCGGCGTCGGCGACGAGTTCGCCGTGCCGGGTGACCGGGGCGCTGACGAGGGGCCACTGGGATCGCCGGTGGAGGTCGTCGGCGACGACGAGGAGCTGTTCGTTGCCGGCGAGGGAGAGGACGGCCCGGTGGAAGGCGCGGTCGGCCTCGGCGTAGTGTGCGCGGTCGCCGCGCGCGGCGGCGGTGGCGGTGGCCTCGGCGAGCGGCCGGAGCTCGGCCCAGCGGGCGGCGGGGACCGTGCGGGCGAGCCGGAGCATCACGGGCACCTCGATGAGCGCGCGCACCTCGGCCAGCTCCGCCAGTTCGCGGGGAGTGCGCTCGGTGACGCGGAAGCCGCGGTTGGGCACGACCTCCACGGCGCCCTCGGTGGCCAGCTGCTGCATGGCCTCGCGGACGGGGGTGGCGGAGACGCCGAAGCGTTCGCCGAGGGCGGGGGCGGAGTAGACCTCGCCGGGGACCAGTTCACCGCCGACGAGTGCGGTGCGCAGGGCTTGGAGGATCTGCCCGCGTACGGAGTGCCGTCGTACGGTCCGGGGCGCGAGCCCGGGTACGGGATCCTCGCCGTGCACGTGCTCGCCGCGCACGCCCTGCTGCCCACGGGCCTGCTCGGGGACACGCGCGGTGCCGGGGTGGGCCCAGGGGTCCTCGCGGTGGGAGGCGCCGTGCCGGGACGCGGCACCGGGGTCCGTTCCGGCTCCGTACCGGGACGCGGCACCGGGGTCCGTTCCGTCGCCTTGCGCCGCCGCCGCGGACGGGCCTGTCGTCCGCCCGCGCGTGCTGCCCTGCTCCACCCGGGTCCTCCTGCGCCTTCGTGCCGGGCCCGGCTCGCGGCGCCGGGGTCCCCCGTGCACGATAGGCGGACGGCGCCGCAGTTCAAACACCGTACGCATCGGGTAAGGTAAGGCTAACCTGCTAACGATCGTGATTCGGTGGTTCCGTATGGCCCTGCCCGCCCTGCTGCCGTCTCCCCCCTCCCTGCCCACCTCGCCCGTCGCGGCCGCCTACGCCCGGCTCGCCGAGGTGTTCACCGGTCTGCACGTCGACGAGCACGGCCGGGACGCGCGGCTGCCGGACGGTGCGGGCTGGATCGGCACGGAGCTCATGGCGGCCGGCGGCGACGGCCTGGACGCCTTCCTCGCCTGGGACGAGGCGCAGGTGCGACGGGACTACGGGGCGACCGCCCGCCCCGACGTGGTGGCGAGCTTCGGACTGCACCGGTACGCCTGGCCCGTGTGCCTCCTGGTGACGCTGCCCTGGTTCCTGCACCGCCGGGTGCCGCGGCTGCCCGTCCGGAACGTGGCCTTCCACCGTCCGCTGGGCCGGCTCGCGGTCCGGGTGGAGGAGTTCGCCTGCCTGCCGGGCGACCCGGCCGCCGCCCTGCCGGGCGCGCGGGTGCTCGCGGACGAGGAGGCCCTGCGGGCGGAGGTGCGGGACGCCCTCGCGGAGCACTTCGAGGAACTGCTCGCCGGTTTCGGGCCCCGGATGCGGCGCGGCCGGCGGGCCCTGTGGGGCATGGTGACGGACGAGATCGTCGAGGGCCTCTGGTACGTCGCGGCGCTGCTCGGCGAGGAGGACCGGGCACTGGCCGAGCTCGAGCGCCTGATGCCGGGCACCACGAGGCCGTACGTGGGGACGGCAGGCTTCCGCGAGCTCGCGGGCTCGGCCGAGGCGTGCGGGGCTACGCGCTCCACCCGGGACCGGGCGACCTGCTGCCTCTTCTACACCCTGCGGCCCGAGGACACCTGCCTCACCTGTCCGCGGACTCCCGACGCGGAGCGGGTCAGCCGCCTCGCGGCGACCGCCTGACCGACTCCCGCCGTTACGCCACCCGTCAGAGTGACGTAAATCGAACACAACTCGCCGCCCCCGTGCGGGAGTTCGACCAGATCCCACCTATTCGCATGCCGTACGGCCCCGATGGCGTGCTCTTGCCCCGAAACCCCCTGCCCGCCCCGCCCGGTCCGCCAATATGGGCGGCCGTATCGCCCTACTGCGAGGCACTACTGCGAGGCAAGGGACACCGCAATGAGACTGACCGACATATCGCTGGACTGGCTGCTTCCGGGCGGCGTGATGGTGGCGGGCGTCCTGACGGCGGTGGCGGTGCTCGCGCGCGGGAAGCGCGCCGGTGACCAGGCCGCGGCCGAGGACTCCTGGGAGCGCAGCGAGGAGCGCCGCAGACGCAAGGAGGCCGTCTACGGCACCGCCTCCTACGTCCTGCTCTTCTGCTGCGCCGCGGTCGCGGCGGCGCTCTCCTTCCACGGGCTGGTCGGCTTCGGCCGGCAGAACCTCAACCTCACCGGAGGCTGGGAGTATCTGGTGCCCTTCGGCCTCGACGGGGCCGCCATGTTCTGTTCGGTGCTCGCCGTCCGCGAGGCCAGCCACGGCGACGCGGCCCTCGGCTCGCGCCTCCTCGTGTGGACGTTCGCGGGCGCGGCGGCCTGGTTCAACTGGGTGCACGCCCCGCGGGGCTTGGGCCACGCGGGCGCCCCGCAGTTCTTCGCGGGCATGTCCCTCTCGGCCGCGGTCCTCTTCGACCGGGCGCTGAAGCAGACCAGGCGGGCAGCGCTGCGCGAGCAGGGCCTGATCCCGAGGCCGCTGCCGCAGATCCGGATGGTCCGCTGGCTGCGGGCCCCCCGGGAGACCTTCGGCGCCTGGTCGCTGATGCTCCTGGAAGGCGTGCGGACCCTGGACGAGGCCGTGGACGAGGTGCGCGAGGACCGGCGGGAGAAGGAGCAGAACCGGATCCGCCGGCGGGAGCAGGCCAAGCTGGACCGGGCGCGCCTGAAGGCGCTCAACCGGCAGCACCGCGCCTTCGGGCGGGGCGGCCGGCAGGTGGAGGTGGCGGCGCTGGGCGCCGCGGGCGCGGGCTCCGCGACGGGGCCGGTGCAGGCCGCCGTCGCGGAGCCCGCCATAGCCGACCCCGGACAGCTGCCGCTTCGATCCCGGCCCTCCCTGCAAGCCGTGAGGGGAACTGACAGCCGCGAGTCCCGGACGGTGGACCTCACCGCCGAGGACGACACCCAGACGCTGCCCCGCCTGGACTCCCTGGAGCGCAAGCTCGCGGACCTGGAGCAGCAGTTCGGCTGAGCGGACCCCTGTCGTCCGGCGGGGCCGCCCGAGGAGATCCTCAGGCGGCCCCGCCGCTCAGTTCGAACCAGACCACCTTGCCCGCCGCATGGTTCTCGACCCCCCAGGAGTCGGCGAGGGCCTGCACCAGGACGAGACCTCGGCCGTGCGTACCGTCGTCGGCGGGCGGTACCCGTGGCCGGCTCAGTCCGGAGACAAAGTCCCGCACCTCTACCCGGAGTTGTTCGGGCGCGACGGTGGCGGTGACGACCGCCCCGTGGTCGGTGTGGACGAGCGCGTTGGTCACCAGCTCGCTGGTCAGCAGTTCCGCGACGTCGGTGGCGCCGGGCCCGCCCCATGTCCCCAGCATCGCGCGTAAGGCGTGTCGCACCTCCGGAACCGCGGTGAGATCCGCGCATCCCACCTTTCTGAGCAGTTGAGTCGGCTGTTTCGCCTCCCCGGCCATAACCCCCACCCCGTCGTCGGATCGAACAGGCTCACGGGGATGCATGCCCAGGCGCCGGGCCCGCATTCATCGGTGTGTACGGACCGTCAGGGCCGAGGCACGTTACGTACGTTCGACCGGGCCATCTGGAGCATCCGCCCCACTCCTCCGTCGAGCACGATCTTGCTGGCGGAAAGGGCGAACCCGGTGACCATCTCGGCGCTGATCTTCGGCGGGATCGACAGGGCGTTGGGGTCGGTGACGACGTCCACGAGCGCGGGCCCCTTGTGCTTGAAGGCGTCCTTCAACGCCCCCGCGAGCTGCTTGGGCTTCTCCACGCGGACTCCGTAGGCGCCGGCGGCGCGCGCGACGGCGGCGAAGTCGGGGTTCTTGTTCGTGGTTCCGTACGAGGGAAGTCCGGCCACCAGCATCTCCAACTCCACCATGCCGAGGGAGGAGTTGTTGAAGAGCACGACCTTCACCGGCAGGTCGTACTGGACGAGGGTGAGGAAGTCGCCCATCAGCATGGAGAATCCGCCGTCCCCGGACATCGACACGACCTGCCGGCCTCGGTCGACGAACTGCGCGCCGATGGCCTGCGGCAGCGCGTTGGCCATGGAGCCGTGACTGAAGGAGCCGATGATCCGGCGCCGCCCGTTGGGCGTCAGATAGCGGGCGGCCCACACATTGCACATACCGGTGTCCACGGTGAACACGGCGTCGTCGTCGGCGAGTTCGTCGAGCACGGCGGCCACGTACTCGGGATGGATCGGAACGTGCTTCTCGACCTTCCGGGTGTACGCCTTCACCACGTTCTCCAGGGCGTCGGCGTGCTTCTTCAGCATCTTGTCGAGAAAGCGCCGGTCGGTCTTGGCCCGTACGCGGGGAATGACGCAGCGCAGGGTCTCGCGGACGTCGCCCCAGACCGCGAGGTCGAGCTTGGAGCGCCGGCCGAGCCGCTCGGGCCGTACGTCGATCTGCACGATCTTCACGTCGTCCGGCAGGAAGGCGTTGTACGGGAAGTCGGTACCGAGCAGGATCAGCAGATCGCACTCGTGGGTGGCCTCGTAGGCGGCGCCGTAGCCGAGGAGTCCGCTCATGCCGACGTCGTAGGGGTTGTCGTACTGGATCCACTCCTTGCCGCGCAGCGCGTGCCCGACGGGCGACTTCACGCGTTCGGCGAACTGCATGACCTCGGGGTGCGCGCCGGCGGTGCCGCTGCCGCAGAACAACGTCACCCGTTCGGCCGAGTCGATCATCCGGACCAGCGCGTCGATCTCGGCGTCGCCGGGCCGGACGGTGGGTCGGGAGGTGACGAGCGCACTCTCGACCGGCTTGTCCGGGGCGGTCTGGGAGGCGATGTCACCGGGCAGGGAGACCACGCTGACGCCGCCCTGTCCCACCGCGTGCTGAATCGCGGTCTGGAGCAGCCGGGGCATCTGCCGGGGGTTGGAGATCAGCTCGCTGTAGTGGCTGCATTCGCGGAACAGCTGGTCCGGGTGGGTCTCCTGGAAGTATCCGAGTCCGATCTCGCCGGAGGGGATCTGGGAGGCGAGGGCCAGGACCGGGGCCATGGAGCGGTGGGCGTCGTACAGCCCGTTGATGAGGTGCAGATTGCCCGGGCCGCAGGAGCCCGCGCAGGCCGCGAGCCGGCCGGTGATCTGCGCCTCGGCGCCGGCGGCGAATGCGGCGGTCTCCTCGTGCCGCACCTGGATCCAGTCGATGGCGGAGTCGCGCCGGATCGCGTCGACGACGGGGTTCAGGCTGTCGCCGACCACTCCGTAGAGGCGTTGCACGCCCGCACGGACGAGGATGTCGACGAACTGTTCTGCGACATTCTGTTTGCCCATGGGTCCATCAACCCATGGGCGGGGAGGTTACGCCTCCCAGACGGCCACCCCCGTACGGTCGTCGGCGTAACCCGTGACGCGCAGTTGGGTGTCGGCGAGGAAGGCGGCGAGGCCCGGCGGTTCGGCCGCGCCGGCCCAGCGGGCGGCGAGCTCGCGGGCGAGGTCCGGCTCGCCGCGCAGGGGGGCGGCGAGGCCGGGCGAGGCGAGCAGCAGGGTGTCGCCGGGGCGGGCGACGGAGGCGCGGAAGCGGAAGGGTTCGGTCGGGGGCGGCAGCGGCTCCTCGACGAAGGGCCGGCCGGGGGCGTCGGCGACGCCGAGCCTCATGGTGAGCCGGTCGCCGTCCTCGGTGGCCTCCGGGGCCTCGGGGGCGCCGGGGTCTTCGGCCGCCGGTCCGGAGCCCGGGGGCGGGGGACTCGGGGGCGGCGGGGCGGGCGGCGGGGAGGCGGGCGGTGGGGATCCGAAGCCGACGACGGGCGCGCCGGCGGTCGCCGAGGGTTCCGGCAGGAGCGGCTCGATGTCCTGCCAGGAGCCGTCGCGGAGCCGGAACAGGCCGCCGCCACCGATGCCGAAGAAGACCCGGGTGCGGCACTCGGGGTCGGCGGAGAGCAGGAGGCAGCGCAGTCCGGCCGTGTACTCCTGGGGGTCGAGGCCGCGTTCGACGGCGCGGGCGCGGAGCTTGTTGTAGGTGCGGTCGGTGAGCCGGTGGAGGCCGGACTTGAGGTCGCCGCGGCGGCCGGAGCGGATGTCCTCGGAGAGCCGGGTGTGGCTGCGGCCGACGGCCTCGCCGATCCAGCGGCAGACGTCGGCGGCGGCGAGGTGGGTGTGCTCGGCGGCGCGGCGCCCGGCGGCGACGGCGACGAGCACGAGGGCGGCCTCGTCCTGGCCGAAGCGCGCGGTGAGCAGGGCGTCGCGGCGGGGTTCGCCGCGGAAGCGGGCGGAGTCGCCGCGGACGGAGGCGGCACGGAGCGTGTAGGCGCCGTACCGGGCGCCGTCGAGGACGGTGTCGGCGACGAGCGCGTCGAGCTCACCGGGGCGGGCGGCGGGCAGGGCGGTGGGCTCGGCGTCGTAGGTGGGCGGCCGGGTGCCGACGTGCCCGGTACGGGGGCGGGGCGCGGGGACCTGCACGGTGGGCGCCTCGGCCGGCCGGGCCTCGGGCCGGGTGGTCGGCACGGGCGGCTCGATCTCGACGGGCGGCGCGGGCCGGGCGGGCGCGCCCGCGTCGGGCGCGTCAGGTGTGCCGGGCGTGACCGGCGGTGCGGCCGTCGTGGTCCGGGTCGCGGAGTCGTAGCGCTCGTCGAGGCTGTCGGTGGTCGGGGCGGGCCCGGTGTCGGGCGCCGCCTCGTCGTAGAGCTCGTCCCACCAGTTGGTGTCCCCCTGCTGAGTCATGCCCTTATTGTCCACCGCACAGGCCGTCAGAAAACGGGACATCCGCAAATGTGTCGCGGTGGGTCGGCGGTGGAACGGGTGGTCCGCCGGACGACCCCACCCCCCACGGGAAGGACGTCCGGCGGACCGGCGTGATCAGCGCACGTCGTAGGCGCGGACCACGGTCTGGGTGACGGAGTTGCCGTGGGCGTCCGTCAGTTCGGCCTTCAGGGTGACCTGCTTGCCGGTGGCGCCCGCGTGGTTCACGGTCGCGGTCCAGGCGTCGCCCTGGTGGGTGACCTGCGCTTCGGTCCAGGTCGTACCGCCGTCGTAGGAGTACGAGAGCCTGGCCGAGGTGAGCGCCGCGGGGGTGTAGCCCGCGTGACCCGTCACGCCGAGGCCGATCTGCTGGCCGTCGGTCGCTGCGAGGGTCTTGAGTCCGTCCTCCGGAAGGTCGTACCGGGGGAAGAGAATGGGGATGCCCTGAGAATAGACGTTCTCGTCGAGCTCGGAGGTGAATTCCCATACCGAGTTGACGGAAGTCGAGCGGGCCCAGACCTTGCTCCCGATCTTCATGGTGTTCTGTTCGAGCGTGTACGTGCCGGGCTCGGCCGGCACCTCGAAGACCCCGAAGGGCCAGCCGGTGGCGCCGATCTCCTCGCCGTTCCTGCTCAGGTGCAGGTTGCCGATGTCGCCGAAGGAGCCGGGCTCGGCATGGTGCGTGGCGTCGCCCCACATGGCGTCGGCGAAGCCGATGAGGTTGCCCTGGCGTTCGGCGACGAGCACCGGCTCGCCGGCGGCGTCGCGCGGGGCGGTCGGGGCGATGACGCCGTCGTACCAGTTCTCGGTGCGGCGCTCGCCGGCGGCGTAGGCGTGCCGGCCGCCGACCATCAGTTCGCCGAACGGGAAGCTGCTGCCGACGAGCGACTGCCAGGCGGTGCCGCCGGCCGAGTAGTACGCGGTGCGGGTGCCGGGGGCCGGGACGGTCTCCAGGGAGCCGAAGGCGACGACGGTGCCGTCGGGCCGGTAGGCGGCGGGGAACTCGACGAAGTCCGTGCCGATGCCGGAGGAGCCGTAGCGGGAGTCCGTGCGGCCCAGCGTGCGGTCCTCGACCCGGTAGGTCCGGTCGTCGTGGATCGCGCGGGTCTCCGGGAACGCGAGGTTGTAGACGTACGGGCTCTTCGCGGTGGCCTTCCAGGCGAGCGTGACCTCTCCGGCGGCGAGCTTGCCGAGCAGCTGCGCGGCCTCGGCGGAGGGCACCGAGAGGGCCGGCAGGCCGATCCCGGTGAAGCCGCCGCTGGGGTACCACCGCCCTTCGGCCCGGTGGTACACGAGGACCGCGAGGGCGCCGGCCGCCTTGGCGTTGCGGGCGAGGGTGCCCGCGTTGGTGCTGTCGTCGGGCAGGCGGACCAGCGCGATCCGGCCGGCGACCTGGGCGGCGGTGAGCTCGGCCGGGGTGCCGGTGCCCGCGTCGACGAGCCGGGCGGAGCCGGTGCCGTCGAGGTTGTCGGAGGCGAGGGAGCCGGTCAGCGGGTGCAGGAGCAACCCGCCGGCGCCGTCGAGGGCCTTGAGCTCGCTGATCTGCGGGGCGGCGGCGCGCCAGTAGCTGCCGAACTCGAAGCTGCCGTCCTCGGCGCGGCCTTCGACGGAGGCGTAGTAGCCGCGGATGGTGCGCGGCCCGGCGGCGGTACCGGCGTGCAGCCAGGTGTCGTCCCAGGCGCGGCTGAACGCGAGGGTGGCGCCGCGGGGTTCGGAGGGCTGCTGGGTGCGGACCTGGAGGCGGTGGGCCCGGCGGGCGTCGAGGACGACCGTGGTGTCCTTCTTCAACTCCAGCTGCGGGCGGGCCAGGTAGCTGACCGAGTCGTTGAGCGTGGCGCCCTCGCCCGCGTCGGGGGTGGTGACGAAGGAGGAGAGGAAGTAGCTGCCGGCACGCAGCCGGTAGACCTGGTCGGCGGAACCCTCGTTGAAGCGGCGCTCGCCGCGGGCGTCGTCGGTGCCGATGACGTCGAGCGAGGACGCCCCGTCGGCGGGCCTTCCCTGACGGTCGATCAGCTTGACGCGCAGGGTGAGGGTTTCCGGCTCGACGTACAGCGCGAACGGGGTGGAGACGTGGACGCCGCGGCTTCCGGTGGCGTTGGCGACCACACGGCCGGTGACGTCGCCGTACTGGGCGCGCTCCAGGCGGGCGGTCGGGTCGACCCGCAGCGGGACCTCGACGGTGGCGCCGGCCGGGACGGTCACGGTGCGCTTGCCGAGGCGGGCGACCGGGGAGCGGACGGCGGAGCCGTCGTTGCCGGTGACCTTCTCGACGGCGAGGTCGAGGGTCACGGGCGTGTCGCCGGTGTTGGTGTAGGGGACGGCGACGGTGGTGCGGTCGCTGTCGTCCTGCGGCCAGCTGAAGGTGCCGCCCTGGACGGCGGGGGCGCCGAGGACCCGCTGGTCGATCGCGGCCTTCACGTCGAGTCGCCCGCCGCCGACCTCGCGGGCGTCGCCCGGGACGCCGCTGTCGGCGGAGGAGACGAGCGCGGCCTTGATCTGCTGGGCGGTCCAGTCGGGGTGCCGCTGCTTGACGACGGCGGCGGCGCCCGCGACGTGCGGGGCGGCCATCGAGGTGCCGGACATCGACTGGTAGGCGTAGACGCCGCGGCCGCCGGCCGCGGCGGCGGAGATGCCGACGCCGGGGGCGGCGATCTCCGGCTTGAGGGTGTGGGCGGCGTCGGCCGCGGGCCCGCGGCTGGAGAAGTACGCGGTGGAGTCGTCGCGGTCGGTGGCGCCGACGGTGAGGACGCTCGGCGCGCAGCCGGGCGAGGAGACCGTGTTGCCGGCGGGGCCCGAGTTTCCGGCGGCTATGACGAACAACGTGCCCTTGTTCTGCGCCAGTTGCTCGGCAGCGATGCTCATCGGGTCGGTGCAGTCCGTCTCGGAGGGGTTGCCGAGGCTCATGGAGACGACGTCGGCGCCCTGGGCGACGGCCCATTCCATGCCGGCGATGATCCATGAAGTGGCCCCGGATCCGGAGTCGTTGAGGACCTTGCCGTTGAGGAGGGCCGCGCCGGGGGCGACTCCCTTCTTCTTGCCTCCGCTCGCGGCGCCGCTGCCGCCGACGGTGGAGATGGTGTGGGTCCCGTGGCCCTGGCGGTCGTCGGCGCTGTCGGAGTCGGTGAAGTTCCGCGCGGCGACGATCCGGCCCTTGAGGTCCGGGTGCTCGGCGTCGGCGCCGGTGTCGAGGACGGCGACCTTGGTGCCGGTGCCGTCGAAACCGGCGGCCCAGGCCTCGGGGGCGTGGACCTGAGCGGTCGAGCGCTCCAGGGTGGCCTGCACCTTGCGGTCGAGCCACAGCTTCTTCAGTCCGCCGGCGGTGGAACGGGCGGCGGGGCCGGTGACGTCGGCCCAGAAGGCGGCGGCCTGCTTCTTGTCGGCCTTGAGGGCGACCGCGTCGACGGTCTTCAGGACCGGGCCGCGGGTGGCGCCGCGCGGGGTGGCCGGCACGGCGCGGGCGGTGGCCAGGTCCGTGCCGTAGACGGCGATGAGCGGCAGGGCGGCCGTGCCGGCGTCGTCGTAGCCCTGGCGGATCAGCCCGGTGACGTTGAAGAGCTCCTCGTCGACCCGGCCGGCGGCCAGCGCGGCGGTGGCGCCCTCGGGGTAGACGTAGAGGTCCTGGCCGGACCGGCGGGTCTGCACGAACGGAACGGTGCCGTCCTCGCGGGGCAGCGCGGCGGCCGCCGCCTCGCCCGAGGCGTCGCGGGTCACCACGACCCGGTCGCCGGTCACGAGGGTGACCGTGGCGGTCCGCTGTCCGGCGCGGGCGGCTGCCTCGCTGCCCACCAGCGGTCGCTCGGCGGTCGCCGGGGCGTCCTGCGGCGCTGCTGCCGCGGACGCCGCGACCGCGGTGACGGCCAGCACGGCGGCGGTCGCCGCCCCCAAGGCCGTACGCGAAATCGGGCGCATCGCTCTCCCCATCTGATTCCGGGCATGACGGCACAAGGTGCCTATGTCCGGAGGCTGTTGGTGCTGCGGTGGCGCCACATTGGCAGAGGTGAGGGTGGTGCAGGCAGGATGGGCGAGGCGGGAATGCGCCGTGGCCGATTCCCGCCAACGCACCAACGGAACGAACGCGTCCGGTGGCCGCCCGGGAATTGTCCCGGGTCGCCCAAGGACGTCCGCGCGAGGGGTGGGATCCATGATGCTGGGAGCGATAGGTCTCGACGAGCGGCAGGAGTCCGCCTACCGCGCGCTGGTCGCGCTGGGCGCGGCCGAGGTCTCCGACCTGGCCCATCGGCTCGCCCTGCCCCAGGGCGACACCGAGCGGGCGCTGCGCCGCCTGGAGTCGCAGGGCCTGGCCGCCCAGTCCTCGGCCCGCACCGGGCGCTGGGTCGCGGCCCCGCCCGGGGTGGCGCTCGGCGCCCTGCTGACCCAGCAGCGGCACGAGCTGGAGCAGGCGGAGCTGGCGGCGGCCCTGCTCGCGCAGGAGTACCGCGCGGAGGCCACCGAACCGGTCGTGCACGATCTCGTCGAGGTGGTGACCGGCGCGAGCGCCGTCACCCACCGCTTCCTGCAGCTGCAGCTCGGCGCCGCCGAAGAGGTCTGCGCGCTGGTGACGGGCAAGCCGATCGCCGTGTCCGGCCTGGAGAACACGGCGGAGGCGCAGGCCGTGGAGCGGGGCGTCCACTACCGCGTCGTGATCGAGCGCGAGGTGCTCGGCCTGCCCTCGGGCCTGACCGAGCTGTCGGCGGCGCTCGGCCGGCACGAACAGATCCGGGTGGTGGACCGGGTGCCCACCAAGCTGGTCGTCGCCGACCGCTCCCTGGCGATGGTCCCGCTCACGGGCCGCGGGGCCGAGCCGGCCGCACTCGTGGTGCACGCGAGCGGTCTGCTCGAATCGCTCATGGGCCTCTTCGAGTCGGTCTGGCGCGAGGCCCTGCCCCTGCGGCTCGGCGCGAACGCGCAGGTGGCGGAGGAGGAGACCGCGGGCCCGGATCCGACGGACCTGGAGATCCTCAGCCTGCTGCTCGCCGGCATGACGGACGCGAGCGTGGCCAAGCAGCTGGACCTGGGACTGCGGACGGTGCAGCGGCGCGTGAAGGGTCTGATGGAGCTGACCGGAGTGACGACCCGGCTGCAGCTGGGCTGGCACGCGTACGAGAAGGGGTGGGTGGCCCGTCGGTGACACAGGGCCGTATGGCAAGGTGAGCGCCCGGTTTCCGTCCGGATCCCCCGACGCCCCTCAGGAGCACCACCCATGAACGGAAGGCGCCGCCGCGCCCTGCTGGCCACCGTCACCCCGATGCTGGAGCCCGGGGAGCGCGTGGAGGTCACCTCGCTCGTCAATCTGAGCTCGGTGTCGGTGCGCCGCACCGCCGCGTTCGGCATCGCGTCGGCGATCGCGAGCGGCGGGTCGCTGGCGGTGGTCCCGGTGCCGACGCCGATGTACCTGGCGATGACGGACCGCCGGATCCTCATCTTCCGGGCGGACCCGGTGTTCGCGAAGCCGGTCGAGCACACGATGACCATCCAGCGGGAGGGCCTGTTCCGCTCGGAGGTCAAGGAACGGATCCTGAACTCGTCGTTCGTGCTCTGCTCGCCGTACAGCGAGACCTCACTGAAGATCATCTTCCCGCTGATCGACCGCAAGGCGCGCGATCTGGTGGCCGCTGCCCTGCCTGTCGCGAGCTGACTCCCCCTCCCCGCCTCCCTCCTCCCCCTCCCCTCCCCGCCTCCCTCTCCCCCGTCCGTCGGCATTGACCTGCGGGAACACCGCCGATCCTGCACCCTTGGCAGATGGGTGTGTGGCAGCTCCTGCTGATCGCGATGGTGATGCTGCTCGGCCTGTTCGGGGTGCTGACGCCCGGCGTGCCGGGGACGTGGCTGGTGTGGGCGGCGATGCTCTGGTGGGCGCTGCACGAGCAGACCGGCCTCGCCTGGATCCTCCTCGTCTCCTCCACCGGACTGCTGCTGCTCACCCAGGTGGTCGTATGGCAGCTGCCGCCCCGCCGGTTCCGGGGCGTCGGCATCACCCGGCGGATGGTGGCGTACGCGGGGGTCGGCGCGTTCCTCGGTTTCCTCCTGATCCCCGTGCTCGGCGCGATCCCCGGTTTCATCGGTGGGATCTACCTCTCCGAACGCCTGCGCCTGGGCGGCCACGGCCAGGCGGGGGCGGCCACCCGCACGGTGATGCGGGCGGCGGGGACGAGTGTCCTGGTGGAGCTGTTCGCGTGCCTGCTGATCGTGGGGGCGTGGGCGGGGGCGGTGATCTGGGGCTGAGGGCACGGGGACCGAGGTCTCAGGTCCTCCGATCCGGATCCTCAGATCCGGGTCCTCAGGTCCGGGTCCTCAGATCCGGATCCTCAGATCCAAGTCCCAGGCGCAGGTCCCAGGTGCAGGTCCCAGGTGCAGGGCCCAGGTGCAGGGCCCAGGTCCGTGCCGCCGGGATCCCGGACCTCGCGCCGATCCCCCGGCGCTCGCCCGGCGCGATGCTGGGGACATGAGGGATTTCGACGGTTTCAGCGAGGCCGAGCGCGCGTACCTGCGGACGCAGCGGCTCGGCCGGATGGCCACGGTCGACCCGGCCGGCCAGCCGCAGGCCAATCCGGTGGGCTTCTTCCCGCAGGAGGACGGCACGGTGCTGGTCGGCGGCGGGGCGATGGGCCGGACGAAGAAGTGGCGCAACCTGCACGCCAACCCGAAGGTGGCCCTGGTCGTCGACGACCTGGCGAGCGTCCGCCCCTGGCGGGTGCGCGGCGTGGAGATCCGCGGCGAGGCCGAGCTCCTCGTGGGCCCGCACCGCCTGGGCCCGTACTTCAGCGAGGAGGTGATCCGGATCCACCCCCGCCGGATCCACAGCTGGGGCCTCGAAGGCGCGCCTTAGCCCATGTCGTCGGACTCCCGGCACCGCCCGGAAGGCGGCCGTGCGGCGTCAGGTGCGTGCTCTCGGCGTGCCGGGCGCACGTCGTCGTACGTGGCTCACCCGGCCTTGCGCGCGGTGCGGCGGGCGTGCGTGCCCGGCGTCGCGGGAGCAGGGCAGCGGCGGGGGTCCGGCGGCGGTGCCTGGGAGACGCGCAGGTAGCGGGCCGCGTACGAGCGCCAGGGGCGCCATTCCGGACGGTCCGGGAGGCCTTCGGGGGCGACGTCCGGGTCGCCGAGGGCGCGGGCGCGGATGACGGCGGCGGCCTGCGGGGACACCCCGGGGACGGCGGCGAGGGCCGCCGCGGAGGCGTCGCGGTCGGCTCCCGGGTCGAGCCGGACGGTCCCGTCCGCGAGCGCCGCGGCCAACGGGCCGGCGACCGGGTGGCCGGTGAGCGTGCCGGGCTCGGGGAAGACGCGGTTCAGCGTGCCGCAGGGCGTCTCCAGGGGCGTGCCGTACCGCTCGACGAGCCGGGCGGCCTCCTCCGGTCCGACGACGGCCCGTACCGCGAACTCCTCCGGCTCCGCCGCGCCCGGTGACCGTACGCCGGGCCGCTCTGCGACCTCCGCGGCCAGGACCGGGTCGGCGCCGAGGCGTTCGGCGACGGCGTACGGGTCGGCGTCCAGGTCGAGCAGCCGCCGCAGCCGCTGGACGGCGGTGCTGAGGTCGCGCAGGTCGGTGAGGTGGATCCGCGCCTCCAGCCAGCGGCCCCGGGAACGCTCGTCGACGGAGACGATCCCGATGCCGTACGGCAGCCGGAGCGTGCGCCGGTAGGTGCGCGCTCCGGGAACACCGACGACCTCCTCGATCCCCGGCACCGCCTCGGCGGCCAGCAGGTCGAAGACCTCACCGGCCGCGTACGGCCCCCGGTGCGCCAGCCGCAGCGGGATCCCGGCGGCGAGCGCCGTCCGCGGGCCCGTGCCCGTGCCGGACTCGGTGCGCAGCTCGGTGGGGGTGCGGGCGTAGACGGCGCGCATGGTGTCGTTGAACTGCCGGACGCTGGCGAACCCGGCCGCGAAGGCGATCTCGGTGACGGGCAGCCCGGTGGTCTGCAGCAGCAGCCGCGCGGTGTGCGCCCGCTGGGCGCGGGCCAGCGCGACGGGTCCGGCGCCGAGCTCGGCGGTCAGCTGCCGCTGCACCTGCCGGGCGCTGTAGCCGAGCCGTACGGCGAGCCCGGGCACGCCCTCGCGGTCCACGACCCCGTCGCCGATCATCCGCATGGCCCGGGCGACGACGTCCGCCCGCACGTTCCACTCCGCCGAGCCGGGCACGGCGTCGGGCCGGCACCGCCGGCAGGCCCGGAAGCCGTGGCCCTGAGCGGCCGCGGCGGTCGGGAAGAACCTGACGTTGCGCCGCTTGGGGGTGACGGCCGGGCAGCTGGGCCGGCAGTAGATGCCGGTGGTGGCCACCGCGAAGAAGAACACCCCGTCGAACCGCGCGTCCCTGCTGCTGACCGCCTCGTAACGGGTGTCCTCGTCCGAGGGGACGCTCGTCACCGTGTCCGCCGCCATATCCGTCATGCCCTCCAGTGTGCGGGAGCGGACGGGGCCCGACTGGCGGATTTCGGACACGGAGCCCGGACGGCCGGCCCGGGCGGACGCGAGACGCTGACGAGCGGGCCAGCAGGCCGTGCCGGCGTCCCCGGGCTGCGGTGGCGGGCCTCGCCGGGTGCTCCCGGCGTGGGCGTGGGCGCGCCCGGATACTCCCGGCCCGGCGTGGCGGGGCCACGCCGGGCGTTCGGGGCTCGGGGGGCCGGGGCCGCGCCTGACGCTCCCGGCGCGGGGCGCGGGGCGCGGGGTCGTGCCGGACGTTCGGGGCTCGGGGGCCGGGGCCGCGCCTGACGCTCCCGGCGCGGGGCGCGGGGTCGTGCCGGACGTTCGGGGCTCGGGGGAGCCGGGGCGCGCCAGGTGCTCCCGGCTCGGGGATGGCGGGCCACGCCAGACGTGCCGAGCCCGGCGGGCCGGGGCCGCGCCTGACGCTCCCGGCACGGGGCGGCGGGGCCACGCCGGACACCGGGCTCGGGCACGCCTGAGTCCGGTCTCCGACGGCGGCCCGGCGGCGGAATGTCGCCGCCGCCGGGGCCTGCCCTCGCCTGTCGTCGCGGCCCGTCGTGGCCCGCCGTGGCCCGTCGCGGCCCGTCGCGGCCCGTCGCGGTCCTACCGGAAGCGGCCGCGCTTGATCTGCATCGCCGCGCGGCCCTCCGCGCCCTTGCGCTTCCAGTCCTTGAGGATCTCGGCGCGGACGCGGGCGTCGGTCTTGGCGACCAGGCGCTGGTTCTCGCGGAGGAGCTTGTGGTAGCTCTCCAGGCGCCGCTCGGGGAGGGACCCGTCGGCGATGGCCGCGGTGACGGCACAGCCCGGCTCCGACGCGTGGCCGCAGTCCTGGAAGCGGCACCGCGCCGCCAGGTCCTCGATCTCGGCGAAGACCTGACCGACCCCGGCCTCGGCGTCCCACAGGCCGACGCCGCGCAGGCCGGGCGTGTCGATGAGCACGCCGCCGCCCGGGAGGACGAGGAGGTTGCGGGTGGTCGTGGTGTGTCGGCCCTTGCCGTCGACGTCACGCGCCGCCCGGACGTCCATGACGTCGTCGCCGAGCAGGGTGTTGGCGAGGGTCGACTTGCCGGCGCCGGAGACGCCGAGCAGCACGCTCGTCCCGCTCGCCGCGACCGCGCGGAGCACGTCGAGCCCCTCGCCGGTGTGGGAGCTGACGGGCAGGACCTGGACGCCGGGGGCCACCGTCTCGACGTCCTCGACCAGGTACGACAGACCGACGGGGTCGGGAACCAGGTCGGCCTTGCTGAGGACGACGAGCGGCTCCGCGCCGGACTCCCAGGCGAGCGCGAGGAAGCGCTCGATCCGGCCGAGGTCGAGTTCGACGGCCAGCGAGACCGTGATGACGGCGTGGTCGACGTTGGCGGCGAGGATCTGACCCTCGGACCGCTTGGACGACGTGGAACGGGCGAAGGCGGTACGGCGCGGCAGGCACGCCCGTACGTAGCGGGGGTCGCCGACGCCGTCGGGGTCGACGGCGGCCCAGTCGCCGGTGCAGATCACCCGCAGCGGGTCGTGCGGGGTGACGAACGCCGTGTCGGCCCTTACGAGACCCTCGGGGGTCACGAGGTCGCACTGCCCCCGGTCGACCCGGACGACACGGCCGGGCAGCAGACCCTGAGCGGCGTACGGAGCGAACTCCGCCTCCCAGGCCTCGTCCCAGCCGTAGGCGTGCAGGGAGGACGAGAAGGAGGAGGAAGCCGAAGAAGGAGAAGAAGAAGAGGAAAGCGAGGAAGACAAGGGGAGCCCTTCACAGGGTGGCCCCGGCGCTGCGCGCGGGCAGCTGGAGAAGGGTCAGCCGGAGGCCACGGAGGTGGAGTGGACGGTCATCTGGTTGCGGGCACGGCCCTTCGTGACGACAGCCATCGGTCACACCTCCTGGTCTCGAACGGTCTTCCGGACCACGGTCCCCCGGACCGCGATCTTCGTGATGTCTCCACCGTAGCGGGGCCCGGTCCGGGGCACCACGCATTTATCTCCGGGTGCTCACCTCGCGACCAGGCGGTGCGTCAGTTCCATCAGCCGGGCGCGGGCGTCGGTGTCGTAGGCCTGCTCGTGGGCCCGGCTGTCCGTGAAGCGGTCGAAGTAGCGGCCTGTGGTGTCGGCGAGTTCGGGGTCGTGGAGCAGTCGCGCCGTCGGCCGGACGCCTTCCTCGGTGCCGACCACGGGGGTGAGCCCGTACGCCCGCACGGCGGGCGTGTCCATCAGGTGGGCCGGGTGGAGGGTGTTGACCGTCACTCCGCTGCCGCGGAGTTCCTCGGCGAGCTCGAAGGTCGCGATGATCAGGGCGAGTTTGCTGCGGCAGTAGGCGCGCAGGCCCTCGTAGTCCCGTTCCAGCATGACGTCGTCGAAGTCGATGGTCTCCTGGCCGATCGAGGCCACGTTGACCACGCGGGCCGGAGCCGAGGCGGTGAGCAGCGGCAGCAGGCCGCGGGTGAGCGCGTACGGCGCCAAGTGGTTGACCGCGAAGCGGAGTTCATGTCCCTGGGCACTGAGCTCGCGGACCAGCGGGCGGGCGCCGCCGCCCGCGACCGCGTTGTTGACGAGGCCGTCGAGGCGCGGTTCGGCGGCGCGGATCCGGTCCGCGAGCGCGTGCACCTGGTCGAGGTCGGAGAGGTCGGCGCGGTAGGTGCGGACGGTCGTGCCGGGGTGGGCGGCCCGGACCTCGGCGGCGACGGCGGCCAGTCGCTCGGAGTCGCGGCCGTGCAGCAGGACGGTGCCGCCGCGCGCGGCCAGGTCGAGGGCCAGGTCGTGGCCCATGCCGGAGGTGGCGCCGGTGATCAGGGTGGTGTGCTGTGCCATGCCCGCCACCCTGACAGCGCCGGCCCGGCCGAGGCAGGGCGTGCCACACCTGGTGTTCCCACCACCAGGCTCGGCGATCCACCAGGCTCGGCGGTCCACCCGTGCCGGCGTTCGCGTAGCGGTGCTTCGCGCCTCCGAGACACACCAGCAGCGCTTGTCCGGTCCTCGCGCCCCGGGCTTCGCACGGGCCGTCTCCGCGTGTCCGATCCGTACAAGACCGGGGCGCCCGGCGCCTCCTAGCCTGCGGGCATGGACACGAACCGCCCCACGACGCAGCACCCCACGAACCGCCCCGCGCCCGCACCCGCGCCCACTCCCCCTCCGGTGCCCGTGCTCGACGTCATCGGCCTGGTCACCGCCGACATGGCCGCTTCCCTGGCCTTCTACCGGCTGCTCGGCCTCGACGTCCCGGCCGGTGCCGAGGACGCCCCGCACGTGGAGGTCACGCTGCCCGGCGGTCTGCGCGTGCTGTGGGACACCGAGGACGTGGTCCGCTCCTTCGACCCGGACCGGGTCCGCCCGGCCGCCGGCGGCGACCGTGTCGCGCTCGCCTTCCGCTGCGCGGACCCGGGCCGGGTCGACGCGGTCTACGAGACCCTGACGGCCGCCGGGCACCGCGGCCACCTCAAGCCCTGGGACGCGGTGTGGGGCCAGCGGTACGCGGTGGTGCTCGACCCGGACGGGACGGGCGTCTCGCTCTACGCCGACGCGGCCGGGCCCGCCGGCACCGCGCCCGCCACGTAACGCGTCAGCGTCAGGCCCGTCAGGGCCCGCATCTCGCGGGCGAGATGGGCCTGGTCGACGAAGCCCGCGCGGTAGGCGGCCTCCGCGTACGGCACTCCGCCCGTCACCAGCGCGAGGGCCCGCTGCAGCCGCAGGATCCGGGCCAGTGTCTTCGGCCCGTAGCCGAAGGCCGTCAGCGCCCGCCGGTGCAGTTGCCTGACCCCGAGCCCCAGCTCGTCCGCCGCTGTCCCCACGGGTACCCCGGCCCGCAGCCGGGCGACGACGGCCCGCAGCAGCGGATCGGGCGGGGGCGCGTCGGCGGCCCTGCGCAGCACCAGCGCCTCCAGGGCCGCCGCCCGGTCGACCGCACCCGAGACCTCGTCGGCGAGGCGGCGGGCGGTGCGGGCGCCCCACAGTTCGGCGAGGTCGACCCGCTCGTCGCGCAGGACGCTCGCGTCGGCGGCGAGCACGGCGGGTGCCTGGCCGGGCGCGAAGCGCACGCCCGCGTAGTGGGTGGCGGGGCTGCCGGGGACGTACGCCCTGGTGTCGGGACCCGCGACGAGCAGTCGGCCGTCCGCCCAGATCAGGTCCATGCAGCCGTCCGGCAGGACGGGGCGGGTGCCCGGATCGGCCGGGTCGGCGGGGCCGGTGGCCCGGGTCCACACGACCGCTCCGGTCAGCCGGGCGGGGCGTTCCTCGTACACCCCACCAGGGTAGGCCGATCCGCTGACACCGGCCCGGTGGGCGGAGCAGAATGGTGCCCCGACCAACTGTCAGGACCGCGGGGGGCGTTGTGAACACACTCATGGAGTTCGGCACCGGGGACGGCGCCGTCCTGGTGGAGGCGGACGGCCCGCTGCCGGGCGCCCGGCCGGTCTCGCGGGGCGGGAACTCCCTGGTACGGGCGGGGCAGACGCTGGACGAGGCGCTATCGGGGATTCGCACGGCGGCCGAATCGGCGCTCGCGGTGTTCCGCGACGGCGCGCTGCGCCCGGACGGGGTGGAGCTGGAGTTCGGGGTGAAGCTCTCGGCCGAGGCGGGTGCGGTGATCGCCAAGACGGCGGTCGAAGGTCATCTGGTGGTGCGGCTCTCCTGGTCCCCGGACGGCGGGGGCACGCGGGCCGCGGTCTCGGCACCGGAGCGGGCCGCGGAGCCCGCGCGGGGCGTTCCCGCGGTCACACCCGACGGCACGCCCGAGGCGGGTGACGGCTCGCCGGCGGGCGCGCGATGACGCCCTCGCCCGCCTGGCACGTGCGGGTCGATCACGCGGGCGAGGTCCTGGGCTCCGGCTTCCTCATCACTCGCGACACGGTCCTGACCTGCGCGCACGTGGTCCAGGGCGTCGAGCGTGTCGCGCTCCGCTTCCCCGGCGCGCAGGGCCTCGGTGAGCTCTCGGCCCGGGTCGCGGCGCGCGGCCCGTGGGGCGGGCTGCCCACCGACCCGGGCGACGTCGCGGTGCTGGCGCTCGACCGGCCGGTGCCCGTGGCACCGGTCGTGTTCGCCGAGCCCGAGGGCGCCTGGGAGGTGCGGGAGCCGCCCCGGCTCGTGGCGTACGGCTTCCCCGAGGGGTACGAGCGGGAGGGCGCCCAGACCGAGCTGCGGGTCACGGCGGCCGGCCAGCTGATCCACGACGAGTGGAACCAGGCCGAGTACTGGTCGGGTCACGGCCAGGAGCCCTCGTACGGCTTCAGTGGCTCCGCCGCGATGCGGGCGGGCGACGCGACGGTCGTCGGCATGGTCGCCTCGTACGACCCGACGGCCCGCAACGCCCGGATCATCCCGGCCCGGGTGCTCGCCCGGCACGTCCCGGCCCTCGCCGACCTGGTGCCGACGCCGGGCTGCTCGCCCGGCGAGAAGCGTCGGCTGCGGGAGCTGGTGGACCTGGCCGAGCGGTCCGGGCCGCTGCCGGTGCCGGTCGAGCGGCTGCTGCTCGCGGCGGCCGGCCCGCTGGGCCTCGTCCCCCCGGCGGCGGCGCCGGCGAACCTCTGGCAGGGCGTGTGGCACGTCCTCACCGAGAGCCGACCGACGCACGGCCACGTCCCGTTGGCCGAACTCGTCCTGCGGATCGCGGACCAGGTCGCCGACGAGGCGGTCCGGCACGCCCTGCGCGCCTGGGCGCGCGAGCACCGCGCCCGGCACACGGAGCCGTACCCGCCGGACCGGCCGCCGGCGGTGTGCGCGCCCGTGACACCGTCCTGGTGCGACGACGAGCCCCGGCACGGGGCGGTGCCCGACACCGTGCGGCCCCGGCACGCCGCACCGGGGGCGGGTGCCCGGGGGGTTCCCGGCGGTCCGGTGCCGTGGACGCCGATCCTGGTCGAGGTGCGGCGCAGCGGCGCCCACGGCAGCGCCGTGAACGCCGAGGTGTCCGTCTTCCGGCAGGGCCACCGCATCATGCTGAGCGAACGGACCCTGACCACCGCCCAGTTACGCGGCTGGGTGGTCGACCGCATCGAGGAGGCCTACGCCGACATCGTGGACGGCCGTCCGCTGGTGGCCTTCGCCCTGCCGCGGGGCTGGCTCAACAAGGACGTCGACCAGTGGACGCGCAAGCGCGGCAAGGAGCCGCCGCTCGGCTGCCGTGCGCCGGTCGTGGTGCTCGACCACGACCGGCGCACGAAGGGCCGGCACCAGTTCGAGCTGCGGCGGATGTGGAAGGAGCTCGACCGGCAGACCGGTTCGCCGCTGCACCGGGTGGCGTGCGCGACCCCGTACCAGGCGGCCCGGTTGTCCGTGCTCCTCCAGGACGTGCGCGGCGTGGTCGGCTTCACCGGGCCGCCGACGGGCGCCCGGCAGCGCGAGCTGCACGAGGCGGCGCTCGATGCGCCCGCGCCGATCGTGCTGTGGCCGCGCACCGGCTGCCCGCCGGGCGGGCCCTGCACGGGGGCCTGCGCGGGCATCACCTTCCTCGACCGGATCGCCGAGCACATCTCCCTGCTCCCACCCGCCGAACTCCCCCATGTGATCTATGAGTTGCGCAGGCAGGCCTTCCTGCACGAGGGTCCGGACCCGCACTGGGCGGCGGAGGTCTCGCTGGTCTGGGAGGATCCGCGCCACTTCCCCGACGCCCGGCCCCTGCGTCACTCGCCCCTCAGCTGAACTCCCCCGCCCGTCCGCCCGTGGAACACACCTGGAGCAGCGATCATGTCCCTCTGGCCCGTCTACACCGGATCGAGCGAGCCGCACGACGGCATCGACGCGCTGCCCTCGCCGCCGCCGTGGCGGGCCTTCGACGGCGGCCCGCCGCTGCCGCCGGCCGGGGACACGGACGACGAGGCCGGCGTCCCGGGCCGGGCGCATCGGGCGCGCACCTACCAACCGACCCCGGAGACCGTGCAGTTGGTCAACGCCGCCCTGTACCTGCGCCGCCCGCTGCTGGTGACGGGCCCGCCCGGCAGCGGCAAGTCCAGCCTGCCGTACGCGGTGGCGCGGGAGCTGCGACTCGGCCGGGTGCTGCGCTGGAACGTGACCAGCCGGACCGCGCTCACCGACGGCCTCTACCGCTACGACCCGCTGTCCCGGCTGTACGCGGCGGGGCGCACCGGCGAGGAGGGGCCGGGCGCCCGGGAGCGTTCGGGGGACACGGCCGTGGAGGACCACCTGCGGCTCGGCCCGCTCGGCACCGCGCTGCTGCCGTACGACCGGCCGCGCGTGCTGCTCATCGACGAGATCGACAAGTCCGACCTGGATCTGCCCAACGACCTGCTGCACATCCTGGAGGAGGGCCAGTACGAGATCCCGGAGCTGGTGCGGGCCGCGCGCTCGCACCCGCTGGCCGAGGTGATGGTCGCGGACTCGGAGGACCGGGTCCCGGTCCGGCACGGCGAAGTACGCTGCCGCGCCTTCCCGTTCGTGGTGCTCACCAGCAACGGGGAGCGCGAGTTCCCACCGGCCTTCCTGCGCCGCTGCGTCCGGCTGGAGCTGCGCCGCCCGCTGCGCGAGCAGCTGGAGGACATCGTGCGGGCCCACCTCGGCGAGCTCGACGAGCGGGACCACGCGCTCGTGGACACCTTCCTGCGCCGGGGCAGCGCGGGCGAGCTGGCGACCGACCAGCTGCTCAACGCGATCTATCTGACCAGGACTTCGGGACTGGAGACGGCCTCCCGCGAGGAGCTGGCGAAGGCGCTCATGCCGTATCTGGGGCGGGCGCCGGAAACGTGGGAAACCGATGGCGTCTGACGGCGCGGCGGCCCGCTTCCCCGCGCTGGGCGCCCTGGCCGAGCTGCTCGGCGAGGCCGGCGGCGATCCGCCGACCGGCCGGGAGCTGGCCGAACTCCTGTGGCTGGCACGGCAGATGGGCGACTCCGGGCGGCCCGCTGCCGGGCGCGGGCCGCGGATTCCGTTCGTGCCGTCGGCGACCACCGTCGGCGCGGAGAAGCCGCACAAGCCGGGACCGTCGCGGGGCGACCGGCCGGACGAGCGGACGGCCCCCGACGACCCCGTGCCGCCGGCCGCGGACCGGGTCCCGCTGCACACCCCGGCCGGCCCCGCGCTCGGCCCCCTGTGCGAGCCGGGCCCGGGGCACGTCTCGCTGCTGGCACCGGCGCCGCCGATGCTCGCCGGGCCGCTCGCCCTGCAGCGGTCGCTGCGTCCGCTGCGCCGCACGGTGCCGGGCACCGGCGGCTGGGAGCTGGACGAGGCGGCGACCGCGGACCGGATCGCCGCGCTCGGCATCGCTCCGCAGGCCCGACCCGCACCGGGGCGGTGGTGGCTGCCCGTGCTCAGGCCCCGCCACGAGCGCTGGCTGCACCTGCGGATCGTGTACGACACCGGGCCGACGATGCCCATGTGGCGGCCGCTGGTGCGCGAGCTGCACACCACGTTCGCGCAGACCGGGGCGTTCCGCACCCTCGACGTCGTGCCGCTCGGGCCGGACGGCCTGCTCCCGGCGCGGCCCGTGGAGCGGGGCCGCACCGCCGTCCTCGTGGTCAGCGACGCCATGGGCCCGCAGTGGCGCGCGGGCCCGGCCGGGCTGCGCTGGCGGGACACGCTCGCGGGGCTCGGCGCCGAGTTGCCGGTGGCGCTGCTCCAGCCGCTGCCCGAGCGCCTGTGGCGGCACAGCGCGGCGCCGCCCGCCCCGGGCCGGTTGGCCTCCCCGGCACCGGGGGTGCCCAACACGGTCCTGGAGTTCTCCCCGTACGACGGCGGTCGTGCCCCGGCCGGGGTGCCCGTCCCCGTCCTGGAGCCCTCCGAGGTCTGGCTCGGCAACTGGGCCGCCCTGGTCGCCTCACCGGCCGGCGCGGAGGTGCCCGGCGCGGCGGCGTTCGTGACCCCGGGTGCGGCCCCCGACCCCCCGGACGACGCCCTCGTCCCGGCCGAGGCCGACCCGGAGGAGCTGGTGCTGCGCTTCCGCTCCGTCGCCTCGCCGCAGGCCTTCCGGCTGGCCGCGCACCTCGCCGTCGGCTCGGCACATCTGCCCGTGCTGCGGCTCGTCCAGGCGGCGGTCGAACGACGCCCCGAGCCGCGGCACCTCGCCGAGGTCGTCCTCAGCGGGATGCTGCACGCCGATCCGGGCGCGGCCCCCGGTGCGTACGAGTTCCGCCCCGGCGTCCGCGAGGTGCTGCTCGGCGCCCTCCCGCACACCTCCCTGGTCCGTACGGCGAGCCTGCTGGCCCGGGTCAGCGCGGAGATCGAGTCCCGCGCGGGCGCGCTGCCGGGCGAGTTCCGGGCGCTGGTGGCGGACCTGGAGGCGCGGCGCGGCGAGCGGGCGTCGGGACAGCCGTTCGCGCTGGTGAGCGAGGAGAGCCTGCGGCTGCTGCGGGGGCCGGAGCGGCCGGTGCCGGCGGGCGCCCCGCCGGACGGGCCGGCGGAGGGGACGGAACCGGGAGGGAGGACGGACCCGGCGGAGGGGACGGACCCGGCGGAGGACGGCCCGCCTCCCTCGCTCGGTGACCGGTACGCGATCGGCGAACGGCTCGGGGACGGCGACAGCAGGGTGTGGCGCGGCCACGACCGTCAGCTGGACCGGCCGGTCGCCCTGACGTACCACCGCTTCCCGTCGCCCGCCGAGCCACCGAAGGGCCTCGAGGACGGGGGCGTGGTGGCCCGGTTCCTCGCACGCGCTCAGGAGGCCGTCGGGCTGCAGACGGGTCCCCACGTCGTCGCGGTGGTCGACGTCGTCGACCTTCCCACGGGCTGCTGCGTGGTGACCGAGCTGGTCGAGGGGCGCTCGCTGCGCGCGTACCTCGACGCCTCGGGTCCCCTGCCGGTGGAGGAAGCCGTCCGGATCGCCCAGGCCGTGCTCGACGGCCTGCGGACGCTCCATGCGGCGATGGGGCCGCACGGCGACCTCACGCCCGCGCAGGTCCTCGGCGCCGACACCGACCTGCCCCGGCTGCGGGACCTGGGGCTGCGCCGGCCGGACGACCGGCGCACGCCCGACCCGGACTCCAGCGGCCTCTTCCCCCTGGAGCCGGGCCCCGGAGTCCAGCGGCAGCGGGGCACCGCGCGCTATCTCGCCCCGGAACGGCAGCGGACGGAGCCCGGTCCCGCCGGGGACCTCTACTCCCTCGGCTGCGTCCTGTTCGAGATGCTGACCGGCACCCCGCCCTTCCCCGACGCGGACCTCGCCACGGTGCTCCGGCACCACGCCGCGACCGATCCCTCGGACGCGCGCACCCTGCGGCCGGAGGTCCCGCACGCCCTTCAGTCGATCGTGCACGACCTGCTCTCGAAGAATCCGGCCGTGCGCGAGTACGGGGCCACCACGCTGGCCGGCCTCAACGGATCGCCGGGGGGTGTCGAGCCCGTCCGCGTCACCTACCGGCTGCTCGGGCCGCCACAGGCCTCGATCAGGGGCGAGGAGGCCACGGAGGCCTCCGTCCGGAGCGCCGTCCTGTGCCGACTGCTCGCCGCGCGTGGACTCGCGGTGCAGGAGGAGGAGCTCCGTGCGGCCGTCGCCGGCACGGCCGAGGCGGACCCGGCGGAGTCCGCCCGGCGGCTGCGGGAGCTCGGCCATCCGATCGAGGTGCGCCAGGGTTCCTTCCGGATGCCGGTGATGCCGGGCATGCTGGACCTGCTGCGCGCCGAGGCGTTCGCCGAGCAGGCGGACGGAGCGCTCCGGCTGGGCGACCGGGCGACCGCACGGAGCTCGCTCCGCTCGGCCCTCTCGCTCTGGTACGGGGAGCCGCTCGGGGGCGTCGCGGGGAACTGGGCGACGCAGGAGCGCGAGCGGTTGCGGGCCTGGCGCGAGGAGCTGGCCGGGAGGCTCGCGGAGCTCGACGGGGAGTCGCCCGGTGACCCGGGGGTGCTGCTCGTCCGCAGGCGCCGCGGGACCGCGAGCGCCCGGACCACCTCGCTGATCAACACCCTGGACTCGTTGGTCCGCGACCGGCTGGGCGCGCGGTCGTTCGGCCGGGTCCAGCCGCGTTCGGACGGCTCGATCCGGGCGTCGCTGGCCCCGGATCTCGACGCGGTGCGACTGGTGGAGTGGGCGGTGAAGGGCTTCCCCGATGCCCTGGCGGGTCAGCTGGAGGACGACATGGACAGCCCCGTGCGCGTGGACCTCGTCGTGCACGCGGGGGCCGAGGCGGCCGGGGTCTCGCTCTCCGGTACCGGCCGGGAGCCCACGGCGGCCGAGTACGAGGGGGCACGGCTGATCGTGACGGTCCTCGTCTCGCACGGGGTGCGCGCGCAGCTGCCCTGGGACCTGCGCCGGAGGTTCGACACGGTCTCCGAGGGAGCGCGGGGCTGGCAGCACGTGGTGGTCGTGAAGCGGCCGGGCGATCCCGAGCCGGGCGGCGCTCCCCAGCCGGGCCGTCCCTGGCCGAGTGGCTGGGGCGAGCAGGGCGGTCCCCAGCCGGACGCACCCTAGCCAGGCGGTCCCTGGCCGGGCGGCGGTCCCTGGCCGGGCGGTCCCCAGCCGGACGGCGGTCCCGAGCCGGGTGGCCAGATGGCCGCCGGCCGGACGACGGTCCCGAGCCGGGTGGCCAGATGGTCGCCGGCCGGACGACGGTCCCGAACCGAGCGGCCCCGAACCGGGCGGCCCCCAACCGGGTGCCTACGGTCGGACGGCCCGTGAGGGGGACGGCCTGCAGCTTGCCGGTCCCCCGCGGCCCGGTCCCCCGCCGCCCGCTTCCCCGCGGGCCGGTCCCCGGGGCCGACCCGGTCCCCGCGGCCCGGTCCCGGAAGCGGAGGGTCGGACACCCCCCCACGGGCTGTCCGCCCCCGGTCCGCCGGACGGGTTCTACTCCTGCTTCTCCCACCCCGCGTGCAGCCGCGACTTCACGTCGTCCGGCGGCAGGAACCGCGACCAGCGTTCCGGGAACTCCGACGGCATGTCCGGGTCGTCCTCGTCCACGTCGTCCGCCTCCGCGCGCAGCCGGGCGACCAGGTCGGCGGCCTGGGCGGCGCGGGCGCGTTCGGTGGCCTCGCGGGCGGCGGCGGTGGCGACGGAGGGCCAGACCCGGTCGATGGCCGCGTTCACCGCGGCGCCGACGAGGACGGCGAAGGCGGAGATGCCGATCCAGAGGAGGACGGCGATGGGTGCGGCGAGGGAGCCGTAGATCGTGGGGCCCTCGACCTGGCTGGTCAGGTAGATGCGGAGCAGGAAGCTGCCGAGGACCCACATCGCGAGGGCGACGAGGGCGCCGGGGATGTCCTCGATCCACGGCGAGCGGACGGGGACGGACACGTGGTACAGGGTCGTCAGGAAGGCGATGGACAGCAGGATGACCGTCGGCCAGTACAGGACCGAGACGACTTCCGTGCCCCAGGGGACGAGCTCGACGATCCGGTCGGGGCCGACGACCGCGAGCGGCAGGACGACGGCGCCGATGAGCAGGGCGACGATGTAGAGCAGGAAGGCGAGGAGCCGGGTCTTGACGATGCCGCGGTGGCCGTCGAGGCCGTACATGACGGTGATCGTGTCGATGAAGACGTTCACCGCGCGGGAGCCGGACCACAGGGCGATGGCGAAGCCGAGGGAGATGAGTTCGGGGCGTTTGCCCTGGGTGACGTCCTCCAGGAGGGGGCGGGCGATCTCTCGGACGCCCCGGTCGGAGAGGACGGTCCCGGCGGCGTGGAGGATGTTCTCCTCGATGCTCGCCACGGTGTCGGTGTTGGTCCATTCGTCGGCGTAGCCGAGGAGGGCGATCAGGCCGAGCAGCAGCGGGGGCAGCGACAGCAGGGTGAAGAACGCGGCCTCGGCGGCGAGGCCGAGGATGCGGTACTCGATGCACGAGTTGACCGTGTCCTTGAGCAGCAGCCAGACCATCTTCCGCTTGGAGACGTTGCGGTAGAGGACGCGCGCGCGGTGGAGCCGGCTCCAGGGCCGCCGCTCGGGCCGTTCGGGTGTTTCGTTTGCTGCCTGCACCTCCTTACCGTATCGGCATGGCACCCGGCACCCACACCGTGACCAATCAGGCTCCACCCCTGGTGGGGTACGACATGTTCGCGTCCGACGCGGCCCTCACGGAGGCCGTGGCGCGGCATCTGCCGCCGGACGTGTACGACGAGGCGCGCGAGGAGCTGACGACCCTGGGGGTCTCGGCGGGCTCGGCGCAGGCGCAGGAGTGGGGGCGGCTCGCGAACGCGTACCCACCGCAACTGCGGACGCACGACCGGTACGGGCACCGGATCGACGAGGTGGAGTTCCATCCGGCCTGGCACCGGCTGCTCGGCCGCGGGGTGGGCGCCGGTCTCGCGGGTGCGGCGTGGGGCCGTCCGGGTGGTCATGTGCGGCGGGCGGCGGCGTTCCTGCTCGCGTCGCAGGTGGAGGCGGGGCACGGCTGTCCGCTGTCGATGACGCACGCGGCGGTGCCGGCGCTGCGGGCGGAGCCGGAGCTGGCGGCGGCGTGGGAGCCGCTGCTCGCCTCGCGGGTGTACGAGCAGGGGCTGCGGCCGCCGCTGGAGAAGGCCGGCGTGCTGCTCGGGATGGGCATGACGGAGAAGCAGGGCGGCAGCGACGTGCGGGCGAACACGACGCGGGCGGAGCCGCTGGCGGCCGACGGGGAGTACGTCCTGACGGGGCACAAGTGGTTCTGCTCGGCGCCGATGTCGGACGGCTTCCTGGTGCTCGCGCAGGCGGCCCCCTCCGGCGGAGAGGGTGGTCCGACCTGCTTCCTCGTACCGCGGGTGCTGCCGGACGGATCGCGCAACGCCTTCGCGGTCCAGCGGCTCAAGGACAAGCTGGGCAACCGCTCGAACGCGTCCGCCGAGGTGGAGTTCGACGGGTCGACGTGGGCGCGCCGGGTGGGCGCGGAGGGGCGCGGGGTCCGCACGATCATCGGGATGGTGGCGGCGACCCGGCTGGACTGCGTGCTGGGCTCGGCCGCCCTGATGCGGCAGGCGGTGGCGCAGGCCGTGCACCACGCCTCGTACCGCAGCGCGTTCGGCGGTCTGCTCGTCGACAAGCCGCTGATGCGCAATGTGCTGGCCGATCTGGCCGTGGAGTCGGAGGCGGCGACGGTGCTCGGGCTGCGGCTGGCGGCGGCGTACGACGCAGGCACGGACGAGGAGCGGGCGCTGCTGCGGCTCGCGGTGCCGGTGGCGAAGTACTGGGTGACGAAGCGCTGCACGCCGGTGGTGGCGGAGGCCCTGGAGTGCCTGGGCGGGAACGGGTACGTGGAGGAGTCGGGGCTGCCGCGGCTGCTGCGCGAGTCGCCGCTGAACTCGATCTGGGAGGGCGCGGGGAACGTGCAGGCGCTCGATGTGCTGCGGGCGCTGCGGCAGGGGCCGGAGGCGTTGAACGCCTTCCTGACGGAGGTGGGGCGGGCGCGCGGCGCGGACCACCGCCTGGACCGGGCGATCCGCGACATGCTGACGGAGCTGGCCGACCTGGAGGGCATCGAGGCGCGGGCGCGCCGGATGGTGGAGCGGATGGCGCGGGTGCTGCAGGGCGCGCTGCTGGTGCGGTGGGCACCGCCGGAGGTGGCGGACGCGTTCTGCGCGTCGCGGCTGGGCGGGGACTGGGGCGCGTCGTTCGGCACGTTGCCGCACACGCTGGACCTGGCGGCGGTGGTGGAGCGGGCGCGGCCCGCCTCGTAGGGGACGCCTCCTGGGCGCGGGGCACCCGCACGTCGATTCGACGGGCCCGTCGTGCGGGTGAGGCCGCGGTCGGGCGAGGAGGGTGGCCGCGCGTACCAGGGGTGGACCTGAGGGGGTCGGCACGCGCGGAAAAGCCGAGGGTGGTGCTGCGCCGACACGGCACCACCCTCCGCTTCGGTCACACCCTCGTGTATGGGGGCGGAGGTTGCCAGAGTTGCAAAGGGTTGCAGGATTACCCGAAGCGCCCCGCGCGTGACGCTGCGGAGCGGCACCATGGGCGCCGGGACTCGCACAGTGCAGAACCGATACAGCGCCGATACAGCACCGCGGGGGCTGGGAGGGACCGATGAACAACACTCAGCTCGACCTGAACCGACTGGCCGCCATGGACTCCGTCAAGGCCAGCCGCCTGCTGCACAAGGTCCGCGAGGAGACGCTGGCCGGCCGGACGCCGCCGGTGGCGCCCCGGGCGGTGATCGACGCGTCCTGGCAGCGGATGGCCCGGATCGGACTCGACCCGGACCAGGGCACCAGCAGCGTGCTGCTGCGCCGGGACGAGCTGGAGGAGCGGCGCCGTTCGACCGTGCTCGGCGAGGTCATGCGGACGCTCAGCGCCGGGCTGGCCGGGATCGCCGACGCCTCGCTGCAGATGATGGTCGTCACCGACGAACAGGGCCGGGTGCTGTGGCGCCAGGGCAATCTGGCGGTGATGCGCCAGGCCCACGGGATCTGCCTGGAGGAGGGCGCGGCCTGGAGCGAGAGCGACACCGGTACGAACGCGGTGGGCACGGCGCTCGCCATGGGCAAGGCCGTGCAGGTCCACTCGGCCGAGCACTACGTCCACACGCTGCACAACTGGACCTGTGCCGCGGCTCCCGTCCACGACCCCCGCGACCAGCGCCTGTTGGGCATCGTGGACGTGAGCGGACCGGCCTCCAGCTTCCATCCCGCGACGCTGGCGCTCGTGGCGTCGGTGGCACAGCTGGCGGAGGCGGAGATGCGCCAGCGGCACCTGCGGTCGATCGAGCGGCTGCGGTCGGTGGCCGCGCCGATCCTGTGCCGGGTGGGCGGGCGCGCCGTGGCCGTGGACACGCACGGCTGGACGGCGGCGGTGACCGGCCTCGCGCCGGTGGACCGGCTGGCCCTGCCCAAGTCCTTCCGGGCGGGCCGGGTCTGGCTGCCGTCGCTCGGCATGTGCGCGGTCGAACCGCTCCCGGGCGGCTGGCTGCTCCGTATCGAGGAGGAGGCCCGCCCGGCCGACACCGCGGCGGGCGCGGCGAGCCATGTGGTGCTCGACCTGAGCCGCCCGCGCCGCTGGACGGTCGCGGTCTCGGGCGCGGCCGGCAGCTGGACGCAGGAACTGAGCCCGCGTCACGCCGAACTGCTCTACCTCCTCGCCCTCCACCCGGAGGGCCGTACGGCGGCCGATCTGGCCGAGGACGTCTTCGGCGACCGCACCCGTACGGTCACGGTCCGCGCGGAGATGTCCCGCGTCCGCCGCAACCTGGCGGGCGTCCTGGCCCACCGCCCGTACCGCTTCAGCGAGGAGGTGGCCGTGGAACTCCGCCGCCCCGCGCACCCGTCGGACCTCCTCCCCCAGTCGACGGCCCCGGCGATCCGGGCCGCCCGCACGGGGACGACGGCGTAGCCGCCGATCCGCACGGGGGACGACGGGGTGGTCGCGCTCCGGGCGCCCGACCACGGGGTGGCCGCACCGGCCGCCGACCCGCTCGGCACCCGGTGCCCGCGTCGTACCGGAAACGCCGGGGGCGCGGCGGAGCCGTACGGCCCCGTCGCCCGGGCGGGCGGGCGTCGGGGATCACGCTCGCGCCTCAGGAGGCGGCTCGACCATCGCCCGCACCGCCGGGCACTCCCCCGCGCCGCCGCGACGGCCCCACCGGGCCGCGCCTCCGCCGTGGCCCCGGTGACCGCGGCCCCCGCCACGACCGCCGCCGCCACCACGATCCCGACCGCCGCACGCCGACCCGTACCCATGCCGTACCCCTCACTCCTGGCGATGTCTCCCCTGCCGGGTCCCTTGCCGTCCCGGCGTGATCACCTTGCCGGTGGGGGGTGGTGGGGGTCGATTACCGCCGAGGTGATGGGGGGCCTTCGAGGGACTCGGCGCCTTCGCCCCGCAGCGCAGGCAGCTGGGCAGGCAGCCGGGCAGGTCGCGGCTGTTGCGGCACGCCTTCCCACATCAGCATTCGAACAGGAGTACTATTCCGGTTGTGGCAGAGACCTTCCCCTTCCCTGACGACCTGCTCCAGGTCCAGCAGCGCCTCCACGAGGCCCACGCCGCGTACGCCGCGCTGTGCCGCGCGCTGCCCTGGTCGGTCGAGCCGCTGCCCGGCTGGCCCGGCGCGAAGCACCCGCACACCGGCGAGGTCATCGGCGGGCGGGAGCCGTCCCCCGGCTACACCTCCGAGCAGGCGGCCGAGGAGGCCCGCCTGTGGGCCCTCATCCGTGAGCTGTCCGTCCAGGTCTGCACGCACCCGTACTGGGACAGCCTCGACAAGGGCCCCGCGCTGGTGGACGCCCGGACCCGGCTCAAGCACCACCCGAAGGCCCGGCCGGACGCGGCGGGGCCCGCCGAGGTGGCGTGATCGCGGTCCGGGCGAACGCGGCGCGCCGGTCCTGCTCGGCGCCGTCCCCTCTTACGCGACCTCGGCGTCTCTTACACGACCTCGGCGTCCGGCCCTGACAGCCGAGGCGAGCCGAGCGTCCAGGCCTGTCCGCATGCCGGACAGCTTGTCCGCCAGGACCGAACACGGTAGGAATCCAGCGCTCCGCATGATGCGATAAGCCCATGAGCATCACTCTCACCACCTGGTCCCTCGAACAGACCTCGCCCGCCGATCTGCGCCCCGTCCCCGCCCCCGAGGGCCGTGACGTCAAGATCGTGCGGGCCGAGGTGCCCTCGGCGGAGTTCAGCCGCTTCCTCTATACGGCGGTCGGCGGCGACATCCGCTGGACCGACCGCCTGTCGCTGACCTACGCGCAGTGGCAGGCCATCGTGGAGAAGCCGGGCGCCGAGATCTGGGTGGCGTACGAGAAGGGGACGCCGGCCGGATACGTGGAGCTGGACCCGCAGGACGACGGCGTGGTCGAGATCGTCTACTTCGGCCTCATCCCCGGCTTCCGGGGGAACAGGATCGGCGGGCACCTCCTCTCGTACGGGGTGGAGCGCGCCTGGGACCTCGCGGAGCGCTGGCCGGACCGGGCGCCGACCAAGCGCGTATGGCTGCACACCTGCTCCCTCGACGGGGAGCACGCGATGGCCAACTACGAGCGGCGCGGCTTCCGCCTGTTCGACACGAAGGTCGAGCAGGTGGAGGAGGCCGAGACGCCGGGACCCTGGCCGGGCGCCCACGCCTGAGGCCGACGCGCACGCCCCGCGCCCACGCGCCACACCGGGGCGCCAGGACACCGGGACGCCGGACAGCACCGGTCGGGGGCGCGGCCACACTGCGAGGCACCGCACCACCGCCACCCGCAGCGCCATGCCGCCACACCGCCACAAGCGCCTGCACCAGCACCACCGCCACACCTCAGCACCGCCGCCGTTCCGGCGCACTGACGAACCACCACGGCACCGCCGCATCGGTGGCCGTCCGCACCACCGCGCACACTACGCCGTCGCGCCCCCCGCCGAAGGGGCCCTGAGCTGGGCCCCTTTCGCGTGACCCACGCCACATCGTCTCGTGGAGCGAGACGACGATGTCCATATCCTGGACGAAGCTGGACTGGGTCCAAAGTCCCGTGACACGCTTCCGTCATGTCTGGAACTGGAATTGCCTTGGTGAGTCGGCGGCACGTCGACCTCGGCCGCATGTCCAGCGCCATCTGTTCGGCGCGCTGAGCACCTCAGCACCGCCGCACATTCTCCTGACGTCCCGTTCGCTGCGCACTGCCGCGCCACCCTCTCACCCGAGCGCGAGTGTGCAGGTCAGAGCCGCCCTCTCGCAGTCCCGAAGGACACATCGCCATGGCCGCCACCCCGGAAAACCCCACTCCCGCCGCCGCCCGCCGCAAGGCCGGGCGCCACCGTGGCGAGGGTCAGTGGGCCGTGGGGCACTTCACCCCGCTGAACGGCAATGAGCAGTTCAAGAAGGATGACGACGGTCTCAATGTGCGGACACGTATTGAGACGATCTACTCCAAGCGCGGATTCGACTCCATCGACCCCAACGACCTGCGCGGACGCATGCGCTGGTGGGGTCTCTACACCCAGCGCCGCGAGGGTCTGGACGGCACCAAGACCGGTGTCCTGGAGCCGGAGGAGCTGGACGCGGAGTACTTCATGCTCCGGGTCCGCATCGACGGCGGCCGGCTGACCACCGAACAGCTGCGAGTCATCGGCGAGATCTCCCAGGAGTTCGCGCGCGGCACGGCCGACATCACCGACCGGCAGAACGTGCAGTACCACTGGATCCGCATCGAGGACGTCCCGGAGATCTGGAACCGGCTGGAGGCCGTCGGCCTGTCGACGACCGAGGCCTGCGGCGACACCCCGCGTGTCATCCTCGGCTCGCCCGTCGCCGGGATCGCCGAGGACGAGATCATCGACGGCACCCCCGCCATCGAGGAGATCTACCGGCGGATCGTCGGCAACAAGGACTTCTCCAACCTGCCCCGCAAGTTCAAGTCGGCGGTCTCCGGCTCGCCGCTGCTCGACGTGGCGCACGAGATCAACGACATCGCCTTCGTCGGCGTGGAGCACCCGGAGCACGGTCCCGGCTTCGACGTCTGGGTCGGCGGCGGGCTGTCCACCAACCCCAAGCTCGGCGTCCGGCTGGGCACCTGGGTCTCCCTCGACGAGGTGCCGGACGTCTACGAGGGCGTCATCTCGATCTTCCGCGACTACGGCTACCGCCGGCTGCGCAACCGCGCACGCCTGAAGTTCCTGGTCGCCGACTGGGGTCCGGAGAAGTTCCGCCAGGTCCTGGAGGACGAGTACCTGAAGCGCAAGCTGACGGACGGGCCCGCCCCCGCGCAGCCCGCCGGCCAGTGGCGTGACCACGTGGGCGTCCACCGGCAGAAGGACGGGCGCTTCTACGTGGGCTTCGCCCCGCGCGTCGGCCGGGTCGACGGCGCCACGCTGACGAAGATCGCCGAGATCGCCGAGGAGCACGGCTCGGGCCGGGTGCGCACCACCGCCGAGCAGAAGATGATCGTCCTCGACATCGAGGAGTCGAAGGTCGAGTCGATCGTCTCCGCCCTGGAGTCGCTCGACCTGCGGGTCACCCCCTCGCCGTTCCGGCGCGGCACGATGGCCTGCACCGGCATCGAGTTCTGCAAGCTGGCGATCGTCGAGACCAAGGGACGCGGCTCCTCGCTCATCGACGAACTGGAGCGCCGCATCCCGGACTTCGACGAGCCGCTCACCATCAACATCAACGGCTGCCCGAACGCCTGCGCCCGGATCCAGGTCGCCGACATCGGCCTCAAGGGCCAGCTGGTGCTGGACGAGGACGGCAACCGGGTCGAGGGCTACCAGGTGCACCTGGGCGGCGCGCTCGGCCTGGAAGCCGGCTTCGGCCGCAAGGTCCGCGGACTGAAGGTCACCTCGGCCGAGCTGCCGGACTACGTCGAGCGCCTGCTCAAGCGCTTCCAGGCGGAGCGCGAGGACGGCGAGCGCTTCGCCACCTGGGCGGCGCGCGCCTCGGAAGAGGCCCTGTCATGAGCGAGCGGGCGGCGCCGTTCTACTGCCCCTACTGCGGCGACGAGGATCTGCGGCCGAGCGAAGAGGGTCACGGCGCCTGGGAATGCGCCGCGTGCAGCCGAGCCTTCCAGCTGAAGTTCCTGGGGCTGCTGGCCCCGGGTACTTCCAGCAACTCCGGTGGAGGGAAACAGATATGACGATCACTCAGGACGCAACCGCGGCCGACCTGAAGGCACTCGCCGAGCAGGCCGGCCGCGAGCTGGAGGACGCCTCCGCGCTGGAGATCCTCCGGTGGGCCGTCGACACCTTCGGCGAGCGCTTCTGCGTCACCTCCTCCATGGAGGACGCGGTGGTCGCCCACCTCGCCTCGCGTGTCCGGCCCGGCGTCGACGTCGTCTTCCTCGACACCGGCTACCACTTCGAGGAGACCATCGGCACCCGTGACGCGGTCGACGCCGTCATGGACGTCAACGTCGTCACCCTGACCCCGCGTCAGACCGTGGCCGAGCAGGACGCCGAGTACGGTCCGAAGCTGCACGACCGCGACCCCGACCTGTGCTGTGCGCTGCGCAAGGTCAAGCCCCTCGAAGAGGGTCTGACCGCGTACGCCGCGTGGGCGACCGGCCTGCGCCGCGACGAGTCCCCGACCCGGGCGAACACCCCGGTCGTCGGCTGGGACGAGAAGCGGCAGAAGGTGAAGGTCTCCCCCATCGCCCGCTGGACGCAGGACGACGTCGAGGCCTACGTCCTGGAGCACGGGGTGCTCACCAACCCGCTGCTCATGGACGGTTACGCCTCCGTCGGCTGCGCCCCCTGCACCCGCCGGGTCGCGGAGGGCGAGGACGCCCGGGCCGGCCGCTGGGCCGGCCGCGCCAAGACCGAATGCGGGCTGCACGGCTGATGACCACCACCCCCCAGACCTCCCAGGAGAACCACGTGACCGGTGCCACCATCTGGCTCACGGGCCTGCCCAGCGCCGGCAAGACCACCATCGCGTACGAGCTGGCCGGCCGGCTGCGCGAGGAGGGGCAGCGCGTCGAGATCCTCGACGGCGACGAGATCCGCGAGTTCCTGTCCGCGGGCCTCGGCTTCTCCCGCGAGGACCGGCACACCAACGTGCAGCGGATCGGCTTCGTCGCCGAGCTGCTCGCCTCGCACGGGGTGAAGGTGCTGGTCCCCGTGATCGCCCCGTACGCCGACAGCCGCGAGGCCGTCCGCAAGCGTCACCAGGCCGAGGGCACCGCGTACGTCGAGGTGCACGTGGCCACTCCGCTGGACGTGTGCTCGGTCCGCGACGTGAAGGGCCTGTACGCCAAGCAGGCGGCGGGTGAGATCAGCGGGCTCACCGGCGTCGACGACCCGTACGAGGCACCCGAGACGCCCGATCTCCGGATCGAGTCCCAGAACCAGACCGTGCAGGAGTCCGCGGCGCAGCTCCACGCGCTGCTCACCGAGAGGGGTCTGCTGTGACCACCGTCGCCCATGCTCACGACACCACGGACAGTCCGTTCGCGCTGTCGCACCTCGACTCCCTGGAGTCCGAGGCCGTCCACATCTTCCGCGAGGTGGCGGGCGAGTTCGAGCGGCCGGTGATCCTCTTCTCCGGCGGCAAGGACTCCATCGTCATGCTGCACCTGGCGCTGAAGGCCTTCGCCCCGGCGCCGGTCCCCTTCACGCTGCTGCACGTCGACACCGGGCACAACTTCCCCGAGGTCATCGAGTACCGCGACCGGGTGGTCGCCGAGCACGGGCTGCGGCTGCACGTCGCCTCCGTGCAGGACTACATCGACGCGGGCAAGCTGCGCGAGCGTCCGGACGGCACCCGTAACCCGCTGCAGACCGTCCCGCTGACCGAGGCGATCCAGCAGCACCGCTTCGACGCGGTGTTCGGCGGCGGCCGTCGCGACGAGGAGAAGGCCCGCGCCAAGGAGCGGGTGTTCTCGCTCCGCGACGAGTTCTCGCAGTGGGACCCGCGCCGCCAGCGCCCCGAGCTGTGGCAGCTGTACAACGGCCGGCACGCCCCCGGCGAGCACGTCCGGGTGTTCCCGCTGTCCAACTGGACCGAGCTGGACGTCTGGCAGTACATCCAGCGGGAGCGCATCGCGCTTCCGGAGATCTACTTCGCGCACGAGCGCGACGTGTTCCAGCGCAACGGCATGTGGCTGACGGCCGGCGAGTGGGGCGGCCCGAAGGAGTCGGAGACCGTCGAGACCCGGCTGATCCGCTACCGCACCGTCGGCGACATGTCCTGCACCGGCGCGGTGGACTCCGACGCCACCACGCTGGATGCCGTGATCGCCGAGATCGCCGCGTCCCGGCTCACCGAGCGGGGCGCCACCCGGGCGGACGACAAGCTGTCCGAGGCCGCGATGGAAGACCGCAAGCGCGAGGGGTACTTCTAATGAGCACGTCCACCGACCAGCCCACCTCCGGGCACGCCGAGCTGGCGGCGACCACCCTGCTGCGCTTCGCCACCGCCGGGTCCGTCGACGACGGCAAGTCCACCCTGGTGGGCCGGCTCCTGCACGACTCCAAGTCGGTCCTCGCCGACCAGCTGGAGGCCGTGGAGCACGCCTCGCGTTCGCGCGGCCAGGAGGCCCCGGACCTGGCGCTGCTGACCGACGGCCTGCGGGCCGAGCGGGAGCAGGGCATCACCATCGACGTGGCGTACCGCTACTTCGCGACCCCGCGGCGCCGGTTCATCCTGGCCGACACCCCCGGGCACGTGCAGTACACCCGGAACATGGTGACCGGTGCCTCGACGGCCGAGCTGGCCGTGGTCCTGGTCGACGCGCGCAACGGCGTCGTCGAGCAGACCCGCCGGCACGCCGCCGTCGCCGCGCTGCTGCGCGTGCCGCACGTCGTCCTGGCCGTGAACAAGATGGACCTGGTCGACTACCAGGAGGCCGTCTTCGCCGCGATCGCCGCGGAGTTCACGACGTACGCATCGGAGCTGGGCGTCCCGGAGATCACCGCGATCCCGATCTCGGCGCTCGCCGGCGACAACGTCGTGGAGCCGTCCGCGAACATGGACTGGTACGGCGGCCCGACCGTCCTGGAGCACCTGGAGACCGTCCCGGTCAGCCACGACCTGACGGCCTGCCACGCGCGCTTCCCGGTGCAGTACGTGATCCGCCCGCAGACGTCCGAGCACCCCGACTACCGGGGCTACGCGGGCCAGATCGCGGCCGGCGCGTTCCGGGTCGGCGAGAAGATCACCGTCCTGCCCTCCGGCAAGACGTCCACGATCACCGCGATCGACGCGCTCGGCGAGTCCGTGGACATCGCCTGGGCCCCGCAGTCGGTCACCATCCGGCTGGCGGACGACATCGACATCTCGCGCGGCGACCTGCTCGCCCCGAGCGGCGACGCCCCGGCGACCAGCCAGGACGTCGAGGCGACCGTCTGCCACGTGGCGGACCAGCCGCTCACCGTGGGCCAGCGGGTGCTGCTCAAGCACACCACCCGTACGGTCAAGGCGATCGTCAAGGAGATCCCGTCCCGGCTCACGCTGGACGACCTCTCCCAGCACCCGGAGCCGGGCCGGCTCGTCGCCAACGACATCGGCCGGGTCAAGGTCCGCACCGCCGAGCCGCTCGCGCTCGACGCGTACGCCGACTCCCGCCGTACGGGCTCGTTCCTGCTGATCGACCCCGCGGACGGCACCACACTCGCGGCCGGCATGGCGGGCGAGTCCTTCGCCACCGCCAAGGCCGTCGCCGCGGTCGACGACGAGGAAGGGTGGGACTTCTGATCATGATCCGGAACATGTACTCCACCTTCGCCAAGGAGGGCGGCCGGGTGGGCTCCGGCGCCCTCGGGGCCGGCATGGGAGGTGTCGCGCGATGTGCGTGCTGACCTCCGTGCGCCGCTCCGGCGGTGCGATGCCGCACCACCCGCTCCACCCCGATCGACATAGACACCGACTGCGAAGTCGCTGAACCGAGGGGAACCCTCCCGTGCCTGCCACCACCCGTACCACCCTGCGCCGCGGCCTGGCCGCCGCAGCCGCTCTGCCCCTGCTGGTCGGAGCACTCGCGTCCTGCGGCTACGGCTCCCAGGCCAAGAACGACGAGAAGAAGGTGGCGGCCGAGGGCACGAAGCTCTCCGCCGACACCGTACGGCTCGGGTACTTCCCCAATCTGACGCACGCCACCGCCCTGGTCGGCGACCAGGAGGGCATCTTCCAGAAGGAACTGGGCGGCACCGTGCTGCAGTCCACCACCTTCAACGCCGGCCCCTCCGAGATCGAGGCGCTCAACGCCGGGTCGATCGACATCGGCTTCATCGGCCCCTCGCCGTCCATCAACGGCTACACCAAGTCCAAGGGCACCAACCTGCGCATCGTCGGGGGCGCGGCCTCCGGCGGCGTGAAGCTCGTGGTCGACCCCGCGAAGATCAAGACCCTGGACGACGTGAAGGGCAAGCGGATCGCCACCCCGCAGCTCGGCAACACCCAGGACGTGGCCTTCCTCAACTGGGTGGCGGAGAAGGGCTGGAAGGTCGACTCCCAGAGCGGCAAGGGCGACGTCTCCGTGCTCCGCACGGACAACAAGATCACCCCGGACGCCTACAAGTCCGGTTCGATCGACGGCGCCTGGGTGCCCGAGCCGACCGCGTCGAAGCTGGTCAGCGAGGGCGGGAAGGTGCTGCTCGACGAGTCCGACCTGTGGCCGGACAAGAAGTTCGTCATCACCAACATCATCGTGTCGCAGAAGTTCCTCAAGGAGCACCCCGACGTGGTGGAGGCCGTGCTGCGCGGCTCGGTGAAGACGAACGAGTGGATCAACGCCAACCCGGAGAAGGCGAAGGCCTCCGCCAACGCCAAGCTGGAGAAGCTGTCCGGCAAGGCCCTCGGCGACAAGGTGATCAACGGTGCCTGGCCGTCCATCCAGTTCGTCGACGACCCGCTGGCCGCCACGCTGCAGGCGCAGGCCGACCACGCGGTCAAGGCCGGTCTCCTCAAGCAGCCCGACCTGAACGGCATCTACGACCTGAAGCCGCTCAACAAGGTCCTGAAGGCCGCGGGCAAGCCCGAGGTCTCCGACGCCGGCCTCGGCGTCAAGTAAGCACGCCCGCAGCCCATACCCAGGAGGTGACGACCATGGCCACGACCACGACGCTCGCCAAGGCCGAGGACCGCGTCCGCGCGGCCGGTCACGCCGCGCGCATCGCGCACGTCTCGAAGTCCTTCGGCGGCCCCAAGGGCGGTCAGCTCGTTCTCGACGACATCTCGCTCGATGTCGCCCCGGGCGAGTTCGTCACCCTCCTGGGTGCCTCGGGCTGCGGCAAGTCCACCCTGCTCAACCTGGTCGCCGGGCTCGACCGGCCGTCCGCGGGGTCCATCGAGACCCCCGGCGGCCGGCCGGCCCTGATGTTCCAGGAGCACGCCCTGTTCCCGTGGCTCACCGCGGGCAAGAACATCGAGCTCGCCCTGAAGCTGCGCGGGGTGCCGAAGGCGGAGCGACGCACGGAGGCCGAGCGGCTGCTCGACCTCGTGCGGCTCGGCGGCTCGTACGGCAAGCGGGTGCACGAGCTGTCCGGCGGCATGCGCCAGCGGGTCGCGCTGGCCCGGGCGCTCGCCCAGGACAGCGACCTGCTGCTGATGGACGAGCCGTTCGCGGCGCTCGACGCGATCACCCGGGACGTGCTGCACGACGAGCTGACCCGGATCTGGCGCGAGACGCGGGTCTCGGTGCTGTTCGTCACCCACAACGTGCGCGAGGCCGTGCGGCTGGCCGAGCGTGTCGTCCTGCTCTCCTCCCGGCCCGGCCGGATCGCCCGGGAGTGGACCATCGACATCCCGCAGCCGCGCCGCATCGAGGACGCCGCCGTGGCGGAGCTGTCCGTCGAGATCACCGAAGAACTGCGTGGGGAGATCCGCCGCCATGGCCAGCACTGACACCACCGCCGACGCGGTGAAGACCGACGACCTCGCCGGTCTGGAGGCCGGACTCGACGCCCTGGACACCGTGCAGGTCCGCCGCACCCCGGTGCGCGAGGTCCTCCTGAAGAAGGTCCTGCCGCCGGTCCTCGCGATCGTGCTCGTCCTCGTGGTCTGGCAACTGCTCGTGAGCGCGAAGGTCGCCGACGAGGGCAAGCTGCCCTCGCCCGGCGCCGTGTGGGACAGCCTGTCCGCGATGTGGCTGGAGGGCACGCTCCTCGACGTGCTGTGGACCAGCGTGTCCCGCGCGCTGCTCGGCTTCCTGCTCGCGCTCGCGATCGGCACCCCGCTGGGTCTGCTCGTGGCGCGCGTGGGCGTGATCCGCACGGCGATCGGCCCGATCCTGTCCGGTCTGCAGTCGCTGCCCTCGGTCGCGTGGGTGGCGCCGGCGGTGCTGTGGCTGGGCCTCAACGACAGCATGATGTACGCGGTGATCCTGCTCGGCGCCGTGCCGTCGATCGCCAACGGCCTGGTGGCCGGCGTGGACCAGGTGCCGCCGCTGTTCCTGCGGGCGGGCCGGACGCTCGGCGCGACCGGGCTGAAGGGCGCCTGGCACATCGTGATGCCGGCCGCGCTGCCGGGCTATCTCGCGGGCCTCAAGCAGGGCTGGGCGTTCTCCTGGCGCTCGCTGATGGCGGCGGAGATCATCGCCTCCTCGCCCGACCTGGGCCTGGGCCTGGGCCAGCTCCTGGAGAACGGCCGGAACAACTTCGACATGCCGGGGATCTTCCTGGCGATCATCCTGATCCTGCTCGTCGGTGTCGCCATCGACCTGCTGTTCTTCAGTCCGCTGGAGCGTGCGGTGCTGCGCCGCCGCGGCCTGCTGGTGAAGGCCTGACCATGACCGCCCGCCCGTCGCCCACCACCCCTTCGAGGATGCGCTCCGCGCCCACCCTCCTCGTCATCGCCCACGGCAGCCGCGACCCGCGGCACGCGGCGACCGTCCAGGCGCTCGTGCGCCGAGCCGGCCTGCTGCGGCCGGGGCTGCGGGTGGAGACGGCGTTCCTGGACTTCAACCTGCCGTCGGTGACCGGGGTGCTCGACCGGCTCGCCGCGGACGGGGTGCGGGAGGTCGTGGCGCTGCCGCTCCTGCTCACCCGCGCCTTCCACGCGAAGGCCGACATCCCCGCCGTCCTGCGCCAGGCCCCCGCCTCGCTGCGGGTCCGGCAGGCGGAGGTACTGGGCCCGTCCCCGCTGCTGCTCGCGGCGGTGGAACGGCGCCTGTACGAGGCCGGGCTCACGCCCGGCGACAAGAGCACGACCGGGGTCGTCCTGGCCTCGGCGGGCTCCACCGACCCGGAGGCGATCGCAGTGATCGCAGAAACGGCGCGGGAGCTGCGGCGCACCGGTTGGTGCTCCGTGCGGCCTGCGTTCGCCTCCGCATCCCTTCCCCGCACGGACGAGGCCGTACGGGCGCTCCGCGCCGAGCGGGGCGTCCGCCGGGTGGCCGTGGCCCCGTACGTCATCGCCCCGGGCCGCCTCCCGGACCGCATCGCCGAGGGCGCGTCGGGCGCCGACGTCCTCGCGGACGTCCTCGGCCCGTCCCCCGAGCTGGCCCGGCTCCTCGTGGAGCGCTACGAGCAGGCCGCACGCGTCCCGGAGCGGGTGGCGGCGGCCGGTTAGGCCCGGCCCGGCGGGCCGGGTGACGGTGCGGGGCCGGTGCCCCCGGCGTCAGGGGGTGCGGCCGCTCGCCGCGAGGGCCCGTGTGAAGGCGGTCGCCTCGGCGGGGACGGCGACCGGGGCGGCGAAGCCCTCGTACTCGCGGTAGACGTCGGCGTACCGCTCGACGACGTCGAGCAGGTAGGCGCCGGTCTCCTCCGGCACGGCGAAGTCCTGGTCCGTGGCGCGGGCCAGGTCCCAGCCGTGCAGGGCGAGTTCCGCGACGAGCATGCCGGCGACCTCGGGCGCGGGCATCTCGCTGCCGCCGAGGTCGATGTCCCCGTCCCAGGCCTCGGGCTTCGCCCAGGCGGCGAGGGCCCGGTCGAGCCGGTCGGCGTACCGCTCGGGCCAGTCGGTGTCGGCGGTGAAGTCGCGCCCGACGGTCTCCGCGGGGAGCTCGGTGCGCAGGGCTCGGTGCTCGAGGCCGTGGGCGGTGTAGAGGACGAGGTGGTTGGCGAGCTCGCGGACGGTCCAGTCGGGGCAGCCGGTGGGTCCGGCGAGCCGCTCGGCGGTGATCGCGCGGGTGACGCGGGCGGCTTCGGCGGCGCAGGCGGTGAGGTGGGTGTGGATCTCGTTCATGAGGACCACGGTAGGAAGCCGGCGTCGCGCCGGTCTTGACGTTTTGCGACACCCGGGGCCGGGGCCGGCGCCCGGCCGGCCGGTCAGCTGAAGTCGAGGCCGCCGGTGCGGGTGCGCTTCAGTTCGAAGAGGTCGGGGTGGGCGGCGAGGACGCGGTAGGCGTCGAAGAGTTCGGCGGCCTTCTCGCCGCGCGGGACGGCGCGCAGCACCGGGCCGAACCAGACGGTGCCGTCGACGTGCAGCGTGGGCGTGCCCACGTACGCCCCGGCCTCGGGGTCCTTGCCGGCGTCGTGGCTGCGGCGGACCGCCTCGTCGTAGGCGGGGTCGTGGGCCGCGGCGGCGAGCTCGGCGGGGAGGTCGAGCTCGGCGAGGGACTCGGCGATCACGGCGTCGAAGTCCTTGTTCCGCTGCTCGTGGATGCGGGTGCCGTACGCGGTGTAGAGCGGGCGCAGGATCTCCTCGCCGGCCTTGTCGGCCACGGCGGCGGCGACCCGGACGGGCCCGATGGAGGCGTCGACGAGGGTGCGGTACCAGTCGGGCAGCTCGTTGCCCTCGTTGTGGAAGTAGAGGCTCATGAGGCGGAAGCGGAGGTCGATGTCGCGCTGCCGCTCGACTTCGAGGATCCAGCGGGAGGTGATCCAGGCGAAGGGGCAGGCGGGGTCGAAGTAGAAGTCCACGGTCGTCGTCATGAGGGAAGAGTAAGGCGACTTTGGCCCGGAGTTCCGGGCCATTCGCACACTTCTGGACTGGGCCACTTCAGGCGTGCGGACTCGTCATCTCGACGAGTTTGACCACGGTGTTCCAGTTCCGGGCGGTGACGGTGAGGCCCTTGAAGAGGGCGGGCCGGGAGAGGGCCTCGCCGAGCTTGGAGCGGCCGAGGCCCTCGGGGGCGTAGAGGTAGAGGACGCGGTCGCCGAGCGCGAAGTCCTCGGGCAGGTAGGCGTCGCGGTCGAGGCCGGCGAGGCGCTGCTCGTCGAGGGGGCCGGAGAGGTAGAAGGCGTGCAGCTGCTTGCCCTCCAGTTCGGCGGCGGGGAAGGGGCAGTTCTCGGCGACGGCGGCGAGCCGGTCGTGGTCGAGGACGAGGCAGTCGACACGGAAGCCGAACCGCTCCTCGATCGCCGCTTCGAGCGCCGTGGTGAGCTCCTCGGCGGTGGCGTCGCCGTCGTCGGTGAAGACGGCGTTGCCGCTCTGGAGGTAGGTCTTCACGTCCCGGTGGCCGAGCTCCTCCAGCAGGGCGCGGAGTTGCGCCATGGGGACCTTGCGGTGTCCGCCGACATTGATCCCGCGCAGCAGCGCCGCATAGCTCGTCGTCATGGGCACACCATAGGACGGCCGCCGTGCCCCGTGGGGGAGGGCACGGCGGCCGCCGTCAGTGGTGCGGTGCCGCTACTCGACGATCTTCAGGAGCTTGTTGGCGGTGCCGGGGCTGGCGTTGCCGATCTTGTCGGGGGTGGCCCCCGACGTCAGCGCCTCGGCGACCTGGTCCGGAGTGGCGTCCTTGTGGCCCGCGAGGTAGACCGCCGCGGCGCCGACGACGTGCGGGGTGGCCATCGAGGTGCCGGAGATGGTCTTGGTCCCGGTGTCGCTGTCGTTCCAGGCCGAGGTGATCTCCGAGCCCGGGGCGTAGAGGTCCACGACCGCGCCGAAGTTGGAGAAGTCGGACTGCTGGTCGTCCTTGGTGGACGAGGCGACGGTGATCGCCTCGGGCACCCGGGACGGCGAGCCCTGTCCGGCGTCCGCGGACTCGTTGCCGGCGGCGACGGCGAAGGTGACACCGGAGGCGATGGCCTTCTTGACCGCGTCGTCGAGGGCCGGGTCGGCGCCCCCGCCGAGGCTCATGTTGGCGACGGACGGGCCCTGGTGGTTCTTGGTGACCCAGTCGATGCCGGCGACGACCTGCTCGGTGGTGCCGGAGCCGGCGTCGTCGAGAACGCGGACGGCGACGATCTTGGCCTTCTTGGCGACGCCGTGCTCGGTTCCGGCGATGGTGCCGGCCACGTGCGTGCCGTGACCGTTGCCGTCCTGGGCGGTGTCGTCGTTGTCGACCGCGTCGAAGCCGTTCGAGGCGCGACCGCCGAAGTCCTTGTGGCTGATGCGGACGCCGGTGTCGATGACGTACGCGGTGACGCCCTCGCCGCCGGAGTCGGGGTAGGTGTACTTGGAGTCGCCGGCCGTGTCGGTCTGGTCGACCCGGTCCAGGCCCCACGAAGGCGGGTTCTCCTGGGTGGCGTTGATGGAGAACGTGCGGTTCTGGACGACCTTGGCGACGGCCGGGTCCGCGGCGAGGCGCTTGGCCTCGGTCTCGGTGAGGCCGTTGACGGAGAAGCCGTTGACGCTGGAGTCGTAGCTGCGGCGCAGGGTGCCGCCGTACTCCTCCGCGAGGTCGGCCTTGTTCGCCTTCTCGTCGAGCAGCACGACGTAGCTGCCCGCGACGGCGCCCTCGACGCCGAGGCCGTAGACCGTTCCTTCGGCGGGCGTGGGGGCCGCGCCGGCGAACGGGCTGGTGAGGACGGTGACTCCGGCCGCTGCCGCGATCGCGGTCGTGACGGCGATGATCCGGATGCGCTTGCGGTCACGCTTGTGTATTGCCATGAAGAGGGGTCTCCTCGTCAGGATTTGTGGGGGGTCGGGCCGTTGGAAGAAGAACTTCCGGCGACCCGTTCGAAACCCTGACCGATTGACGAGTGCAAATCAAGGCCTTCACAGACCTGTGACTTTTTCAGCAAGGTTTCTTAATAAGAAAACGGGGCGAGTCGCCGCAACTCGCCTCACCCACAAGCGCGTTTGCGCCGTCGCGATCAGGCCAGTTCCGCCTCGATCAGGTCAGCCGCACGCTTCGTTCCCCCTTCGCGCGCCATCCCTTCCGCGATCTCCCGCGCCCTGCGGGCGACTTCGGGGTCGCCGACGAGGGCGAGCACGGCCTCCCGCAGCCGCCCGGGCGTGACGTCCTCCATCGACAGGTGCCGGGCCACACCGAGGGACTGCAGCACGTCGGCGTTGCCGAACTGGTCCACGGCCTGCGGCACGGCGACCATCGGGGTCGCGGTGGCCAGGCCCTCCTGGCTGCCGCCGGCTCCCGCATGGGTGACGAAGGCGTCCGCCTCCCGCAGGATCGCCTGCTGCGGCACCCAGGGGTGCACCTCGATGTTGTCCGGCACGTCACCCAGTTCGGCGGGGTCGACGAACCCGCCGATCTGCAGCACGACATGCCAGCCGTCGAGACCCCCGAAGGCCTCGACGCAGTCCCGGTAGAAGGCCGGCCGCTTGGTGAAGGAGGAGCCGAGCGAGATCAGGAGCAGCCTCTCGGCGCCCGCGGGCCGCCGCCATTCCCCCGGTCCGGGCTCGCTCCGACAGGAGCCGACGAACGTGAACACGCCTTCGTCGACCCGGTCGGCGTGCGGCTGGAGCACCTTCGGGATGAGCACGAGGCCGCGGCGCGGGCGCGCCACGAACAGGTCGGGACGGAGGTCGATCCCGTGCGAGGTGAGCCACGACTCGAACCGCGCGTAGTACTCCTTCCCGCGCGGCGAGGCCTTGAGCTCGGCGTACATCGGCCCGGCGACCTCCTCCTCGTACCCGTCCCACGGGACGAGGTTCGGCCAGAGCGAGACGGCGGGCACGCCCCAGGTGTGGGCGAGGACACGGGCGGGGTACGCGGTGATGTCGTGCAGCACCAGGTCGGGCCGGTCGCCGTCGAACGCGGCGGCGAGCTGCGGCAGCGCCTGCACCGCGTCGTCGAGGAACGGCTCGATGTTGTCGATGAGTTCGGTGCCCCAGGCGTCGGGGTCGTCGTCGGTCGGCAGGGTCGACCCGTAGACGACGGGGGTGGCACCGGTCGCGGCGACCTTCTCGGCGAACGCGGCGGGGATCGCGTAGCTCACGCGGTGCCCGCGGTCGACGAGTTCGCGGATGACGTCGAGGCTGGGGTTCACGTGCCCGTGGGCGGCGATGGAGAACATGGCGATGTGGGAGCGCGGAGTGGCGATCATGCCGCGACCCTAGATGAGACGATACGTCTCGTCTACTCAATTCCCCGGACCGGTCGCCCCGCCCGGTCGCCCCGCCCGGTCGCCCCGCCCGGTCGCCCCGATCGGTCCCGCCGCCGGGGAACGCCCAGGGAACGGCGGCCGAGGAAGGTGGCAGGTGGATCGAGGAGGTCGTCATGAACAGCACCGACACCACGACCGCCGCCACGGGCACCGCCGCCGGCACCGGTCGGCTCGCGGTGGGCGCCCGCGCTCCCGGGCTCACCGAGGCCGTCACCATGACCGGCGCGGCCCCGCCCGTGCTCGGCAGGAGCGGCCGGAGCGTCGTCCTGAAGTTCTACCGCTTCGCGAACTGCCCGCTGTGCAACCTCCACCTGCACTCCTGGGTGGTCCGCGCCGCCGAGGTGAAGGCCGCGGGACTCGTCCCCGTGGCGGTCTTCCACTCCCCCGTCCGCGCGCTGCGCGAACAGCTCCAGCAGGGCGCCGCCGTCCCCTTCGACGTCATCGCCGACCCCGACAAGCGCCTCTTCCGGGCGTACGGGGTGGAGGAGTCCCTCGCCGGCATGCTCCACGCGCGCGTGGCCGCCGACAACATGCGGGCCCTGCGGGCCGGTTACCGGAGCATGCTGCCGTTCGGCCACGAGGGCGGCATCCGGGGCCACCCCGCGGACTTCCTCGTCGACCCCGACGGGATCGTCCGCCTGGCGCACTACGGCGCGGACTACGCCGACACCCTCGACGTCGACACCGTCCTCAACGCGGCCCGCGACCTGCTGCCCGCACCGCCTCCAGGCCCCGCACCGCGCCCAGCCGGTCGAACGTGACCGCCGCCGCGGCCAGCAGCGCCGCGTCCTCCTCCCGGCCGGCGCCACCGGGCGACGCCCGGACCGCCTGGACCCGGGAACGGGCCGCCCAGTACGGCTGCCGGGCCCGCTCGTAGAGCCCGGCAGCCGCCAGATGGTGGGACCGGGCCGCGTCCACCGCGCCGCCCGCCGCCTCCGTGGCGGCCCGGGCGGTCTCGGCCATCGCGCTCCAGGCCGCACTCGCGAACAGCTCGGCGACCTCGGCCGCCTGCCGTGCGCGGGCCGCGGCGCCCGCCCGGTCGCCCAGCTCCGCGTAGGCCTCGGCTGCCACCGGGTTGAGCAGCGCCGCACAGCTCGGGCACCGGCCGTCCCGCTCGCTCGCCGCCGCCTCGGCCCGCACCGCTCGCAGCGCCTCGTCGGGCGCACCGCGCTCCAGCGCGTCGAACGCGGCCGTCGCGTACAGCCGGCCCCAGGCGTGCCGTGCCAGCGTGCCGACCGAGGCGAGCGCCATCCCGCGGCGCAGACAGGCCGCGACGGCGGTGCTGTCGCCGCGCCCGGCGGCCAGTTCGCCGAGCCGCTGCCAGGGCAGCACCCCGGACCGCCCGTCGAGCGAGGCGTGCAGTTCGGCACTGCGCTCCAGACAGCCGGGCGCCTCGTCCCAGCGCCCCTGGAGCAGCAGCGCCTCGCCGAGCAGGCACCAGGCGAAGGCCTGCGCGCGGCGGGCGCCCCGGGAGACGGCCAGGTCGAGCGTGTCGCGGGCGTAGCGCTCCACGGTGTCGGACAGGCCGTCGCCGTACAGGTGGTACTCGCCGATGCAGCAGTGGATGTCGAAGATCCGGGCCAACCGGGCCTCCGTGTCGGCGGCCGCACCGAACCGCTCGATCTCCAGACGCAGGCCCTCCCGCCAGGCACCCCGGTGGTGGCAGACGATCGCGAGGGTCTCGCTCGCGGCGGCCATGTCGGCGGGAGTGCCGACCCGTTCGGCGGTCTTCAGGCTGGTCTCGGCATCGCTCTGGGCCTCCTCGAGATCGCCCGTCTCGCACAGCAGGCCGGCCCGTACGCCCGCGAGCCTGCCCTCCTCCGCCTCGTCGTCGCCGTGCGCGAGGACGACCTCGGCGGCCCGCACATGGGCCTCGGCCTCGGCGGTCCGACGGGCCGCCAGATGCGCGGCGGCGGCCTTCCGGTGCCGCCGGGCGGACACGACGCCCTCGTCGTCGCCCGACAGCCGGACGGCCGTGCCGAAGGCGGCCGCCGCGCCCGACGCGTCCCCCGAGAGCATGCGCAGGTCGCCCACCTGCTCCCACAGCGCCCCCGTCAGCCCGGCGGCCTCCTCGGCTCGCCCGGCCCTGATCCGCTCGTACAGGCGCTGGGTGCGCACATCGGGCTCCGCGCCCACCTCCCGGGCGAGGGCGGTGCGCAGCCGCTCGTACGCGGCGAACGCGTCGTGCCGGCGTCCGGCGAGGGCGCAGACCCGCATCAGTGCGGCGGCGGCCTCCTCGTGCGCGGGCTCCTCGGCGAGCACGGTGCTCAGCGCGGTCGCGGCCCCCTCGAGGTCGGCGTGGGCCTCCAGGAGCCGGGCGAGGCCGAGGAGCAGCGCGAGCCGTTCGCCGCGGACGGCGTCGCGTCGGGTCTCGGCCCAGTCCTCGTAGCGGTACTCGGGCAGCAGCTCACCGCCGTACAGGTCGAGCGCCACCCGGTAAGCGTCCGGGTCGCCGCCGGAGCGGGCGGTGAGGGCGGCGGTCCGGAAGGCGTCGACGTCGACCCGGACGCGGCCGGGGCCGAGGCGCAGGCCCTCGTCGGCGGACTCGACGTACCGGTAGGTGGCGCCGGGGTCGGGGTCGAGGGCGCGGCGGGCCTCGTGGAGGGCCTTGCGGAGCTGGTTGGCACCGGCGGCGGGGCCCAGCTCCGGCCACAGGGCGTCGAGCAGCTGCTCACGGTCGAGCCGGTGGCCGGGGGCGAGGGCGAGGAGGGCGACGAGCGCCTTCGCCTTGCGCAGCCGCCAGCGGGCGTCGGGGATCACGTGCCCCGCGGTCTCGGCCCGGAAGCCGCCGAGCAGCCGAATGAGCAGAGCGTCCGTACCGCTCATGCCTCCGATTATCCGCGTCCACGGCTATCCGCGCTGGTAGCGGGCGAGCACCCGGTTGCCGTCCACGACCAGCCGGCGGCTCAGCTCCTCGGTGCCGATGGCACCGCTGTAGTACTCCTGGAAGGCGGGGGTGGCGACCTTGTCCTTCCATTCCGGATAGCCGCGCACCGCCTGGGCGGGGGCTGGTCTCAGTTGCCGGGCGACTGCCGCGCCGGTGGCCCAGCCGTACGCGGGGGTGTGCAGGGCGGGGTCGGCGAGGGCTGCGGTGGAGGTGGGCAGCATCCAGTCGCCGAGGGCGAGCCGGACCATGTTGCGGGGCTGGAGGAGGAAGTCGAGGAAGCGCGCGGCCTCCTTCTTGTGGGGGCTGTCCTCGGCGATGGAGAGGGTCTGCGGGCTGACGCCCTGCGCGAGCCCGCCGGCTCCGGCGGGGGCGGGCAGCACGATCCAGTCGAAGCCCTCGGGCGCCTGCTGCACGATCTGCTGCCGGTACGAGAAGCCCAGCGGGACCATCGCGTACTTGCCCCCGAAGAAGCCGGGCAGGGTGTCGGAGCCGCCGCTGCCGAGGGTGGCCCGGGAGGCGGTGCGGTCGGTGTCGATCATGGCGCGGACGGTGCCGGGGACGACGGCGTCGGCGTCGTCGAAGCGGAGGGTGACCTTGCCGTCCGGGCCCCGGTGGAAGAGCCGGCCGCCGGCCGACAGGCCCAGGTTGAGCGAGACGGAGACCGGCTCCTTGAGCGGCCAGGCCACGGCGTACCGCCCCTCCCCCATCCGTGCCGTCAGGTCCTGGGCGATCCGCCGGAACTCGTCCCAGGTCCAGGGCCGTTCGGCGGTGGGGACGCGGACGCCGGCGTCGGTCAGGACCTTCCGGTTGGCCATGATCATGCGCGGTTCCTGGAGGAACGGCACGCCGTAGACTCCGTCACCGAAGGTGGTCGTGCGCCAGCTGTGCGCGGGGATGTCGGCGCGCAGCCGCTCGGGCAGCAGGGTGCGCAGGTCCGCGAGGTAGCCGCCGTAGGCGAAGTCCGCGAGGTCGTCGGAGGCGTCGTGGACGATGTCGGGCGCCTCTCCGCCCTCGAAGGAGGTCAGCAGCTGGTCGTGGACGGAGTCCCAGCTGCCCTGGACGTAGTCGACCTGGATGTCGGGGTGGGCCGCGTTCCACTCGCGTACGAGCTCCTTGTTGGCGTCGACGGACTCCTTCTGCCAGGCGAGGGACTGGAAGCGGAGCCGGACCGCACCGCCGTCGCCGTCGCGCGGGCCGTCGGCTGCGGTGCAGCCGGTGAGCAGCAGCGCGAGGGCGGCGACACCCGCGGCGAGGGCCCGTACGCGACCGGGCCGCGCGCGCCTCACGCCTTCACCGCCCCGGCCGCCATGCCCCCGGTGATCCTCCGCTGGATGAGGGCGAAGACGACGAGCGAGGGGAGCGTGGCGAGAAAGGCCGCGGCGGCGAGCGGCCCGAGGTCGGCGGCGCCCTCCGCACCGAGGAAGTGGGTGAGGACGACGGGCAGGGTCTGCTTCTGCGGGGTCTTGAGGAGGACGAGGGCGAAGAAGAACTCGTTCCACGCGGTGATGAAGGCGAACAGCGCGGTGGCGACGATGCCGGGGGCGAGCAGCGGGCCGACGACGGAGACCAGGGTGCGCAGCCGCCCGGCGCCGTCGACGGCCGCGGCCTCCTCCAGCTCGGCGGGGACGGCCCGGACGTAGCCGGTGAGCATCCACAGGGCGAAGGGCAGCGACCACACCACGTACACCAGGACCAGGCCCGGGAGGCTGTCGACCAGGTGCAGGTTCTTGAGGACCAGGAAGAGCGGGATGATCAGGAGGACGAACGGGAAGGCCTGGCTGACGACGACCCAGCCGGTCGCGGCGGTGGTGAGCCGGGAGCGGTGGCGGGCGAGGACGTAGGCCATGGGGGTGGCGACGGCGACCGCGACGAGGGCGGCCGCCAGGGCTGCGAGCAGGCTGTTCCCGGCGGCTCTCAGGAGGGGCTGCTCGGTGAAGGCCTGCCGGAAGTTGTCGAGCGTGGGGTCCTGCGGGATCCAGGTGGGGTGCAGGGATCCGAGTTCCGTCGCGGGTTTGAAGGCGGTCGAGACCAGCCACAGGAACGGGAAGGCGAGGAAGGCCAGGTACGCGAGGAGCGCCGCGTACTGACCGGCGCGGGCCGGACCGCTGGTTCGGAAGGCGCTCACGGGTCTCTCCCTCACCGTTCCTCCTTGAGCCGACCGACGAGGTACAGGGCGAGGAGCACGGAGACGACGGCGACGAGCACGCAGCCCATGGCGGCGGCGTAGCCGAACTGCCCGTACCGGAAGGCCTCCTCGTAGGCGAAGAGCATGGGGAGCCGGGTCCGGCCGCCCGGTCCGCCGTTGGTCAGCACGTAGACCAGGGCGAAGGAGTTGAGGTTCCAGATGAAGTTCAAGGCGGTGACGGCGAGGGCGACCGGGCGCAGGGCGGGCCAGGTGACGGTGCGGAAGCGGCGCCAGGCGCCGGCGCCGTCGAGTGCGGCGGCCTCGTGGAGTTCGCGCGGGGTGTTCTGGACGCCGGCGAGCAGGGCGACCGTGGTCTGCGGCATGCCCGCCCAGACGCCGACCACGATGACGGCGGGCAGTGCGGTGCCGAGGCCGCTGAGCCAGGCCCGGCCGTCTCCGAGACCGAGGTCGTGGAGGGTCTCGTTGAGGACGCCCGCGTCGGGGTTGTAGACCAGCCGCCACATGATGCCGACGACGACCTCGGGCATGGCCCAGGGGACGATCGCGAGCGCACGGGCGAGCCAGCGCAGCCGCAGGTTCTGGTGGAGGAGCAGGGCGAGGCCGAGGGCGAGCAGGAACTGCGGGACGGTCACGCCGAACGCCCAGAGCAGGCCGATGCGGAAGGAGTCCCAGAACAGGGTGTCGTGCAGCAGGTCCTGGAAGTTGAGGCCCCCGATCCAGCGGGTGGCCTGGGTACGGCCGGACTGCGCGTCGGTGAAGGCGAGCGCGATGCCGTAGAGGAGCGGCCCGACGCTGAGGACCAGGATCGGCAGGAGCGCGGGCAGGACCAGGAACCAGGCACCGAAGTCACGGCCGGGGCCGCCACGGGCCCGGCCGGGGACGGTGCGCTCCGCGGACCGCCTCGGCGCGGTCGTCACACTGACCATTGCTCCCCCTGCGCGCGGTGTGCCACCCAGGGGGTGTGGCGAGGGTCCCGGCGACCGCTCCCGCACCCGGGAGGGCGAGGACGCCGCGCAGGCGCTGCGGGACACCGTGCGCCTGGCCCGGGAGGCCGAGGC
>NZ_JBFAXU010000033.1:0-74352 GCF_040680975.1 Streptomyces sp. NPDC051921
CATCAGCGTGCTCTTCGCGATGCTCCGCGACGGCACCTTCTACGAACCCAGAACCCCACGCCTCGCTTGACGAAAGACATAGAGGCACCCCCCCCGGTCGCCTCCCCCGGTCGCCTCCCCCCGGTCGCCTCCCCCCGGTCGCCTCCCCTGGCTCCTCCTCGCGGCTGCCTCCCCCCTCCGACGCCTCCGAGGGAGGCAGCCCGGCAGGGCCGCGACCGCGGCGATGCGAGCAGCACCGACGACGGTCCTGTCCGCCGGTCCCGGTGGCCGGACCCTGGAAGGCACGGATCACCGGGAGTGGCGCGGTCTGCCGCCAAGTGGTGGGAAACGGGTCTCGATCGAGTGAGGCGAGGGATGCGTCGCCGCGCTCGCCGCCCACGGTGGCCCGACGATCACTGGGGCCGCGCCCCGACCCGCCGCCCCGGCGCGAGGCCTCCACCACGACCCGGAAGGGCTGCCATGCGCATCCTGCTCATCGCAAGCAGCTACAACAGTCTCACCCAGCGGGCCCGGGCCGAGCTGCAGGACCGGGGGCACGCCGTCTCCGTGGAGGTCACGCCCGACGAGGCGGCCGTGCGGGACGCCGTCGGGCGGAGCGATCCCGACCTGGTCCTCGCCCCCATGCTGAAGACCGTCGTGCCCAGGGACGTCTGGTCGAGTCGCCCCTGCCTGATCGTGCATCCGGGGCCGGTGGGCGACCGGGGACCGTCCTCGCTGGACTGGGCGGTCCACGACGGCGCCGCCGAATGGGGCGTGACCGTGCTCCAGGCGAACCAGGAGATGGACGCGGGCGACGTCTGGGCGACGGTCGCGTTCCGCGTCCCGGAGGTGGGCAAGAGCGACCTGTACCGGAACGAGCTGTCCGACGCCGCCATGACCGCCGTGCACCTCGCCGTCGAGCGGTTCGCCGCCGGAGCCGCGCCGCGCCCGCAGACGGGACCGGTCCGTACCCGGCCCTACGTCCGCCAGGAGCAGCGCCGGATCTCCTGGGAGGAGGACACGGAGACGGTCCTGCGCACCCTGCGCGCCGCCGACTCGCAGCCCGGCGTCCGGGACGAGCTCCTCGGGGCCGGATGGTTCCTGCACGGCGGCCACGCGGAGGACGGCCTGCGCGGTCGGCCCGGCGAGCTGCTGGCCACCCGAGCAGGTGCGATCTGCCGCGCCACGGGGGACGGCGCCGTGTGGATCCCGGAGCTGCGCGCCCGGACGGGATCCGGTGAGGACCGCGCCTGCAAGCTGCCGGCCACGCTGGCCCTCGCGCTCGCGGGGCGGCTCCCGGAGCTTCCCGAGCGGCCCGCACCCGTCCACGCGCCGACGTCGGGCCGCACCTGGTCCGACATCAGCTACCGGGAGCGGGGAGCCCTGGGCGTGCTGTCCTTCTCCTTCCCCGGTGGAGCGATGAGCACCGACCACTGCCGCCGCCTGCTGAAGGCCTACGAGACCGTCCGCCGGCGTCCCACCTCCGTCCTCGTCCTCGGCGGACAGCGCGACTTCTTCTCCAACGGCATCCACCTCAACGTGATCGAGGCCGCCGCCGACCCCGCCGCCGAGTCCTGGGCCAACATCAACGCCATGAACGACCTGGTCGAGGCGGTGCTCACGACCACCGACCGGCTCGTCGTCAGCGCGATCGGCGGCAATGCCGCCGCGGGCGGGGTGATGCTGGCCCTCGCCGCCGACGAGGTCTGGTGCCGGTCGGGCTCCGTCCTCAACCCGCACTACCGGCGCATGGGCCTGTACGGGTCGGAGTACTGGACCCACACCCTGCCCCGCAAGGTGGGGCCGGCCCTCGCGGAGCGCCTCACGCAGGGCGCCCGGCCGGTCTCCGCGACAACCGCCCGGAGCATGGGACTCGTCGACCGGGTCGTCGAATGCCGGCCGGGGGAGTTCACGGCCGAGATCACCCGCTTGGCCGCGCGGCTGGCCTCCCACCCCGGTATCGCGTCGCGCGTGGCGGCGAAGAAGGCGGAACACGAGGCCAGGGAGGCGCTGACACCCCTGGCGGCCCACCGGGAACAGGAGCTCAGCCGCATGCGGGCGATCTTCGACGACCCCACCGCGCCCTACCACGCGCTGCGCCGGGCGTTCGTCCGTAAGGAGGCGCAGACCGCGGGATCCCCCGACGCCCGGGGTGCGGGCGCGGGCGGTCCGGCCGACCGTTGACACGTACGCGGGGCCCGAAGGCCCCTGCCCCATCCTCCCCAGGAGGCGACGCATGAACGCAGGCACGCAGGCCCAGGCCGAGGACCGGGGCGCCGCTGTCGGCACAGACGAGAAGCCGATCCACATCCTCTGGATCAACGCGGGCCTGAGCTGCGACGGCGACTCGGTGGCCCTGACCGCCGCCATGCAGCCCAGCATCGAGGAGATCGCCCTCGCCGGTCTGCCCGGACTGCCGAAGATCGCGGTCCACTGGCCGCTGATCGACTTCGAGTGCGGTCCGGTCGGCGGCGCCGACACGTTCATCGAGTGGTTCTTCAAGGGGGAGCGGGGCGAGATCGACCCGTTCGTGCTGGTGGTCGAAGGCTCGATCCCGAACGAGGCCATCAAGCAGGAGGGGTACTGGTGCGGTTTCGGCGACGACCCGGAGACCGGCCAGCCCATCACCACGAGCGAGTGGATCGACCGACTGGCACCCAAGGCGCTCGCGGTGGTCGCGATCGGCACCTGCGCCACGTACGGCGGCATCCACGCCATGGCGGGCAACCCCACGGGCGCGATGGGCGTGCCGGACTACCTCGGGTGGGACTGGAAGTCCGCCGCGGGGATTCCCATCGTGTGCGTGCCCGGATGTCCCATCCAGCCGGACAACTTCGCCGAGACCCTGACGTACCTGCTCTACCAGGCCGCCGGCTCCGCGCCGATGATCCCGCTGGACGACAAGCTCCGCCCGACCTGGCTGTTCGGAGCGACGGTGCACGAGGGGTGCGACCGCGCGGGCTACTACGAGCAGGGCCAGTTCGCCACCTCGTACGACTCGCCCAAGTGCCTGGTCAAGCTGGGCTGCTGGGGGCCGGTCGTGAAGTGCAACGTCCCCAAGCGCGGCTGGATGAACGGCATCGGCGGATGCCCGAACGTCGGCGGCATCTGCATCGCCTGCACGATGCCCGGGTTCCCGGACAAGTTCATGCCGTTCATGGACGAGCCGCCCGGAGCCAGGGTCTCCAGCACCGCCAGCGGCGTGTACGGCTCCGTCATCCGCCGGCTGCGGTCCATCACCGCCAGGACCGTGGACAAGGAGCCGAAGTGGCGCCACACCGGCGACCGGATCAGCACCGGGTACCGGCCCCCCTGGTGACCGGGCCCCTCGAAGAGGAAACCCTCTCACCCACCCACTTCTCGTGAACGCGAAGAACCGACGGAAGGGCATCGCACAGACCATGGCATCTCCGGCGAAGACGACGGGGGACGGCAGCGGACTGGTGGAGATGGCCTGGGACCCCATCACCCGGATCGTGGGCAGTCTCGGCATCCACACCAAGATCGATTTCAAGCAGCGGCGCGTCGCCGAGTGCTACAGCACGTCCTCCGTCTTCCGCGGCTACAGCGTCTTCATGCGCGGCAAGGACCCGCGCGACGCGCACTTCATCACCAGTCGCATCTGCGGCATCTGCGGCGACAACCACGCCACCTGTTCCGTGTACGCGCAGAACATGGCCTACGGCGTGAAGCCTCCGCATCTCGGCGAGTGGGTCATCAACCTCGGCGAGTCCGCGGAGTACATGTTCGACCACAACATCTTCCAGGAGAACCTGGTAGGGGTCGACTACTGCGAGAAGATGGTCCGCGAGACCAACCCCGGGGTGCTGGAACTCGCCGAGCGCACCGAGGCCCCGCACGCGGCCGAGCACGGCTACCGCACGATCGCCGACATCATGCGCTCCCTCAACCCCCTCGAGGGCGAGTTCTACCGCGAGGCGCTGCAGGTCAGCCGCTACACGCGCGAGATGTTCTGCCTCATGGAGGGGCGTCACGTCCACCCCTCCACGCTCTATCCGGGCGGCGTCGGCACCGTCGCGTCCGTACAGCTCTTCACCGACTACCTCAGCCGGCTGATGCGCTACGTGGAGTTCATGAAGCGGGTCGTCCCGCTCCACGACGACCTCTTCGACTTCTTCTACGAAGCGCTGCCCGGATACGAGGAGGTCGGCCGCCGGCGCGTGCTGCTCGGCTGCTGGGGAGCGCTCAACGACCCCGAGTACTGCGACTTCACGTACGCCAACATGACCGACTGGGGCCGGCGGATGTTCGTCACCCCTGGCGTCGTCGTCGACGGCAAGCTCGTGACGAACGACCTCACCCGGATCAACCTCGGCATCCGCATCCTGCTCGGCAGCTCCTACTACGAGGACTGGGAGGGGCAGGAGCAGTTCGTCACGCACGACCCGCTGGGCAACCCCGTCGACCCCCGGCACCCCTGGAACCAGCACACCATCCCCGCCCCGCAGAAGCGGAACTTCGACGACAAGTACAGCTGGGTGATGTCCCCCCGGTGGTTCGACGGGAAGGACCACCTGGCGCTCGACACCGGCGGCGGCCCCATCGCGCGCCTGTGGTCGACCGCCCTGTCCGGCCTGGTCGACATCGGCTACGTCAAGGCCACCGGGCACAGCGTCGTCATCAACCTCCCCCGGACGCTGACCAAGCCGGAGACCACCTTCGAGTGGAAGATCCCGCAGTGGAGCAACGCCCTGGAGCGCAACCGCGCAAGGACCTACTTCCAGGCGTACGCGGCGGCCGTCGCCCTGCACAGCGCGGAGAAGGCCCTGGAGGAGGTCCGCGCCGGACGCACCCAGACCTGGGAGAAGTTCGAGGTGCCCGACGAGTCGATCGGGGTCGGCTTCACCGAGGCCGTCCGAGGCGTCCTCTCCCACCACATGGTGATCCGGGACGGCAAGATCGCCAACTACCACCCGTACCCGCCCACGCCCTGGAACGCCTCCACCCGGGACACGTTCGGCACCCCCGGCCCCTACGAGGACGCCGTGCAGAACACCCCGATCTTCGAGGAGAACCCGCCCGAGAACTTCAAGGGCATCGACATCATGCGCGCCGTACGGAGCTTCGACCCGTGCCTGCCGTGCGGTGTGCACATGTACACCGGCAACGGCCGGACGGTGAAGGCGATGCACGTGCCCACCGGCCTGAGCGGTCTCGGCGGATGAGCGCCGTCACCGCCGAACAGGCGGGCCGGCGGGTCGAGGAGGTCCTCGACCGGCTGGCGGAGAAGGGGGACGCCGACGCCGTCGGGGCCGCCGAGGACGTCGTACGCGTCCTGATGGAGTTCTACGGCAGCGGGCTCGCCCGCGTCGTCGAGCTCCTCGGGCGCCCCGGCCCCGTGCCCGCCGCCGAGCCCCTCGGCGCACTGCTCGCGGACGAACTCGTCGCGAGCCTGCTCAACCTGCACGGGCTGCACCCGGAGGAACTGCCCACCCGCATCGACCGGGCCCTGTCCGGCCTGCCGCACGTCGTGGCCAAGGGCGGCTTCGACGCGACGAGCGGGGTGCTGAGCCTGCGCGTCGAGGCCTCCTCCGGCTGCGGTTGCCCGAGCACCCGAGAAGCGACCCGGCAGGCGGCGCTGGACGCCCTCGCGTGCTTCGCCCCCGAAGTGACCGACGTCGAACTGGAACCGGCGGGAGCGCGCGAACCCGCACTGCTGCAGATCGGAGCCCGTCCGCCCCACGCCGGCACCGGCGCCCTCGCCCCGGGCGACGTCTCGTGACCGGGCTCCCGACCGGTACCGGGGCCCGCACCGCCCCCACCGGCCTGCGGCGCTTCACCACCCCGCGCCCACCCCGCGAGGAGCGGTGCGAACTGTGCGGGGCCCGGCTCACCGACGGTGGCCACCGCCACCTGGCGGACATCGACAAGCGGGCCCTGGTCTGCGCCTGCGGCCCGTGCGCACAGCTCATGGACGGCTCGGCCGCACCGCGGGGCCGGTTCCGCGCCGTGCCGGACCGCCACCTCGCCGACCCGGAGCACCGCGTCGACGACACGGTGTGGGAGGCGCTGCGCATTCCCGTCTCGGTCGCCTTCCTCTTCCACAACTCCGCACTCGACCGGGCGGTGGCGCTCTACCCGAGCCCCGCCGGCGCCACCGAGAGCGAACTGGAGGACCCCGCCTGGCAGTCCGTGCGGCACGCCACCGGGCTCGCCGACCTCCTCCGACCCGACGTGGAGGCGCTGCTGCTGCGCCGTCACGAAGGGCGCACGGAATGCTTCCTGGTGCCGATCGACGTCTGCTACGAACTGGTGGGTCGCATGAGGCTGCACTGGCAGGGCTTCGACGGGGGCGCGGAGGCACGATCCGACCTCGACGCCGTCTTCGCCCGCGTCCGCGGATCGGCGCGCACGGCACAGGGGAGCCCGGCGTGACCGAGTTCTCCTTCGCCTGCACCGGCGTCCGGGCCGACGCCTACGCGGCCGGACCGACGCTGGTCTTCCGGCTGCGCATCACCGCGACCCCCGGCACCCGGGTGCACGCCCTCGCGCTCCGCTGCCAGATCCGCATCGAACCCGCCCGGCGCGGATACGACGACGCCGAGGCCGAGGCCCTGGGCGACCTGTTCGGCGAACGCGCCCGGTGGGGAAGCAGCCTCAACCCCGTCCAGTTCGCCCAGGTCTCCGTGATGGTCCCCGGATTCACCGGCGAGATCGACACCGACCTCGTCGTGCCCTGCACCTACGACACCGACATCGCCGCCACCCGCTACTTCCGTGCACTGTCCGAGGGCGAGGTGCCGCTGCTCCTGCTGTTCTCCGGCACGGCCTTCACGGGCGCCGGCGGTTTCCACGTCGAGCCTGTGCCCTGGGACAAGGAGGTGGCCCACCGCATGCCCGTGAAGATCTGGCGCGAGATGATCGACCAGCACTTCCCCGGCTGCGGCTGGATCCGGCTGCCCGGCGACGCGATGGACGCCCTGCTCGCCTACCGGTCCCGCCGGGCCCTCCCGTCCTGGCAGGCGACCGTCGAGGCCCTGCTCGAAGGGGCGGGGGAGAGGACATCATGACCACCGCCGTCTTCCCGCCCGACACCGAGGCACGGTTCGCCGTCGCCCGGCAGGTCGCCGACGCCGTCCTCTTCGAGGGGTACGTGCTCTACCCCTACCGGGCGTCGGCCGCGAAGAACAGGTTCCGCTGGCAGTTCGGGGTCCTCGTCCCCCCGTCCTGGAGCGCCGCCGGGGAGCACTCCCGGCAGCACACCGCGTGCCTCATGGAGCCCCGGCCCGGCGCGGAGCTCGCCCTGGAGGTCCGTTTCCTGCACGTCCAGCGGCGGACCGTCGAGGCACTCCGCGACGACGGGACCTACGTGCCGGTCGCCGAACTGCGCCTGGTGGACCGGGTCCTGCCGACCTGGGACGAGGGCGTCGAGGAGCGGATCGCCCTCACCGTCCCCGTCGGGGCGCTGGACGGCGACGGCACCACCGTCCCCTTCACACGCCCCGCCGCCGAGGACACCGAGGACGTCACCGACGCCGAAGGGCGCCCGCGCGGCAGACTGGTGCGCCGCCGCGAGGAGATCAGCGGCACCCTGCGGATCTCGGCCGCGGAACTCGACGGCCCCTACCGCGTCCGGCGGCTGTCCGTCACGGTCGAGAACAGCAGCCGCTGGCACGCCCTCCCGGCCGACGACCGGCACGCCGCCCTGGCGCACTCCCTGGTCGCCACGCACACCCTGCTCCGCCTCGACGCCGGATCCTTCCTCTCCATGACCGACCCGCCGGAATGGGCCAGGGGCGCCGTCGCCGCGTGCGACAACCGGCACACCTGGCCCGTCCTGGCCGGCGAACCCGGCCGCGCCGATCTCGTGCTCTCCTCGCCGATCATCCTCGACGACCACCCGGCCATCGCGCCCGAGAGCCCCGGGGCCCTCTACGACGCCACCGAGATCGACGAGATCCTCGCGCTGCGCACCGCGGCCCTCACGGACGAGGAGAAGCGTGAGGCGCGGGGGACCGACGCACGCGCCGCGGCCGTGATCGACCTGGCGGACACCATGCCCCAGGAGGTGCTGGAGCGCCTGCACGGAGCGGTACGCAGCCTCCGCGAGGTCACCGGGCCCCGAGCGCACCCGGGCGCCGACCTCCTCGTACCGGACACCCCCTGGTGGGACCCGGCGGGCGACCCGACCGTCGATCCGGCCCGGGACCACGTCCTCGTCGACGGACACGCCGTGCGTGCGGGCAGCAGGGTGCGCCTGCGTCCGCGGCTGCGCCGCACCGACGCCCAGGACCTGTTCGTGGACGGGCGCAGCGCCCTGGTCGAAGCCGTACTGCACGACGTCGACGGCGGCGTGCACATCGCCGTGACCCTGGAGGACGATCCGGGCGCCGACATCCGCCGCGAACAGGGCCGGTTCCTCTACTTCCAGCCCGACGAGGTCCAGGCTCTGGAGGACGCGTGACCGAACCCGAGCCCCGTCCCGCCCCGCGCACCCTCGTGGCGGGCGTCGGCAACGTCTTCCTCGGGGACGACGGCTTCGGCGTCGAGACCGTGCGCCTCCTCGCCCGGGAGCACCTGCCGCCCCACGTCGAGGTGGCCGACGTCGGGATCCGCGGCGTCCACCTGGCCTACCGGCTCCTCGACGGCTGGGACACCCTCGTCCTCGTCGACGCCACCGCACGGGGCGGCGAACCGGGGACGCTCTACCTGATCGACGCCACCGCGCCGGACGAGCGACGCGCCGACCCCCACGCCGTGCCCCTCGACGGCCACCGGATGGCACCCGACGCCGTCCTCGCCCTGCTGGACACCCTGTGCGCGGGAACGGGCGCCGCACCGCCACGCCGGATCCTCGTCGTCGGCTGCGAACCCGCCTGCCTCGACGAGGGCGTGGAACTCAGCCCGCAGGTCGCCGCCGCAGTGCCCGAGGCGGTCCGCATGGTGACCGAACTGGTCAGCCAGGAAGCCGCCGTACGAAGCCCGACACGGAGAGCACCATGAGCAAGCACGTCATCGGTACCACCGCCATCGCCGTCACCGCCGCCCTGGCCGCCCTGGCCCTCTTCAAAGTGCTCCCCGACCTCCAGCGCTACCTGCGCATCAGCAGGATGTGACCCGCCCCCGGAGGACGGAACCGCGTCCGGCGCCCCCTCCCGGGGCGCCGGCGCGCGGTCCGACTGCACCGAACGGACGACACCCGCGCGCCCTCGCGGCGAGCCGGACGGCGCCCCACGGCCCTTCCGTCCTGTAATGGCGGCCCAGAGACACCCCCCGCCCGGGACGGAGAGCGATGCACGAGATGTCCGTCGCGCTGGCTGTCGTCGACCAGGTCGAGACGGCCGCGAGGTCCCGCGGTGCCGGCGGCGTCGACAGCATCCGGCTGGAGGTGGGCGAACTGGCCGGCATCGTCGCCGACTCGCTCCACTTCTGCTTTGCACTCGCCTGCGCCGGAACCCTCGTCGAGGGCGCCGAACTGATCACGCACACGGTCCCGGGCACGGCACGCTGCGAACCCTGCGCCCAGGTCTGGGAGGTCGGCATGCCACCGCGACTGCTCTGCCCCGGCTGCGGGGGAGCCGCCGTCGAACTCGTCTCCGGGCGCGAACTGCGGATCCGCGAGGTCCGTTGGACCGATCCTGCCGCGACCGGCGCACCACGCGGCGAACCCACCACCGAGAAGAGCCGATCATGTGCCGAGTAGTCGACCTCCAGCGGGCGATCCTCGCCAGGAACGATGCCGCGGCCGGCATCCTGCGCACCGAACTGACCGCCCGCGGCACGACGCTGATCAACCTGCTCTCCAGCCCCGGCAGCGGGAAGACCGCCCTGCTGGAGCGCACCCTGCGGCTGTCCGTCGAACGGGGCGTCAGCACGGCCGCCCTCACCGCCGACCTGGCCACCGAGAACGACGCCGAACGCCTGGCCAGGGCGGGCGTGCCCGTGAAACAGGTGCACACCGACGGCCTGTGCCACCTGGAGGCCGACATGGTCGCCCGGCACCTGCACGACTGGCTCCCCGAGGCGACCCGGCTGCTGTTCGTGGAGAACGTCGGCAACCTCGTCTGCCCGGCCGGCTACGACCTCGGCGAATCCCTCCGGGTCGTCCTCGCCTCGGTCACCGAAGGGGAGGACAAGCCCCTCAAGTACCCGACCGCCTTCGGCCTCGCCCACCTCGTGGTCGTCACGAAGACCGACCTGGCCGCGGCCGCGGAGTTCGACGAGACGGCCTTCCGGCGCAACGTGGAGCAGGTCAACCCGGGCGTCGAGGTCCTCCTGACCTCCGCGCGCGACGGCCGGGGCGCCGGAACGCTGCTCGACCGGGCCCTGGCAGCGGCCGAGGGCGCCGACCTCCACACCCCCGTGATGGCCCAGGCCGGCGCGTGACCGCGGTACGACCGGGCACCGCACCGCCGACGAACGCCCTGCGCCACCGCGTCGTCGTGCGCGGAGTCGTCCAGGGCGTGGGCTTCCGGCCCTACGTCCACGCCCTCGCCACCGGTCTGCGCCTGACCGGCCACGTCACCAACACCCCCGACGGCGTCGTGGCCGAGGTCGAGGGAGCCCCCGCCGACGTGGCCGCGTTCAGCGCCCGCATCGCACCCGAGGCGCCGCCCCTCGCCCGGGTGGAGTCCGTCGAGACCACCGACGTCGCCCCGAGTGGCGGCAGCGGATTCACCATCGTCCCCTCCCGTCAGGACGGCGGCGTCCGGACCCTGGTCCCGCCGGACACCGCCACCTGCGAGGCCTGCCTCGCGGAACTCGCCGACCCGGCCGACCGCAGACACCTGCACCCCTTCGTCACGTGCACCCACTGCGGCCCCCGGTTCACCATCGTCACCGGTCTTCCCTACGACCGCGCCCAGACGACCATGGCCGGCTTCCCCATGTGCCCCGACTGCGCCCGGGAGTACGAGGACCCGACGGACCGCCGCTTCCACGCGCAGCCCGTCGCCTGCCCGAGGTGCGGTCCCCGACTGCGCCTGGTCGCCGGACCGGGCCGGCCGACACCGGCGGAGCCGGGCACCGACCCGGTGACCGCCGCCCGGCGGATGCTCGCGGCCGGCGCGATCCTCGCCGTCAAAGGGCTGGGCGGGTACCACCTGGCCTGCGACGCCACGAACTCGGCGGCGGTCGCCGAACTGCGCCGCCGCAAGGCACGCGGGGACAAGCCGTTCGCGCTGATGGCGGCGGAGATCGCGGACGTCGAGCCCCTGGTGCACCTCGGCCCCGTGGAGCGCGAACTCCTCACCGGACGCGCCCGACCCGTCGTCCTCCTGCGACGCCGCGACACCCCGCCACGTCCCGGGGCCGTCCCGGCGCCGGAGGTGGCACCCGGCAGTCCGGACCTCGGCGTCATGCTCCCGTACACCCCGGTGCACCACCTGCTCCTCGGACTCGGCGCCGCCGAACCGCGGGGGCCCCGGCTCCTGGTCATGACCAGCGGCAACCTCTCCGGCGAACCCATCGTCACCGAGGACGCGGACGCGCTGACCAGGCTCGCCGGCCTGGCCGACGCCTGGCTGCTGCACGACCGGCCCATCCACGTCCCCTGCGACGACTCCGTCGTACGCGTCTGCGACGGCGCAGAGCTCGTCCTGCGACGCTCCCGCGGCTACGCCCCGCTGCCGCTCACCCTGCCGGTGGAGGTCGTCCCCACCCTCGCCGTCGGCGGGGACCTGAAGAACGCCTTCTGCCTCGGCCAGGGCCACAGGGCCTGGCTGTCCGCGCACATCGGCGACATGGACGCCCTGGCGACGCAGTCGGCCCTCTCGGCGGCCGAGCGGCAGCTGGAGTCGGTGACGGGCGTGATGCCCGGCCTGCTGGCGGCGGACCGGCACCCCGCCTACCGGTCCACCCGCTGGGCCGCCCGGCACGCGGCGGGGCGCCCGGTCGTCCCCGTGCAGCACCACCACGCGCACGTCGCCGCCGCCATGGCCGAGAACGGCCTCGACGGCAGCCGCCCCGTCCTCGGCGTGGCCTTCGACGGCACCGGTCACGGGCTCGACGGCGCCGTGTGGGGCGGCGAGTTCCTCCTCGCGGACTACGCGGGGTTCTCGCGGTTCGCGCACCTGGCCTACGTTCCCCTCCCCGGCGGGGACGCGACGGTCCGCCGCCCGTACCGCATGGCCCTCGCGCACCTGCACGCCGCCGGCCTCCCGGCCGATCCCGCACTGCCGTGCGTGGCGGCCTGTCCGCCGGACGAACTGCGGCTGCTCGAACAGCAGTTGGCCCGCCGGCTGAACTGCGTGCCGACCTCCAGCATGGGCCGGCTCTTCGACGCCGTCGCCTCCCTGACCGGCGTCTGCCACCTCGCCGGTCACGAGGCGCAGGCGGCCGTCGCGCTGGAGGCCGCGGCCCTCCGCGCGCCGGCGGCGGAGGGCGACGCGCGCTACGCCTTCCGCCCGGTGGCGTCGGGACCCGGCGGTCCGCTGTCCCTCGACCCCGCACCGCTGCTGGCCGCGGCCGCCGACGACGTGCGCGGCGGCACGCCGCCGGCGCTCGTCGCGGCCCGCTTCCACCACGCGGTGGCCCACCTGGTGCACACGGTCTGCAGGGCGGCGCGCGCCGAACGGGGCGTGGAGACCGTCGCGTTGACCGGGGGAGTGTTCGCCAACACGGTGCTCTCCTCGGCCTGTGCGCGTGCCCTGAGCCGGGACGGCTTCACCGTCCTCCGCCACCGCCTGGTTCCGCCGAACGACGGAGGACTGGCACTCGGCCAACTGGTCGTGGCCGGTCGCGTCACCGCCGATCCGGCCCCCGGTGCGCGACCACGACAGCGACAGTGAGGAGACGTACATGTGTCTGGCGGTCCCCGGAAGGGTGCTGGACGTCGAGGACCGGGACGGCACCCGGATGGCCACCGTCGACTTCGGCGGCGTGGTCAAGGAGGTCTGCCTGGAGTACCTGCCGGACCTGAAGGTCGGCGAGTACGCGATCGTCCACGTCGGATTCGCCCTGCAACGTCTGGACGAGGAGTCGGCCAGGAAGACGCTGGAGCTGTTCGAGACCCTCGGCATGCTCCAGGAGGAGTTCGGCGACCCGTGGGAGACGGCGGCCGAGATGACGGACGGCGAACGGCAGGCGCACGAGGGCGCCGCCGGAGAGGTGCACCGGTGAAGTACATCGACGAGTTCCAGGACCCCGAGCTGGCCCGGCGGCTGCTCGACGAGATCCATGCGACGGTGACCCGGCCCTGGGCCCTGATGGAGGTCTGCGGCGGCCAGACCCACAGCATCATCAGGCACGGCATCGACCAACTCCTTCCGGACGAGGTCGAGTTGATCCACGGCCCTGGCTGTCCGGTGTGCGTGACACCGCTGGAGGTCATCGACAAGGCCCTGGAGATCGCGTCACGCCCCGGCGTGATCTTCTGCTCGTTCGGGGACATGCTGCGGGTCCCCGGCAACGGCCGCGACCTCTTCCAGGTGCGCGGACAGGGCGGCGACGTCCGGGTCGTCTACTCGCCGCTCGACGCCCTGCGGATCGCCGAGCAGAACCCCGGGCGCGAGGTGGTGTTCTTCGGCATCGGATTCGAGACCACCGCCCCGCCCAACGCGATGACGGTGCACCAGGCGCGCAGGCTGGGCATCCGCAACTTCAGCCTCCTGGTCTCCCACGTGCGGGTGCCGCCCGCGATCGAGGCGATCATGCGGTCCCCGGACTGCCGCGTACAGGGCTTTCTGGCCGCGGGCCACGTCTGCAGCGTGATGGGCACCGCGGAATACCCCGAACTCGCCGCGCGGTACCGGGTGCCCATCGTCGTCACGGGTTTCGAGCCCCTGGACATCCTCGAAGGCGTACGGAGGACCGTGCTCCAGCTGGAGCGGGGGGAGCACACCGTCGACAACGCCTACCCTCGTGCCGTACAGGCCGAGGGCAACCCGGCGGCCAGGGCCATGCTCGACGACGTCTTCGAGGTCACCGACCGGGCCTGGCGCGGCATCGGCGTCATCCCGGACAGCGGCTGGCGGCTCTCGGAGCGGTACCGCGACCACGACGCGGAGGTCCGCTTCTCCGTCGAGGGGATCGACACCCGCGAGCCGGCCGAGTGCCGCAGCGGGGAGGTGCTGCAGGGCCTGCTCAAACCCCACGAGTGCGAAGCCTTCGGCACCCTCTGTACGCCCCGCACGCCTCTGGGCGCCACGATGGTCTCCAGTGAGGGGGCCTGCGCCGCCTACTACCTCTACCGGAGGCTCGACCTCGGCTCGGGAGTCCCGCCCTCCAGCATCCCGCCCTCGACCATCCCGTCCTCGAACGTCGCGCCCCTGGAGGGGAGTTCCGTTGTCTGACACGACCACGGGCACCGCAGGCATCACCAGCCCGGATGCCCCGGACCGGGCACCGGACATGCTCGCCTGGACCTGCCCGGCGCCCCTGCGGGACCAGCCGAGGGTCGTCATGGGCCACGGTGGTGGCGGTGCCCTGTCCGCCGAACTGGTCGAGCAGGTCTTCGCACCCGCCTTCGGCGGGCCGGCGCTCTCCACCACCACGGACGCGGCGGCGCTCGAACTCGGCGGTGCCCGGCTGGCCTTCTCCACCGATTCCTTCGTGGTGCGCCCGCTCTTCTTCCCCGGCGGCAGCATCGGCGACCTGGCCGTCAACGGAACCGTGAACGACCTCGCGATGAGCGGGGCCAGGGCCGCGTACCTGTCCTGCGGCTTCATCCTCGAGGAAGGGGTCGAGACCGACGTCGTCGCCCGGGTGGCGAACGCGCTCGGCGCGGCGGCGCGTGCGGCGGACGTCCAGGTGGTCACCGGCGACACCAAGGTCGTCGAGGCCGGCCACGGGGACGGCATCTACATCAACACGTCCGGGATCGGCCTGATCCCGGCCGGTGTCGATCTGCGTCCGGCACGCGTCGTGCCCGGTGACGTGGTGATCGTCAGCGGGCCGGTCGGCGTCCACGGCGTGGCGATCATGAGCGTGCGGGAAGGCCTGGAGTTCGGCGTCGAGATCGAGAGCGACTGCGCGGCACTGGGTGGTCTCGTCGACGCGATGCTCGCGGTGACTCCGGACCTGCACGTGCTGCGCGACCCCACGCGCGGAGGCCTGGCCGCCTCCCTCAACGAGATCGCGGCCGCCTCCGGCACCGGCGTGGTCGTCCAGGAACGGGCCGTCCCCGTTCCCGACCCCGTGGCCAACGCCTGCGCGATCCTCGGCCTCGACCCGATGTACGTGGCCAACGAGGGCAAGCTCGTGGCCTTCGTCCCGCGGGAGCGGGCGGAATCCGTGCTGGCGGCGATGCGCGCGCACCCGCTCGGCGCGGGTGCGACCGTCATCGGCGAGGCCGTGGCGGAGCATCCGGGCATGGTGGTGGCCCGTACCGGCCTCGGCGGCACGCGCGTGGTCGACATGCCGCTGGGTGAGCAGCTGCCCCGCATCTGCTGAGTGCAGGGCCCCGGGCCGCGGCGAGGCTGACGGTGCCGCGGCGCGCGGCCGTGGCCGCGCGCCGCAGCACCCGGGCGGGCGGCCCGAGCGGAACGGCGCCCGAAAAACCGTTTGAGCTCGGGCGCCCGGACCGGCAGGATCGGGAGACACCGATGAGTTCTTCCCGGCGCCGCGGTCTGTCAGTGTGACCCGCCCACGTGCGGAGGACACTCACCTGACGGAAGGCGCCATGCTCGCACCAAGCGCACCACCCACGCTCCCGCCCGCCCGCGTCACCGCCGTGCTGCGGATCCTCGTGCTGTCCACGTTCGTCGTCCTCCTCAACGAGACGATCATGGTCAACGCGATCCCGCGGCTCATGCGCGAGTTCGAGGTCACCGCGGCCGCCGCAGGGTGGCTTTCCACGGCCTTCATGCTCACCATGGCCGTCGTCATCCCGGTGACGGGGTGGTTCCTCCAGCGCGTGACGACGCGGACCGCCTTCAGCCTGGCCATGGCACTGTTCCTCGCCGGCACGGCGCTGGCCGCGGCAGCGCCCGCCTTCCCGGTGCTGCTGGCCGCGCGCGTCATCCAGGCCAGCGGCACCGCCGTCATGATGCCGCTGCTCATGACGACGCTGATGACCCTCGTGCCCCCGCACGACCGCGGCCGCGTCATGGGCAACATCACCCTCGTCATCTCCGTCGCACCCGCCCTCGGCCCCGCCGCCTCCGGGGTTCTGCTGCAACTGGGGACCTGGCGCCTGCTGTTCCTGGCCGTGCTGCCGATCGCGGGAGCCATGGCCGTATTCGGTCGGCGCAAGCTGGTGAACATCGGCGAGCCGCAGGCCGGCCCCATCGACTGGCTGTCCGTCCCGCTCGCCGCGGCCGGATTCGGCGCCCTGGTCTACGGCCTGAGCGGGCTCGGTGCCGGGGACGCGGCCCGGGCCCCGGTGCCCCCGGCGGCCATCACCCTGATCGGCGCCGTGCTGGTGGGCCTGTTCGTGTGGCGCCAGCTGGCACTGCAGCGCTCGTCCACGCCGCTGCTCGACCTGCGCGCCCTGACGTTCCGCCACTTCTCCGTGGCGCTGGGCCTGATGTGCCTGTCCTTCATGGCCCTCATGGGTGCGTTCATCCTGCTGCCGATCTATCTGCAGGAGGTGTGCGGCCTGACCTCGCTGCAGACCGGGCTGCTCCTCATCCCGGGCGGTCTGACCATGGGCCTGCTCGGACCGCAGGTCGGCAAGCTCTACGACCGACTCGGCGCGCCGCGCCTGGTCGTGCCCGGAGCCGTACTCACCGCGCTCTGCCTCGCACTGTTCGCCCTCACGGGCGAGCAGACCTCGCCGTGGCTGGTGCTCGCCCTGCACGTGGCCCTGAGCGCCGGCATGGCGTTCGTGTTCACCCCTGTCTTCACCTCCGGCCTCTCCGTACTGCCTCCGCACCTCTACCCCCACGGCTCCGCCATCCTCGGCTCGCTCCAGCAGGTCGCGGCCGCCGCCGGCACCGCCCTGGTCATCAGCGTCATGTCGGGACGCGCCGCCACGGCGGCAGCCGACGGCGCCGGCACCACCGGCGCCCTGGCCGCGGGCATCCGGTGGGGGTTCGGCGTCGGAGCGGTCCTCGGCGCCCTGGCCGTGCTGGTCGCGCTGCTGGTGCGCACGCCGCCCGCTCCGGAACCGCCTGCCGCGCCGGAGGCCCAGGACGAGGACGGCACCACGACGAGCAAGGCGGCCCACACACCCACCTGACTCCCTGGGCGATCGGCCCGGTGCCCCGCCACCACCTGACCTGACCGGCCGTCAGGTCAGGTCGTGGCGGGCACGGGGTCGTGCGCCTCGTCCGGGTCCGGTTCCGGCCTTCCGTCGCCGAGCTGCTCCCGCAGGTAGTTCCAGAACACCGCGATGAGAGCGGCCGCCGGGACGGCCAGCAGACTCCCCACGATGCCGGCCAGGCTGCCGCCGAGCGTCACCGCCAGCAGGACGACGGCCGCGTGCAGACCGAGTCCGCGACTCTGGATCATGGGCTGGAACACGTTTCCCTCCAGCTGCTGCACCACGACGATGATCGCGAGAACGATCAGCGCGTCGGTGACGCCGTTCGACACCAGCGCGATGAGCACCGCGACCAGGCCGGCGAAGAGGGCTCCCACGATCGGCACGAACGCGGACACGAAGGTCAGCACCGCGAGGGGAAGCACCAAGGGGACGTCCAGAATCCACAGACCCAGGCCGATGAACACGGCGTCGAGGAGGCCGACGAAGGCCTGACTGCGCACGAACGCACCCAGGGTGTCCCAGCTGCGCTCCGCCAGGACCGGGACGTCGACGGCGAGCCGTCCGGGGAGCTGACGGCCGAGCCACGGCACGAACCGGGGGCCGTCCTTCAGGAAGAAGAACATCAGGAAAAGGGCCAGGAAGGCCGTGACGACACCGTTGAACACGGTGCCCACGCCGGTCGCGACCGCGGTGACCATGCTGCCGATGCTGTCCTGGACGCGGGCCATCGCCGCGTCGAAGGCGCCCGAGATCTCGTCGTCGCCGATGTTCAACGGAGGCCCGGCCGCCCACTCGCGCAGGCGCTGTATTCCCTCGACCACGCCCTGGGAGAGCTCCCCGGACTGGGACGCGACCGGTACCGCGATGAGCGCGACGATGCCGGCGACGACCAGCACGAACGAGACCGTGACGACCCCCGCCGCCACGGCGGGAGGCCAGCCGTGGCGGCGCAGGAAACGCGTCAGCGGCCAGGTGAGGGTGGTGAGGAACAACCCGACGACGAGCGGCCAGACGACCGACCACATGCGACCCAGGAGCCACAGGGCCACCCCGGCCATCAGCAGGACCAACAACGACTCGGCGGACACGCGAGCCGCAGTGCGCAGGGCGGCGGCCGCTTTCGTGGAACTCAACGTGGCAGACATGGGCCCACCTTAGGGACCCGCGGGCCCCCACCCGCGGCCCGCCCCCGCTTGCTCGCGTCGTGCCCGCACGAGCACCCGCCACGGTGAACGGACCTCCCGCACAGCCGGGCGCAAACCCCTTGCGCAATGGTCAAGAAACGTTGACCATTGCGGGCATGCCTACCGATGATCTTCCCGAGACGTTCCGCGTCACGACGGACGAGCAGTTGCGCGCCGTCTCCAATCTCACGCGTCACCGGATCATGGCCGTGCTCCGCTTCGAGCCCGCGACGATCACGCAGATCGCCGAGCGAGTGGGCCTCGCGAAGGGGAGCTCCAGCTACCACGTACGCCTGCTCGAACGGGCCGGCCTGGTGAAGGTGGTACGGACGCGAAAGGTCCGGGGCGTCACCGAGCGGTACTACGCGATGGCCGCGCGGTCGATCGAGCTGCCGGATCCGGGCGAGGGAGGGCCGGACGTGCTGATGCGGCACGCGGTGGCGGACCTGGAGGCGGCGCCGGCCGGTGGCGAGCGGCACGTACGGATGGCGCATCTGCGGCTCACCGAGGAGCAGTTCACGGAACTGGGGGCGCGGCTGCAGGAGCTGGCGGACGAGTACCGGGAGCTGTCCGACCCGTCGCTGCCGGATGCGTCGCTCGTCTTCGCGCTGTTCCGCCCGGCGACGGGCGAGCAGGCCGGAGGGGATGCCAAGTGACCGCAGACGTGAGGAAGTTGCCGACCGGATTCGGACGGCTGTGGACCGCGCAGACGGTGTCCTCACTCGGGGACGGGGTGACCCATGCCGCGCTGCCGCTGCTCGCGCTGACGTTGACGCGCGATCCGATGGCGCTCGCCGTCGTCACCGCCGCCGGAACGCTGCCGTGGCTGCTCTTCGGGGTGCTCGGCGGCGCGCTGGTGGACCGCTGGGACCGACGGCGCACGATGTGGGTCACGGACGCGGCGCGTGCGGTGCTGCTCGCGATACCGGCGGCAGCGGCCGCGCTCGACGTGCTGGGCATTCCGCTGCTGGCGGCCGTCGCCTTCCTGCTCGGCCTCGGCGGACTCTTCTTCGACACGGCCGCCACGGCCTATCTGCCGGATCTGCTCGGCCGCGACGCCGCGCTCCTGGAGCGCGCCAACTCCCGCCTGCGCGGCACCCAGACCGCCGCGTCCGGCTTCGCGGGGCCGCCTGCGGGCAGTGCCCTGCTCGCGCTCGGGCGGACGTTCCCGCTGCTCGCCGACGCGGTGTCGTTCGCGCTCTCCGCCCTGCTCGTACGGTCGTTGCCCGCCGTCCCCCGGCCCGTACCGCAGGTCCGTGAGTCGCTGCTGCGGCAGGCGCGGGCCGGCGCCTCGTACGTGTTCCGGGATCGGTTGCTGCTCGGGCTCGCCCTGCGTCCGGCGGTCGGGAACATCGCCTTCCTCGCCGTGGAGACCGTGCTCGCCCTCTTCGCGCACGATCGTCTCGGCATCGACACCTTCGGCTTCGGCCTGCTCCTCACGGCGGAGGCCACCGGCGGTCTGCTCGGCGCGGGCATCGCGTCCTTCCTCGGTCGACGGCTCGGCACCGGCACCGCACTGACCTGCACGGCCGCAGTCGAGGGGCTTGCCATCCTGGTCCTGGCCGCCGCCCCGGACCCGTACGTCGCCGGCCTCGCGCTCGCCGTCTGCGGAGCGGGCATGGGCGCCACGATGGTGCTCGGCCCCTCCCTCCGGCAGGCGATCGTCCCCGCCCACCTGATGGGCCGGGTCGCTTCCACCTCCCGCATGCTCGCCATGTGCGCCGCCCCGTTCGGCGCCTTCCTCGGCGGCTGGCTCGCCACCACCCACGACGTCCGCACCCCGCTCTACACCGCGGCCGGTCTCCTCCTCACCATGACCGCCGTCACGTCGACCATGACCACCAACCGCCGGGTCGAGTCGGCGCTGCGCGCCGCCGCCCGGGCCGGTGAGCCGGACGGCACGGAAACCGGGGATCCCGTTCAGCAGGGTGCCGTCTAGGAACCGGATCCGGCAGGAGAGTCGGAGCCGGAGCCGGCGAGGAGCAGCGCGGGCAGGTCGGCGAAGGAGTCGAGGACATGGTCGGGGGACCCGGAAGCGTCGTGGTGCGTCTCCGGGAGGTACTTGCCCGTCCTCACCAGGACGCCGGTGATGCCTGACCGCTGGGCCGCCAGGACGTCCGACTCGATGTCGTCGCCGATCATCAGCGCCTCGGGTGCGTCGGCGTCCAGGTGGGCGAGGGCGCTCGCGAAGAACGCGGGTGCCGGCTTGCCCGTCACGTCCGCCTCCGTGCGGGAAGCCTTCTCGATGCCTTCGAGGAAGGCCCCGGTGTCGAGGTCGAGGCCGCCCTCGGTGCGCCAGTACAGGTTGCGGTGCATGGTCACCAGCCGCGCACCGCGCTGCAGTTGCCGGAAGACGCGGTTGAGGGACTCGTAGCCGAACTCGGGGCCCGCGCCGCCGAGCACGACCACGTCCGCGTCTCCCTCGTCGATCAGGGTGACTCCCGGCAGGTCGTCCCGTACGTCGCCGCTGTTGAGGAGGAGGCAGCGGGCCCCGGGGAAGTGCTCGCGCAGGTACGCCGCCGTCGCGGCCGGGGCCGTCAGGATGTCGCCGGCACCCACGGGGAACCCCAGGTCGGCCAGGCGCGCGGCGATGGCGGCCCGGGTGCGGGAGGTGTTGTTGGTCACCAGCGCGAGGCGGAGGCCGGCGGCGCGCAGCCGTTCCATGGCCGCGACCGTTCCGGGCAGTGGCTTCCAGGACACGGTGAGAACACCGTCGATGTCGATCAGGACCGCACGGATTCGCTCCATGAGGCCGACGGTAGCCCAAGGGCTCCGCCCCCGAGGGCGGCGGACGGCGCGCCCTGGGGCTGCCCGGGTGACGGCGCGCCGCCCGGACGGTCCTCGGCGCCACCCGCGGCTCCGTCCCCGGAGGGGCGGTGCGGGCCTCCGGCACCCGCAGCGGCAACGCCGGCGCGGGCAGCGCGGCCCGCACCATCGCCACCGGCCGCGGCCAGGCGGCCCCGCCCGGCTGGGGCACCGCGGACGCGGCGGCGTCTACTTCACCGTCCCCCTCCGCTTCGTGGTCGGCTGCCTGATCATCAACCCCGGCGCCAACTCCCCGGGGACGGGTGCGGGGCTCCGGCCGTCCTCCCCGGCCCGCCCGGGCCGGGTGAGCAACCGTCAGCGGTGGCGACGCAGCTTGCCGAGGAGGCGCTGCGCCTGCGTGCGCCTGCGGGGGTCGGCGGCCGCCCGGCGGACGGCCGCCGCCGTGCTTCGTCCCTGAGGGCTGCGGGCGAACCGCTTGATGCAGGTCAGCAGTGCGGTCATGGGGTCCTCCTCGTATCGCATGTCCGTCGTCTCCCGTCGGGGCACGTGCTCCCGGGCGTCGTGCCCTGTCGCTCCGTGTTGCCCGTGGCCGCCGTCCCACACCTCCCGTGCCCGCCGGACCGTGACGCTCCCGCGGGTCGAGGGGCGGCGGAGGTGCGGTCGGCCGAGCGCAGGACCCGACCGCGCCCGGGGAGCGGAATGATCCCCGGAGAGCCGGGTACGCGGACGCTGTCCAACCCGCATGGGAGGGAGCAACCATGGGTCTGGGACTGTTCATCATCATGATCGCCGTCGGCGCCATCCTCACCTTCGCGTCCGACTGGGAGCTCGAAGCCGTCGACCTCGATGTGGTCGGTCTGATCCTGATGGCGGTCGGCTTCCTGGGAACCGCCGTCTACGCAAGCGTCCTTCGCCGCCGCCGGATGGTGGTCCCGCCCGTGGCACCCACGGTCACCGACGACGACCGGCGTGACCGGCTCTGAGGCGGCCCGCACGGTTCGGTGCCGCGACGTACAGGCAGCACAGCGACAGAGGAGTGACAGCAATGACCGATCATCTCTGGTCCTACACCACGGAGTCCGGCCACCCGGCGGGCACCGACCTGACCGGATGGCGGGTCGAGGCGTCCGACGGGCACATCGGCAAGGTGGACAAGCACTCCGACGAGGTGGGCGACGCCTATCTGGTCGTCGACACCGGCGTCTGGATCTTCGGCAAGGAGGTGCTGATCCCGGCGAGCGCGGTGATCCGCGTCGACCTGGAGGAGCAAGCGGTCCACCTCGCCCTGTCCAAGGCCCAGGTGAAGGACGCGCCCGAGTTCGTCTCCGACAAGCACCTCGCCGACCGGCAGTACCGCGAGGAGATCGGCCAGTACTACCGCGCGGGCGGGCCCTTCTCGGGTGGCGGCATGGGCCCCGTCTGACACCGGCGACCCCGGGCGGTCCACGTCGTTCGTCGCAGGGATCGTCCGAGGATCCGACGCACGGGCGCAGACCCGCCTCCGCGGAACACGAGGGCGTGGGCCGGACGGACCTTCCGTCCGGCCCACGCCTTCGTGCGCCGTGGCGAGCCACCGCCCTCGACACCCTGACGGGCTCTTGCCCGCCGTCGTCGGGTTCCGGGCGCTGCGGCGGGCCCGGCAGCCGACCGGAGCGGCAGGGCGAGCCGCTCCGGCGGCCCCCGAGCGGCAGGTCGGCGGCCGGCCGCACTGCCGTCGTCACCGCCGCCGCCGGCATCGGCGGCGCCACCGCCCGCCGCTCCGGACAGGCCTCCGAGCAGGCCGGCCGCCGCGTCCGGCGCAGAGGGGGAGGACCCGACCCGGCGACGGCGAAAAAGGAGGAATGGATTCCCGTGACCGGGGCAGGCGGATGGTGAGCGACGGGACACGCTCACGTCGCACGATCCAGGGTTCTCCCCTTGCCGTGGGTCGTCGGCACCCGCGTGCGGCCCGCACCAGCAGACGGTGCGGGCCGCACGCGCGTGAGCGCGTCGCACGTACGCGGTCGGACGCGTCGCGGCTTCCGTGGGAGAGTCGGCTGTCCGCGCCGGGGGCGGCGCCGGTGAGGAGGCGCTCGTCCGGCAGGCCGCGTCCTCGTCCCCCCTCGCGAGGGACACCGACCGGTTCACCGAGGGGTGAACCGGTCCGGATGTGCCGCGTTCCAGTCGTCCGCCCACGCGAGCGGAACCGACGCCGACGCGAGGAGCTGTCCGGCTTCGAGCGGTGGGTACAGGTCGGCGTGCGACCGCACGGTGTCCGGTCCGACCCGGCGCAGCAGCATCTCGGGCGACAGGTCGCCCGGCCCGTCGACGCCCAGGGCGGCCATGATCTGCAGGGCGCTCTTGACCGTCGCCTCCTGGAAGCGCTGGACGCGGCGCGCCTTGTCCTCGACGTCCAGGGCCCGGGCGCGCCGGCGGTCCTGCGTGGCGACCCCGACGGGGCAGGTGTTGGTGTGGCAGCGCTGGGCCTGGACGCATCCGAGGGCGAACATCATGGCCCGGGCGGAGTTGGTGTAGTCGGCGCCCTGGATCAGCCGCTTCACGATGTCACCGCCGGTGGCGACCTTGCCGGAGGCGCCGATCCGGACCCGGTCGCGCAGGCCGGCGCCGACCAGGGAGCGGTGGACCGTCGTCAGGCCCTCGGTGAGGGGGAGCCCGACGGTGTCCGCGAACTCCAGCGGCGCGGCCCCGGTGCCGCCTTCGGCCCCGTCGACGACGATGAAGTCGGGCGTGACGTCCTCCTCCAGCATCGCCTTGCAGACGGCGAGGAACTCGCGGCGCGAGCCGACGCACAGCTTGAGCCCGACCGGCTTGCCTCCGGCGAGCTCCCGCATCCGGCTCACGAAGCGCACGAGTTCCCTGGGGGTCCGGTAGACGCGGTGGTACGGCGGGGAGATCACGGTCCGGCCCTCGGGGACGCCCCGGACCGCGGCGATCTCCCGGCTGACCTTGGTGCCGGGCAGCACGCCTCCGATGCCGGGCTTGGCTCCCTGGCTGATCTTCAGCAGGACGCAGACGACCTGGTCGAGGGCGGCCTTCTCGGCGAACGTCCCCGGGTCGAAGCCGCCGTCCTCCGTACGGCAGCCGAAGTAGCCCGTGCCGATCTCCCAGACGAGGTCCCCGCCGGGGGCCAGGTGGTGCTCCGATATCCCGCCCTCACCGGTGTCGTGGGCGAAGCCACCGCGCCGGGCGCCCTCGTTCAGCGCCCGGACCGCCCGGTCCGACAGGGAGCCGAAGCTCATCGCGGACACGTTGAGCAGGGCCATGTCGTAGGGCCGGGTGCAGTCGGGGCCGCCGATCCGGACCCGGGGCGGTTGCGTGGCCACCGGGCGTGGGGACATGGAGGGGACGAGGTGGTCGGTGCCCGGCCGGTCCAGGTCCAGCTCCGTCCCGAAGGGGTCCTCGGCGTCGGTTCCCTTGGCCCGTTCGTAGACGATGGAGCGCGTGTCCCGGTCGAAGGGAGCGCCGTCGACGTTTCGCTCGACGAAGTACTGCTGCACCTCGGGACGGATCCGCTCCATCGCGAACCGCAGGTGTCCCAGGAGCGGATAGCTGCGCAGGATCGAGTGCCGCCGCTGGAGCAGGTCGTACGCCGCCACCGAGGCGAGCAGGAGCGCGGGGCCTGCGGCGCACCACCACCACGGAGACGCCAGAGCGGCCAGGAGACCGGTGGCGAGGGCGGCGATGGCCGGGAGTCCCGCGAGAAGAATCGTCACCATGAGGGGCCGTCTGTCCGGGATCGACGGGGCCAAGCGCGCCGTGGAGCGGGGCCCGGGACGAGGGGGGAGGTTTGCCGCGGGCGGGTCCGGCGAGACGGTCCCCATGACTGCTTCGGAGAAGAGTGGACAGAAGCCGTTCCGTCGGCCCGGCCCGTACGCGGTCCCGGGCCGCGCCGTAGCCGACCGCGCCGTCGCCGACCGCGCCGTCGCCGACCGTGCCGGCGCGCCGCGCGGCGCGGAAGGCGTCCTGCGGGCGGGGGAGGGGAGCGGGGACACCACCGGGACACGCGGCCCGGTGACCATGGGGGACGTGCTCTTCCTCCCGACCCCGTCGGCCCGAGCGACCGTGCCCGCGACCGGTGGCGCCGACGTCGCGCTGCGGACCGCGGTCCGCTCGTTCACAGGGATGGCGGGTGGCGCGGCCATGGGCGCGACGGCCGCGGTCACCGCCGCGTACCTGCTGGGGCGTCGGGCCGGGCGACGGAGCCGCGGCCCGGTGGCCCGGCTCTTCGAACGCCGCTTCTGAGGGACGGCGCGATCCGCTCCCTCCCGTGCCGGGCGCACACCCGCCCGTCCGTCATCCGTACGTGAGTACCTGTCATCTCAGGAGGTAGAGACGCATGGTTCCCCTGCTGCTGGTTCTTCTGCTCGCGCTGCTGCTCTTCGGCATCGGCTTCGCGGTCAAGGCGTTGTGGTGGATCGCCGTGGTCGTGCTCGTCCTGTGGCTGCTGGGCTTCGTGGCCCGGCCCAAGGGGAGCACGGGCCGCTGGTACCGCTGGTAGGCGCCTCGCCCCACGGTGTGAGTTCGCCCACGATGTGAGCTCGCCCACGGCATGAGCGAGCCCGGCACCCTCCGGAAGGAGGGTGCCGGGCTCGTCCGTGTGTTCAGGCGGTCAGCACGGAATCGTCCTCGGGTCGCGCGCCCGGAAGGCGATGGCGGGCCGCGATCAATGCCGTGTCCACGTCACGCGTACCGGTCGCGACGCACAGGGTGTACGCCAGGTCCTCCATGCGCCGCCGCACCTCGTCGCCGCCGTTCTCCGCCCGGAGCACCTCGAGTGTCTCGTACTGCTCGATGAGATTGCGCAGGACCGCGGGATGGGCCATCAGCACGTGCTACTCCCCTCGTCGTCAGGGCGTCGACCGCCCGGCTCGGCGCGCCGTCTACCCCGGCTCGCGGCGTGCATGCCGGGGAGTGGAGGGGGAGCCGGCCGACGGCGGGTTCCGGCCGCCTGACGCGGTACCGCTCTCCTCCTGTCGATCACGGAGGGGTAGGGTCGTCATTATTGCCGTACGGCAACGGTCGAGGCCGGAGCCGTCATGGGAGCACGGGCGGTGCGGCGCGTGATCGTGATCGCACGGCCCGTGAGCGGATGCCTGATGGTGAACGAGGATGGGGCATGTCTGAGACGACGATCAAGGGCTCCTCGACCGGGGGGCGGCCCGGGCCGGGCGCGGTGGCGGAGCCCGAGCTCCGACAGCTCCTGGCCGGTCTCACGGCGGTGCGGGACGGCGACTTCGGTACCCGCCTGCCCGACGAGGCGGGCGGCCTGATGGGCGAGATCTCCCGGGTCTTCAACGGGATGGTCGACCAGCTCTCCCTGTTCACCTCCGAGGTGACGCGGGTGGCCCGTGAGGTCGGCACGGAAGGGACCCTGGGCGGGCAGGCCGTGGTGCCCGGTGTCTCCGGCTCCTGGGCCGACCTGACGGACTCGGTGAACGCCATGGCCGGCAACCTCACCACCCAGGTCCGTGACATCGCCCAGGTGGCCACCGCCGTCGCCAGGGGAGACCTCTCCCAGAAGATCGACGTGGACGCGCGCGGCGAGATCCTGGAGCTCAAGAACACCATCAACACGATGGTCGACCAGCTTTCCTCCTTCGCCGACGAGGTCACGCGCATGGCCCGCGAGGTCGGCACGGAGGGCATCCTCGGCGGCCAGGCCGACGTGAAGGGCGCCTCCGGCACCTGGCGCGACCTGACCGACTCGGTCAACTCGATGGCGGGGAACCTCACCGCGCAGGTGAGGGCGATCGCCCATGTGGCCACCGCGGTGGCCGACGGCGACCTGTCGAAGAAGGTCGACGTCGACGCACGCGGGGAGATCCTGGAGCTGAAGACGACCATCAACACGATGGTCGACCAGCTGTCGGCCTTCGCCGACGAGGTGACCCGTGTGGCCCGTGAGGTCGGCACGGAGGGGCGCCTCGGCGGCCAGGCCCGGGTGCCGAACGTGGCGGGCACGTGGAAGGGCCTCACCGACAACGTCAACTCCATGGCGAGCAACCTGACCGGGCAGGTCCGGAACATCGCCCAGGTCACCACCGCCGTGGCCAACGGCGATCTCTCCAAGAAGATCGACGTGGACGCGCGCGGCGAGATCCTGGCGCTGAAGACCACCATCAACACGATGGTCGACCAGCTGTCCTCGTTCGCGGCCGAGGTGACCCGGGTGGCCCGGGAGGTCGGCAGCGAGGGCCGGCTCGGGGGACAGGCGGAGGTGGAGGGCGTCTCCGGCACCTGGAAGAGGCTGACCGAGAACGTCAACGAACTCGCGGGGAACCTCACCCGACAGGTCCGCGCCATCGCCGAGGTCGCGAGCGCCGTCGCCGAGGGCGACCTGACCCGCTCGATCACCGTCGAGGCGTCGGGAGAGGTCGCCGAGCTCAAGGACAACATCAACGCGATGGTCGGCTCGCTGCGCGAGACGACGCGGGCCAACCAGGAACAGGACTGGCTGAAGTCCAGCCTGGCGCGGATCTCCGCGCTGATGCAGGGCCACCGCGACCTGGCCGTCGTCGCCGAGCTCGTCATGGACGAGCTGACCCCGCTCGTGGCCGCCCAGTACGGCGCGTTCTATCTGGCCGAGGAAGGAGCGGACGGCGTCGAGCTGGGGCTCGTCGGTTCCTACGGCCGCCCCGCCGACCGGGGCAAGGACCGCTTCCGGCTGGGCGAGTCCCTCGTCGGACAGGCCGCCCGCAGCCGCCGCACCATCTCGGCCGAGAACGTCCCCGCCGACTACGTCACCATCTCCTCGGGACTCGGACGGACGTCCCAGGGCAGCCTGGTGGTGCTGCCGATCGTCGTCGAGGACCAGGTGCTGGGCGTCATCGAGCTGATGTCCTTCAGCCCCTTCACCTCCGTGCACCGGGACTTCCTCGAGCAGCTCATGGAGACGGTGGGCGTCAACCTCAGCACGATCGTCGCCAACGCCCGTACGGACGAACTCCTGGACGAGTCCCAGCGGCTGGCGGGTGAACTGCGCTCCCGCACCGACGAGCTCCAGGTGCAGCAGGAGGAACTCCAGCGCTCGAACGCCGAACTGGAGGAGAAGGCGGCCCTGCTGGCGACGCAGAACCGCGACATCGAGGCCAAGAACCTCCAGATCGAGCAGGCGCGGCAGGAGATCGAGGACCGCGCCCAGCAGCTGGCGCTGGCCTCGAAGTACAAGTCCGAGTTCCTGGCCAACATGAGCCACGAACTGCGCACCCCGCTCAACAGCCTCCTGATCCTGGCCCAGCTGCTGGCCCAGAACCCGACCCGCAACCTCACGGCCAAGCAGGTGGAGTACGCCGGCATCATCCACTCGGCCGGATCGGACCTGCTGCAGCTGATCAACGACATCCTCGACCTGTCGAAGGTCGAGGCCGGGAAGATGGACATCCACCCGGAGCGCGTCGCGCTGCGCAGGCTCCTCGACTACGTCGAGGCCACCTTCCGTCCCCTCACCTCGCAGAAGAGCCTCGCCTTCACGGTCTCCACCGCCGCCGGCGTCCCCGTCGACCTGATCACCGACGACTCCCGGCTCCGCCAGGTGCTGCGCAACCTGCTGTCCAACGCCGTCAAGTTCACCGAGCGCGGCAGCGTCGAACTCCGCATCGAACCGGCGGCGGACGACGAACTCCCGGCGACCGTCCACCGGGGCGGCCCGGTCGTCGCCTTCCGTGTCACGGACACCGGCATCGGCATCGCCCGCGAGAACCTGGAGGCGATCTTCGGCGCCTTCCAGCAGGCCGACGGGACGACCAACCGGAAGTACGGCGGCACGGGGCTCGGCCTGTCCATCAGCCGCGAGATCGCCTACCTGCTCGGCGGCGCCCTCACGGTCGCCAGCACGCCCGGCGAAGGCAGCACCTTCACCTTCTACCTGCCCGTCGCCCGCCCCGACTTCACGGAACAGCCCGCCCCCGCCGCCCCCACGGCGGACGGCCTCCCGGACCCTTCGGTGGCTGCGCCGGACCGGGGTGACGCCCCTGCCCTCCCCCTGCGCGTCGGCGCACCCTCGACCCGGCCGACGCGGCGCCTCCTCGTGATCGAGGAGCGCCCGCGCGGGCTGCTCGCGCTCGTCGCCGAGAACGCCGTCACGGAACTCGCCGCCGACGGCGGCCGGGCCGACCGGGAGGGCATCGAACTCATCGCGGTCGTCGGCCCCCAGGAGGCCGCCACCGCCCTGGCCACCCGGCCGTTCCACTGCGTCGTGCTCGACGTCGACATGGCGGACGGCGACGCCCTGCGCTTCCTGGAAGCGATGGACGGGGACGAGGCCCTGCGGACCGTCCCCGTCCTCGCCCACAACAACCGCCGGCTCGCCGCCGACCAGGAGCGCGTCCTCCAGGAGCTGGCCCGCCGACGGCCGCTGGAACTCCTCTCCAGCCTCGACGAGCTGCGCGAGCGGATCGCCCTGCACCTGTCCGCGGAGCAGCCCGGCGACGTCGTGCCCCTGGTCCGAGGAGAACACGGGGCCCCCGAGCCGCAGACCATCGACACCACGCTGGACGGCCGTACCGTTCTCGTGGTCGACGACGACGCCCGCAACCTCTTCGCCCTCAGCGGCATCCTGGAACTGCACGGCATCAGGGTGCTGCACGCCGAGAACGGCCGGAAGGGCATCGAGGCACTCCTCGCGCACGCGGCCGTCGACCTCGTCCTGATGGACGTGATGATGCCGGAGATGGACGGCTACACGGCGACCGCACGGATCAGGGAGATGCCGCGGTTCGCCAGCCTGCCCGTCATCGCGGTCACCGCCAAGGCCATGCCGGGCGACCGGGAGAAGAGCCTCGCCGCGGGTGCCAGCGACTACGTGACCAAGCCGGTCGACGCCGACGAACTCATCGCGTGCGTCCGACGCTGGCTGAACGAGGGGTAGCCCCGTGGCCGTCCTCACCGGCCCGTACCGCACCCCGCGGCGGGCACCGCGCCTTCCCGGCGCGCCCTGTTCCCGTCCCCCCGGCGGCCCCGAGGCCGCCCCACCCGAGGAGTCGTCGACGTGAGTGGACCCCATCTCCCGGGCGGAGACCCGTACCCGGGCCCCCACGGGGAGGGCGCTGCGGCGCCGGTCGCGACCGCGGCGGCCGTCCCCGACCCGGCCCCGCTCGACGGCGACCCGCCGACGGCGCGCGGCCGCGTCACGGCCGGCCGGCTGGCGGCCACGGTGGAACGGCTGCGCGGCGAAGTACGTGCCGCGCATGCGGCGGCCGAGGGGCGCGCCCTGGTCGAACTCGCCAAGGGAGTGATCGTCGAGCGTCTGGGCTGCGGCCCCGCCCAGGCGGCACGGCATCTCGCCGAGCTGGCCGACCAGGCCGGGCTCTCCCAGCTGGAGCTGGCCGCGGACATCATCAACCAGGCGGCCCGTGACCGGGTCGCCGAGGTGGCGGGTGACTTCCTCAGGACGACCGTCGGCGACCCCGCCGCTCCCGGTCCGGTCGCCGGGTCCCGCGCCTCGGTCGGCGTGCGCCTGCGGACGACCGAGAGCGCGGTGCTCGGCGCGCCCGACACCCAGGCCGTCGCCGAGTCGCTGCTGGCGCACGCCCTCGAACCCCTCGGCGCCGTCGCCGTGGCGATCTGGACCACCGGCCCGGACGCCTCGCTGAGCCTGCGCGGCCACGCCGGGTACGGTTCCGACGAGGCGGCCCGCTGGCACCACGTACCGCCCGGCGTGACCACCGCGGCCCGCCAGGCGCTCACCGACCGTCGTACGGTCTGGTACCCCTCCCTGGCCGCGGCCGGCATCCCGTCGATCGGACGCACACGCCATCCCGACGGCGGCCGGGTCGTCGTCCCCGCCGGGACCGGCGGCCGCATCCACGGCGTCCTGGAGATCTGCTGGGCCGGACCGCTGGACCCCCAGCCCCAGGCGGTGGAACGCCAGATCGAAGCCCTCGCCGAGCTCTGCGCCCACACCTTGGAAGCACGTCCCGCGCATTCCGTGCCGGCGCGACCCCTCGTCCCGGGCGGGGACGGACCCCTGGAACTGGCCGAACTCGCGGACGGCCTCCACGACCCCGCCCTCGTACTGACCCCTCACCTGGACGGGGCGGGGATGCTGGCCGACTTCCGCATCCGGCACGCCAACGCGCACTTCCAGGACCCGGCCGGCCGGCCCCGCAGCGCCGTCGAGGGCGCACTGCTCCTGGAGGCGTATCCCGCGACGGCGGGCGGGAGCGAACTCTTCGAACGGATCGAGCGGGTCTACGCCACGGGCGAGCCCTTCCGCTGCCGGCGGACCCGACTGACCGCGCTCGTGGACCAGGTGCCGCTCTCCTCGCTCGCCGACATCAGCATCAGCCGGCACGGGGACAACGTCTTCCTCGTCTGGCGCATCGAGGACGAGTCGGCCCGCCTCGCCAGCCTGCTGCAGCACGCCCAGCGTCTGGGCCGCGTCGGCGCCTTCGAGGAGGACGTCCTCACCGGAGAGATCACCTGGAACGACCAGCTCTTCGACCTCTTCGGCCGGCAGCGGACGGAACCGGCCGTCTCCCTGCGCGACCTCGCGGCGCACGCCCATGCCGACGACGCCGACACCATCCGGCGCTTCCTCCACTCCGTCCTGCAGCAGCGACGCGCGGGCTCCACGGCCTTCCGTCTGCTGCGCCGGGACGGGGTCACGCGGCACATCCGGGTCATCGCCGAACCCTCCCTGGGCGCCGACGGCCGGCTCCAGGCGGTCCGGGGCGCCTATCAGGACATCTCGGCGCAGCACTGGACCGAGGTGGCCCTCACGGCCACCCGCGACCGGCTGGTCGCCACGGAGGAGGCGGCGGCGGAGCGCAACCGGCTCACCCTCCAGCTCCAGCACGCGATCATGCCGCCGGCCAAACCGCCGCTCGACGCGCCGGGACTCGACGTCGCCGTGCGCTACCGCCCGGCCGAGACCGAGTCCCTGGTCGGCGGCGACTGGTACGACGCCGTCGTGCTGCCGTCGAAGAAGGTGCTCCTGTGCGTCGGTGACGTCGCGGGCCACGGCGTGGAGGCCGCCACCGGAATGGTCGTCCTGCGCAACGCCCTGCGGGGCCTCGCCGTCACCGGCGCGGGGCCGGGACAGCTGCTGGCCTGGCTGAACACCGTCGCCCACCACCTCACGGCCCAGGTCACGGCCACCGCCGTCTGCGGGATCTACGACCCCGAGAACCGCACGTTGCGCTGGGCCCGGGCGGGGCACCTCCCGCCGGTGCTCGTCCGGCGGAGCGAGGCGGTCGACCTGCCCCTGCTCGGCGGACTGCTGCTGGGAGCCCTCGCCGAAGCCGAGTACGAGGAGGCGGAGCTCCGCCTCGAACCCGACGACACCGTGCTGATGTACACCGACGGTCTCGTCGAACGGCGGGACACCTCCGTTCACGATTCCATCGCGCAGCTGCTGGCCACCGCCCGCCTGCCCGCCGACGGCCTCGAACGACGGCTGGACCTGCTGCTGTCGCGCAGCAAGTCGGACACGGACGACGACACGTGTCTGATCGGTGTCCAGGTGACCTGATCACCTGCCGCCCGCCCCACCGCCCGTCCCCCCACATCGTGGAAAGCAGGGAACGCATGTCCGAGCGAGAACCGAACCTGAACGTCGACGTCACGATCCCCGACACCGGCACCGCGGTGCTGTCCGTGGGGGGTGAGCTCGACATGGAGACCGCCCATCTGCTGGAGGCCCACCTGACGGACCTGATCCGGCAGGGGAGGGCCCGCCTCGTCCTCGATCTCTCCGCGCTGGGCTTCATGGACTCGTCCGGCCTCAACGTCCTGATCAGGGCGGTCCACCAGGCGCGCGCGCACGGAGGAGACCTGTACCTCGCCGCGCCGACGCCGGCGGTGCGGCGCATCCTGGAGATCACCGGAGTGACGACCACGATCCCGCCGCACGCCGGCGTGGCCGAGGCGCTGGCCGCGGCCTGCGGCGCGAGGTAGACGGAGGGGCGGTGCGGCCCTGGGCACGGGACCGCGCCCCGGGAGGAAGGAAGCGGGAGAACGTGCACGAGATCGCCGACGTGGAGCAGGCGCTCCGCAGGGCAGCTCCGCACCAGCTGGTGAGCGTCGTCGAGGACGCCCTGCGGCAGCACTGCGGGGCCCTGTGGGTGGAACTCCGTCTGGCCGACTACGGGCTGCGCACCCTCCAGCTCGTCGAGCGGGCACCCGGGGCGGTGCCGTCGGTCCCGATCCACGACAGTCCCCAGGGGCGCGCCTTCGGGGCCCAGGAGCCCTACGTCACCCGCGGCCCCGACGCGGTCCTGGTCCACCTCCCGGTCACCGTGAGGGGGGACCGGCTGGGCGTCCTGACCGCCGGGTTGCCGTCAGGGGCCGACGTCAGGGCCGTGCTGCCCGTCCTCGGTCAGGTCTGCGAGGGCCTCGGACACGAGATCCTGGTGGCCGAGCGCGACACGGACCTGTACGTGCTGGCGCGGCGGGCGACGCGGCTCACCCTCGCCGCCGAGATGCAGTGGCAGCTCCTTCCCGGCCGCTCGTGCGCCCGTCCCGAGTTCGCCCTCGGTGCCCACCTGGAACCGGCCTACGCGATCTTCGGGGACAACTACGACTGGTCGGTCTCGGCCGGCCGGCTGACGCTCACCGTCACCAACGGCATGGGGGAGGGCATCGAGGCCGCCCTGCTGACGAACCTGGCGATCAACGCGCTCCGCAACGCCCGCCGGGCCGGGCTGGACCTCGCGGACCAGGCCGCCCTGGCCGACCAGGCCGTGTACGCGCAGTACCGGGGCAGCGCCTACGTGTCGGTGCTCCTGCTGTCCTTCGACCTCGCCACGGGCGAGGTGGAGGCCGTGGACGCGGGTTCGCCCCGTCTGTGGCGGCTGCGGGGCCACTCCGTCGAGTCCGTCTCCTTCGAGGCGCAGCTGCCGCTCGGCATGTTCGAGGACTCCGCCTACGTGCCGGAGCGGTTCACCGTGCTCCCGGGGGACCGCCTGCTCTTCGGCAGCGACGGCGTGTACGCCGCCGTCTCGCCCGACGGCGAGAGTTACGGGGAGCGGGCGCTGGCCCGCGCCCTCAGTGGCACACGGCTGCTCCCGCCCACGCACGTGCCGCAGGCGGTGCTGCGTGAGCTCGCCGCGTACCACGGTAGGACCCCGCTGGAGGACGACGCCCTCGTGGTCTGTCTCGACTGGCACGGGACCCCGTCAACAGTTGCCGTGTGACAACTGTATCCTTGGGGCAACACCTGGCTCGTGCCCGGTTGAACGCGTCAAGGATCACCGGAGGGTGGCAGTGGGGACATGGGGTGTGCGGCCGGCCGGAGCCGGCGGCGCGCGGGGATCAGGCCGAACTGACGTCCTTCAGCGGCGTGTCAGGGCGTGACGAGGCCGCCGGCGCGCCCTCTCCCAGTGCCTCCTGGAACCCGGTGAGTCCCCGCAGCAGCGCCTTGCGGCTCGTCGGCGACATGGCGGCGATGACCGCGAGCAGGGCCTCTTCGCGCTGGGTCCGGAGGTCCCGCAGGTACGCCTTGCCGTGGGCGGTCAGGTGCAGCTCCAGCTGCCTGCGGCTCACGGAGCTGGGCAGCCGCTGGACAAAGCCGAGCGCCTCCAGGCGGTCGCACATGCGGCTCACCGAGGGCGGCGCGGACCCGAGCAGGTCGCCCAGGGTGCGGAGGCTGATCCCCTCCTCGCGGTCCAGGCTGTAGAGCACGCGGAGCTGACTCGCCGACACCGGCGTCGGCGACACCATGTCCCGACCGCGCTCCCACAGCACCTCCAGGAGCTCGATGAGCTCCCGGGCGGCCTGCGTGGTCTGCTGCCCGTCCCCCTGGGACGCGGCGGGGTTGGGGTTCATGCCGGGCGACACTCCTCGGGCGTCCGGGGCCGAGGACGTCGGCCTTCCGACGGACCGCTCATCTCCACATCTCTCCAGAAGGCGGTACGGATTCGGTGGATCGACACGTGACAGTGGACAGCGCACTGCGCGGGGCGGCACCACACCTCCTCCTGGACTCCCTCCGTACCAGTCTCGCGCAGCAGTACGCCGCGACCTCCGCCGACCTGCTGCTCGTCGACTACGGGTTCACGTCCCTGCGGCCCGTGCGGCCCGCGCAGACACCTGCCGGGGTGCGGCACGTGCCCGTGGACACAGGGCCCGTCGGTCGCGTCCTCCGCACGCAGCAACCATATCTTTTCCGTGATGACGGGCCCACGGCGACCGTTTGCCTTCCGGTCACCGTCCGCGGCGACCGGCTCGGCGTCCTCGTGGTCCTCCTCCCCCCGGACCGCGCCACCGCGTCGACCGTGGAGAGCCTCGGGCGCGTCGCCGAGACGCTCGGGCACGCCCTGCGCGTCGCCGACCGCCACACCGACCTGTACCGCAGTACCCGCAGGACGCGCGCCCTCACCGTCGCCGGGGAGATGCAGTGGGACACCCTGGCGGGCCGGGCCTGCACCGGGCCGGCCTTCGACCTGCACGCCCATTGGGAGCCCGCCTACACCTCGGGCGGACACCTCCTGGACTGGAGCGTGACCCAGGACGAGCTGCTGCTGGTCGTCGCCGACGGCGCCGGCCCCGGCACCCCGGCCGCTCTGGTGAGCACCCTCGCCCTGAACGCGATCCGCAACGCCCGACGGGCCGGACTCGACCTGGTGGGTCAGGCCAGCCTCACCGACCAGGCGCTCTACGGTCAGTACCGGGGGAAGAGCCCGCTCGCCGCCCTGCTGCTCCGCTTCGACCTGACCACCGGAGAGATCGAGGTGGTCGACGCCGGGTCGCCGACGCTCTGGCGGATCTGCGGCGCCGTGACCGAGCGCATCGAACTGGACCGCCAGCTGCCCCTCGGCATGTTCGAGGACACCGTCTACGCCACCCAGCGCCTGCGCCTCCTGCCCGGCGACCGGCTGGTCTTCGTCGCCTGCGGCGCGGGCGAGCCCTCGGCCGCCGCCGGGGAGTACGAGGCGCCGGACGGTCCCGTCGCCACGGCTCTGGACCGGACCCGCCACGTCGGCGGCGCGGACGCTCCCGGAGCCGTCGTGCGCGTGCTGCGCGAGACGGCCCGTGGCGCGCCGGACGCCGTCCTCGTGCTCTGTCTCGACTGGCGCGGCCACGTGTGATCCCCGTTGCGGGCGGTGTGGGAACCACGAAGTGGGGAAAGGCGGTGTACGAGGTGCCCAGCGCGCCCACCCAACCGGACGAGGGGAGTACCAGCGCCATGACGGACGCGATCACCGCTGAGCGTGCAGCACCGGAGCCCCTGCTGTCCGCGAGCGCCGTCTACGACAGCGCCTCCGACGGCGGCGCGATCGCCTCGGCCCGCGCCTTCACGGCCGACTTCCTCGCGGCCGCTCCGTCCGTGCGCCGCGCACCGGTGGCCGACGAGCGCGTCGAGCTGGCGAAGCTGGTGGTCAGCGAACTGGTGACCAACGCGGTCCGGCACACCGCAGGCCCCTGCCGACTGCTCCTGGAGCTGCGTCCGGACACCCTGGAGATCTCGGTGTTCGACCGCGGGGCCGCCGCCCCGGTTCCCCGGGGACACGACCCCCGCCGCATCGGACAGCACGGCGTCGAGATCGTCGTCGCCGTCTGCGAGAGCCTGGGCGTCGAGCCGGACCCGGAGGGCAAGCGGGTCCGGGCGTGCCTGTCCCTCCTGCCGGAGCGCGCCGGCGCGGCGGCCCGGGCGGACCGCCGCCCGCGCTGACGCCCCGCTCGGGAACCGTGTCCTCGTCGTCCGACCGCTCGGCCGGGCCGCAGACCCCGGGCCGGGAATGGTCCGGCGCGGACGGGGCATCCGGAGGGCGATCGAGAGGAGCGAGTGGCCATGACCCTGAGGAAGCCGTACGCGGCCGTCACGGCGGGAGCGGCCCGCGGCGAGGCCGTACGGGCGGCTGCCCGGGTCGGTTTCGCGGCGCGGGGCGTGCTGTACCTGCTCGTCGGAGCACTGGCCGTACGCGTCGGCCTGACGGGGAGGAACGAGCAGGTGGACCGGGGAGGGGCCCTCACCCACATCGCCGGCACGCCGTTCGGGGCCGTCCTGCTCTGGACGCTCGGCGTGGGCCTGGCCGGGATGGCGGCGTGGCAGCTGTCGGAGGCGATCTTCGGTGCGGCCGGCCCGAAGGGGGACGAGGCGCGCACGCGAGCGCTGTCCGCAGGCCGCTGCGTCTTCTATGCCGGCTCCGCCTTCCTCGTCCTGTCCTTCGCGGCGGGCGAGCGGGGGAGCGGTGCGGGCGAGACGGACCGTCAGAGCCGTGAGGTCACCAGCCGCCTGCTGGACATGCCCGGTGGCCGCTGGTGGGTCGGCGCGGTGGCCGTGGGGGTCCTCGCGGTCGGCGTGTGGATCGCGGGCAGCGCGGTCCTGCGGAAGTACCGGGACACCCTCGTGTGGGGGCGCATGGAGACGTGGCAGCGCCGCTCCATGGACGTCACGGGGGTCGTCGGTGGCGTCGGGCGCGGTCTCGTCCTCGCGGCGGTCGGCTTCTCCGGTGTGCGGGCGGCGGTGGCGTTCGACCCGCGCGAGGCCAAGGGCGTGGACGACGCGATCCGCTCGTTCGCGCTGACGCCGGCGGGTCCTTGGCTGCTGATCGCGGTGGCCGCCGCTCTCGTGCTCTTCGGGCTCTTCTCGTTCGGCCAGGCCAAGTGGCACGAGGTCTGATCCCGGTCGGCCGCGGACGACCGCCGGCCGTCACCTGGACCCCCTCCGCGTACCGCCGCGCACGGGCGTGACGCTCCACCACGCCATCGCCACCCCGACACCGAGCACCAGGAAGAGCACGACCGACACGACGGATTCCTTCCGAGCCGAGGACCACGTTCGAGGAACCGGCTGACCGCGAACACGACCCCGAAACGCGATCCTCCGAAACGTGTCCCTCCGGTGAAGCCCCTGTGCCGGGACGGTGGGGGTATGGCGAGGAAGCGGCGGGTGCGTACCGGAAGAGGGGGGTTCGCTTGATGTGCGGCCCGCCCTTGCGGAAGGGTGGACGGACGAGCCGTCGTCGAGTGGAAAGGTGGCGGGCCACGACGAGCGGGCCACGCATATGACTGTTTTCGAAGGCGAGTTCGACCACTCTCGGGTCGCCCCCACGGCCGGGCGCACCTATTGGCTCCACTCGCCCCATCCGGCGGTGGTGGCCGACCGCGAGGGCGGTGTCGTGGAGTTCAACGCCGCCGCGGCCGACCTCTTCCCGGAGATGGGAGTCGGCTCGTGGCTGGACGAGGTCGTCCCCGGCTGGCTGGCCGACGCGCACAGGCGGCTGGCCCGCCCGGCGCGGACGGGGCCCGGCACGGCCGGCGCACGGGCGGGGCGTCCCGCACTGCGGGGGAGCCACGAGGGCCGCCTCCTGCGGGCCCACCCCACCGAGTCCGGCCATGGCGACGTGGCCTGGTGGCTGGTCGACGACTCCGACCTGACCGTCGCGGAGGACGCCCTGCGGACCGAACAGGAGCGCACCGCGCTGCTGGCCGAGGCGTCCACGCAACTCCTGGCCTCGCTGAACCCGGACCGGTGCCTGGAGAAGGCGGCCCTGCTCGCCGCGGCCCACCTCGGCGACGCGGCGCTCGTGATCTCTCCGCCCGTGAGGAAGCGGTACGCCGTGGTCACCGCCGTGGGGGAGAGGTGCGACCGGAGCCAGGTGACGATGGACCCGACGTCGGTTCCCGGCCTGGCCGAGGCCCTCCAGGGCTTTCCCCCCGTGCCCGCCCGGTGGATCGATCCGGCGGAGCTGCCGGAATGGGCCGTGCCCGAAGGCTTCGAAGGAGCCCCCGGCTCCGTCGCCATCACGCCGCTGCCCGGTCACGGCGTGCCGGCGGGCGCCCTGATCCTGCTGCGGCGCGGCGGGCAGCGGGCCTTCGACGCCTCGGAGGAACTCTTCGCCCGGCTGTTCGCCGCCCGCGCCGGCGCCGCCCTGTCGGCCGCGCGCCTGTACGCGGAACAGGCGCGCATCACCCGTGCGCTGATCGCCGAGCTCCTGCCGCCGCAACTCCACCACGTCCAGGGGGTCGACTTCGCCGGCGGCTACCGGACCTCCCAGGACACGGAGCGGATCGGCGGCGACTTCTACGACGTGCACGCCGGGACCGCCGCCGAGCAGGAGACGCTCGCCGTCCTGGGGGACGTGTGCGGCAAGGGCCTGGACGCCGCCGTGCTCACGGGCAGGATCCGCAGCACCGTGCAGGCGCTGCTGCCCCTCGCCGACGACCACCAGAACGTCCTGAAGCTGCTCAACGGCGCTCTCCTGACGACCCGCCACACCCGCTTCGCCACCCTGGTCCTGGCTTCGGTGCGCCGCTCCGGCGGTCAGGTGCGGCTGAGACTGACCAGCGCGGGCCACCCGCGACCGCTGATCCTGCGCACCACGGGAGAGGTGGAGGAGGCGGACACGAGCGGAACCCTCGTCGGCGCGCTGCCCGAGGTCACCTCGCGGTCCGCGACCGTGCACCTGGCGCCCGGAGAGACGTGCCTGCTCTACACGGACGGGATCACCGAGGCCCGGGGCGGACCGCTCGGCTCGTCGATGTTCGGCGAGGAGCGGCTCCGGGCCGCGCTGGCCGAGTGCGTCGGCCTCCCCGCCGAGGCCGTCGTCGAGCGCCTGGAGATGATCGCCGGCGACTGGGTGGGCAGCGGTCCGCACGACGACATGGCGGTCGTCGCGATCACCGCACCGCACACCACCCATCTGTCGGCGGTGAACGGGCACACCCGGGGCAGGTACACCGCATGACCACGCACACCATGACCTCGTCCATCGGCCTCGCCGGAACCCGCGAACGCCTGTGGGCGGCACTCCAGGCGAGGGACGAAGCGGCAGCCGCAGCGGCCGTCCTCGACGCCCACGACGCGGGGACCGCCGTGGAGGACCTCCTGCTCGACGTGATCGGTCCCGTACAGGCGAGGGTCGGCGGGGAGTGGGCCGCCGGCCGCATCGGCGTCGCCCAGGAGCACGCCGCGACGGCCATCCAGGACCGTGTCATCGCGGCCCTCGCCCACCAGGTCCCGGGCCACCGTACGACCGCCGGGGCGAGCTCCCGGCGGGAGAGCGGGACGGCGCCCCGGCGCGTCACCGTCGCCTGCGTCGACGGCGAGTGGCACGCGCTGCCCGCCCGCCTCCTCGCGGAGGTCCTGCGCGGCCGGGGCTTCCTCGTCGACTACCTGGGGGCGCACGTCCCCACCCCGCACCTGATCGCGCACCTGCACCAGACCGGTGCGGACGCCGTCGCACTGTCGGCCTCCCTTCCGGTCCGACTCCCGACCGCCCACGCCGCGGTCACCGCCGTCCAGGCCATCGGGCTCCCGGTCCTCGTCGGCGGGGCCGCCTTCGGTCCCGACGGCCGGTACGCCCTCCTGCTCGGCGCGGACGGGTGGGCACCCGACGCCCGTGCCGCCGCCGCCCTCCTGGCCGATGGCCCGCGGCGCCCGGAGGACCCGCTGCCGGACCCGACCCGTGAACTGCCGCATCTGTCCGACCAGGAGTACACCCTGGTGACGCGCAACCGGACCCGGCTCACCCGCCACGTCCTCAAGGAGCTGGAGGACGCCGTCCCGGCCATGGCGTCGTACACCGCCCCGCAGCGGGAACGGACCGCCGAGGACATCGCCCACATCGTCGACTTCCTCACCGCGTCCCTCTACGTCGACGACGCCGAACTGTTCACCGGCTTCGTCACCTGGACCGCCGACGTCCTGCGGGCCCGCGGTGTGCCGGGCGCTGCCCTGGCCGCCGCGCTCGACCTCCTCGCCGACGCGCAGCACGACTTCCCCCGCGCGCGGGCCCACCTCCTCGCCGGACGTCGCGCCCTCACCCGCGTACCCGCCCCATCGGCCCCCGGACCCCATTCATGACCACATCCGACACCACCTTCGAACTCACGGCCGCCCGCGCGGCGGACGGCGTCCTGTACGCGGAACTCGCCGGCGACCTCGCCTGGGACAGCGCCGACGAGCTGCTGGACGCGGTCCGTGCCCACCTCGACCCGGCGTCCGCGCCCTCGGACATACGCCTCGACTGCGCCCGGATGACCCTCTGCGACTCGATGGGCCTCTCCGCCCTCCTGGCCCTCCACCGGCACGCCGAGGCGGTGGGCGTACGGCTCCAACTGGACCACAGGCCACCCTTCCTCGACAGGCTGCTGCTGCTCACCGGCACGTACGAGCATTTGACGGGCCGGCCCGAGACGGCGGGGCCCGACGGCGACACCCCGAGCGGCGCGGCGGACGGACCCCGGTTCCCCGGCCTCTGACGGGCCGCGTCCGCGGCCTGCGGGAAACCGCGACGCCATCGGCGCATCTGTCCCGCGGGCATGAGGTGTAACAGGGACGGGACGGGTCAAGCGGACACCGCACCCGCCACATCCCCCCAGCCGGAGGACCTCATGCCCCAGCCCCCCGTCGCGCCGCTTCCCGCACCGCGCGTCCTCACGCAGCCCCTGCCCATGGAACTGCTGACCCCGGACGCGGACGCGCCGGTCCGGATCGAGACCACCGTCAGCTACACCTCCCGCGACCCCCACGCGCTGAGCATCGTCTTCCACCTCCTGGGCGAGGCTCCCGTCGTGTGGCGCCTCGACCGCCAGATGGTCCTCACCGGATCGCGGACCGCCACCGGAGAGGGGGAGGTCCGGCTGCGGCCGGCTCCCGACGGCACGCTCCTCCTGCTGCTCGGCCCGGCCGGGCACTGCGCCACGGTCAGGTGCGACCCTGACAGGCTCGTCCGCCTGGTGCGCGACACGCTCGTCCTGGTGCCGCAGGGCACGGAGGAGAGCCACATCGACTGGCGGCCGCTGCTCTCCTCTCTCAGGCGCTGAGCAGAGGGGGTGCGGGCCCGCCGCACGGTGGCGCGGGGGCCCTCGTACGGCCGCCCTCCGCCCGCTCCCCGCACGCCCGGCGTCACGTCCGCCGGTCGGGCGGGGGCGGGCGGAAGCAGGCGGTCACTTCCTTGCCGCGGGGGCAGCTGCGGGTCCGCACGTCGTCGGCGAGGGCGCCGATCAGGAGCAGGCCGCGCCCGCCCAAGGCGTCGTCGCCGGGGTCGCGTTGTTCGGGAGCACGGGACGACGCGTCGTGCACGGTCACGTGCAGACACTCCTCGTCCCACGTGAGGATGAGCTGTGCGTCGCTGTGGGCGTGGACGTGGGCGTTGGTGACGAGCTCGGAGACGGCGAGCACCACCGCGTCCGCCGTGGCCGGCGCGGTACGGTCCCAGCCGAGCGTCTCCAGGTGCTCACGCGTCCAGTCGCGTGCCGTCTTCACGCTGCTGCCCACGGGCAGCGACCGCGCCCACCCGACGGCTCTCAGCGAGGGATCCCGTGTCATGTCACCCCTTCGAACGTCCGTACTGCATGTTCCTTCTGCCCAGCGACCGGCGGAAGAACCGGGCGGAGGGGCGCTCGACGACGCCGACAGGCGCTGCGCGGAGGGCTGCTGAGTCCCCCTCACCCCCCGCCCCGGAATTTCTCGTCGAACCGGGCCGTGTGGATTGCGGGGCTCCGGGTAGGCGAGCAGCCACGGGGCCACGGATCCCGGCTCGGTACACACGCGAAAGGGGAAAGGTGTGACGGTCACCACGATGTCGGCCAAGGGAATTGAGGCCGGAACGGGAACGCTGCCGATGGTCCCGGACGCGTTGGCGGTCGCGCCGAAGGACGCACGAGCCCTGTCGAAGGTCTTCTTCCAGGAGCTCGCGGTACTGGAGGAAGGCACGCACGAGTACCAGTACGCGCGCAACACCCTCATCGAGATGAACATGAGCCTGGTCCGCTACGCGGCCGGGCGGTTCCGCCATCGCGGCGACGAGATGGAGGACATCGTCCAGGTCGGCATGATCGGACTGATCAAGGCGATCGACCGCTTCGAGCTCACACGAGAGGTCGAGTTCACCACGTTCGCCGTTCCCTACATCGTCGGGGAGATCAAGAGGTTCTTCCGGGACACCTCCTGGGCGGTGCACGTACCCCGCCGCCTGCAGGAGGCGCGGGTGGAACTGGCCAAGGCGACCGAGGAACTGAGCACGCGCCTGGGCCGGACACCGACGGTCAAGGAACTCGCCGAGCTGATGAGCCTCACGGAGGACGAGGTGATCGAGGCCCGGCTGGCCTCCAACGGCTACACCTCCTCGTCGCTCGACGCCGCGCTGAGCGGCGAGAACGAGGACAACGACGCCTCCCTCGCCGACTTCATCGGCAGCGAGGACCCCGCCATGGAGCTCGTGGAGGACTTCCACGCCCTGGCCCCGCTCATCGCCGACCTCGACGAGCGAGACCGGCAGATCATCCACCTGCGGTTCGTCGAAGAACTCACCCAGGCCCAGATCGGGGAACACCTGGGCTGCTCCCAGATGCACGTCTCCCGCCTCCTCGCGCGCACCATGAAGCGCTTGCGCGAAGGCCTGCTGGAAACCGCCTGATCCGGCCGCCCGGCGGCGGCCGGCAAGGGCGGCCGACAGCGGCCGGGAGCCGTACCGGACGTGGGGCCGGCCGCCGCGTCCGGTGACTCAGAGCCCGGCCGGCGTGTCGCGCAGCCGCCGGGCCTCCTTGAGCAGACGGGACGACCCCGGCCGCCGGGCCGAGGCGGTCACCTCGGGCAGGTCACCGCGCGCACCCGACAGGCCTGCGGCGTCCGCCGCGACGGCCGGCAGCGCCCCGTGCGCCTGCGGCCGGGCGTGGGCCGGAAGGCCCGGGAGTCCGGCGGCCAGGACCGCCAGACCTGGGCGGCGCCCTGCGGGGCGGCGCCCGCAGCCCGCAGCGACCCGGTCACCAGGGCGACCTTCAGCGTGCCCGACCCCACGAGTTCGGCGAGCTCCCGGCCCAGCAGCTCCCCGTCGGGGATGCGCATCCCTCCTCCCGTCCAGCCCGCGCGCTACGCGGGGTACCGCCCACCGATGCCCTGGTGGTCGGGTCGGCTCGCGAGGGCCCGGCGGGCCGGGTCGGTGAACTCCCGGTCGACCGACTCCCGCAGCAGGCCGATCTCCGCGCGTACGGCGGCGTGCTGCGACGCCGGCAGGGTGTCGAGCAGGCCCTCGAGCATGGCGTGGAGCCGTCGGCAGATCTGCACGGAAGCGCTTCCGTACTCGCGGATCTCGCACACGGCGAGCTGCACGAAGTTCTCCCAGTCACGACCTGGGAGCACGAGCCGGGCCCTCGCGTCGCGATCGGCCAGCACGTAGCGACCGGGGAGGCGCGTGCTGCCGACCGTGTGCAGGAAGGACTCGATGCAGTTGATGACCTGTACGGCGGTCGTGGGGTCGTTCACCGCTGGGGAGAGCGCCCTGATCGCGATGTCGACGAGGACCCTCAGGGCGAACGCGGGGTCCTGCTCGATGGTGCGCTCGGACCCGAGGGCGACGAGACCTTCCACCCGGTCCGGATCGGGCTGCGACGTGCCCCCGTGGACCTCGATGAGGACGGTACCGGGCGGCACGTAGTCGCCGATCAGCCGGGTCACGACGAAGACGCAGTCGTGCCGGGCCGCCTCCGCGACCAGCCCGGCCACGTCGAACGCCTGGATGGCTCCACCCCGTCCGGTCCGCAGGCGCGTCACCGGGCCGTCGGACGGCACGAGGGGCTCCGCACCCGGGGCCGCGTTGCGGATCGCCCTGACGCCGCGCGCGAAGACGGCCTCACCCATGCGGGTGACCAGCTCGGCGACGGCCACAGGTCGGAGGCTGTGGGTGAACCTGTTGAGGTAGACGAGCAGGAGCACGAGACTGACGGCCACCGCCAGTCCGGCCAGGGTGACCCCGAAGTCGGGGACCGAGTCGGTTTCGACGTTGCGCAGCAACGAGAACGCGAAGGCGAAGGTCCCGGTGAAGGTCGCCAGCACCGCCTTCTGCAGCCGGTCCCGGTACCACAGGCGCATGTAGCGGGGGGAGAGGGTCCCCGTCGCCTGCTGCACGACGAGCACGCCGATGGTGACGACGAAACCGAGCAGCGCGACCATGGCCCCCACGATCGCGGAGAGCACGTCGCTCGCCGTCGTGGCGGAGTAGTGCCAGCCGCTCGGCTGCCAGTCCGCGTTGTCGACGGCGAGCGCGAGCTCGGCGAGCAGGACACCGACGACGAGACCGATCAGCGGCACGATCCACAGGCTCGCCTTGACGTACTGCCTCAGCCTGAACCTGGCGGCCCAGGACGTCGGGACACCCACGTCACGCCTCCTTCACCCGGAGGACTCCGGTGCTCGTGAGGCACGCGGAACCACGGGCCCCCGCGGGGGAGCGCCGCCATCCCACCGTAGAGCCCTTCTCCGGGCGGCGCAGCGGAGCTCCCGCCCCGTCGCCCGGTGCGACTCGCTCGCCAGGACGGCACGCCCCCGTCGGCCTAAGCTGGCCGGGGCGCCCGCACCACGCGGCGCGCAACGGTGCCCGATCGCTTGACCGCCGGCGGCCGAAAGGGGCTCAGGATGGACGACTACCCCCTGATCGAGAACCACGGCCTGATCGGTGACCTGCAGACCGCGGCCCTCGTGACGACCGATGCGACGATCGACTGGTTCTGCTGTCCGCGCTTCGATTCGCCCAGCGTCTTCGGTGCCCTGCTCGACCGTCAGAAGGGCGGCCACTTCACCGTGCGGCCGGTCGCGGACGAGTACACCACCAAGCAGCTCTACCACCCGGACACCGCCGTTCTCGTGACGCGCTTCATGACCGAGGACGGGGCGGGCGAGGTGGTCGACTTCATGCCGGTCACCGGCTCGACCGCGACGGACCGGCACCGCCTGGTCCGCATGCTGCGCTGTGTGCGGGGCAGCATGACCTTCGCGGGCGAGATCGCTCCCCGCTTCGACTACGGCCGCAAGCCGCACGAGCTGCACCTCACCGAGCACGGGGCCCTGTTCACCTCGCCGGACATGGAGCTCGCCGTCCACCCCGTCCGCGAGCCGCAGGACGACCGGCTGCTGGCCTCGCTCTCCGGGGACCAGGACCTGCGCTTCCGACTCACCCTGCAGGCGGGTCAGCAGCGGGGCATGATCCTGGAGTCGTCCCCCGGCGGGCCGCCGCACGAGGTCCGGGCGGCGGAGTTCGAGCAGCTCTTCGACGAGACGGTCGGCTTCTGGCGCTCCTGGCTGGGCCAGTCGACCTACTCGGGCCGGTGGCGCGAGGCGGTGGAGCGATCGGCCGTGACGCTGAAGCTCATGACCTACGCGCCGACCGGCGCCCTGGTCGCCGCCCCCACGGCGGCGCTGCCCGAGCAGTTGGGCGGGGAACGCAACTGGGACTACCGGTTCACCTGGATCCGGGACGCGTCGTTCTCGGTGTACGCGCTGCTGGGCCTGGGCTTCAGGGAAGAAGCGACGGCGTTCATCAGCTGGCTGCACGACCGGGTGAAGGAGAAGGCCGGCCAGGGGGACGGGACCGGGCCGCTGAACATCATGTACCGGGTCGACGGCTCCTCCGACCTGGTCGAGGAGACCCTGGAACACTGGGAGGGGTACTGCGGATCCGCCCCCGTCCGCATCGGCAACGGAGCGGCGACCCAGCGGCAACTGGACATCTACGGCGAGGCGCTCGACAGCATCTACTTCGCGCACCGCCACGGCATGCACCTCGACAACGGGGGCTGGAAGGCGCTGCACACGCTGCTCGACTGGCTGGTCGACCACTGGGACCAGCCCGGAGAAGGGCTGTGGGAGACCCGAGGCGGCCAGAAGGACTTCACGTACGGGCGCGTGATGTCGTGGGTGGCCTTCGACCGCGCCCTGCGGATCGCCTTCGACGACGGGCGTCCCGCGGCAGGGGGCCGCTGGGTGGACGCGCGCGACGAGATCTACGCCCAGGTGCTCAGCCGGGGATGGGACCCGAAGAAGCAGGCCTTCGTGCAGCACTACGGCGACGACGTCCTCGACTCGTCGTTGCTGCGCATGCCCACCGTCGGGTTCATCACGCCCGACGATCCGACGTGGCAGTCCACCTTGGACGCGATGGAGCGCGAGCTGGTCAGCGACAGCCTGGTCTACCGCTACAACCCCGAGGCGTCTCCCGACGGACTGCGCGGCTCCGAGGGAACCTTCTCCCTGTGCACGTTCATGTACGTCGACGCCCTGGCGCGGGCCGGGCGCACCGACATGGCCAGACTGGTGCTGGAGAAGATGCTCTCGTACGCCAACCACCTGGGCCTGTACTCCGAGGAGATCGGCCTGACGGGGCGGCAGCTGGGCAACTTCCCCCAGGCCTTCACGCACCTGGCCCTGATCGACGCGGCGATCACCCTGGACGCGAAGCTGAACGGGGCGCCCGGGGGCGGGAAGTAGGAGCACTCAATCCGCGTACGAGGCTCACCGTCCGGCCTCCGTCGGCACGGAACCGAGGAGGACGACGGTGTCCCCCTCCTGAGGGACGGTCCGCTCCCGCTCGGTGACCGGGTCCAGGCGGTGGTCGGCCCGCACCACGAAGAGGGTCTCGTGCTCCGCCGGCAGCGGGGCGGAGGCGGGCTGCACGACGAACCGCGCACCCCGCTCGTAGCGCTCCGCCAGGACGTGACGGACGAGGGAACGGCCGAAGAGGATGTCACCGCCGGTGTAGGGAGCGACCACGCCATGGCTGTCGTGCGGCGGTCCGACCCGGTAGACGGGCCCCTCGACGTTGTCCTGCATCACGACCGAGGCGAGCGCGTTGAAGTCGTCGTCGTCCGTGGCCAGGAAGACGGCGGTCACTCCTTCCAGCCGGGCACCGGGGTTGATGGCGGTCGCCAGCAGGTCGCCCTTCGCCAGGTCGATCCCCTCCTCCTTGATCCTTTCCCGCTCCTCGTCGAGCCCCGCCCACATCAGCACGTCGAGCCCCGCCGAGCGCAGCGCCCGTCCCAGGTCGACCACCCACGGCCCACCGCCCACGAGCAGGATGCGCCTTCCCGCCGGTTTGACGACGCCCAGCCGCCCGGCCATGGGCGCCGCCGTCAGCGAGTAGAGCAGGACGGTTCCCACGATCACCAGGAACGTGACGGGAAGGATCTTCGCGGCCCCGCCGATCCCGCGGTCGACCAGGCTGGCGGAGAAGGCTGATGCGGTGGCCGCGGCGACGATGCCGCGCGGGTCCATCCATCCGATGAAGCCCCGCTCCCCCCGGGTCAGCCCCGAGCGCGCCGTCGCGGCGAAGGCCACGAGCGGCCGCACCACCAGGACGAGGACCGCGATGAGGGCGAGCGAGGGCAGGAGCACCGGCACCAGGGACGCCGGGGTGACGGTGGAGGAGATGGAGACGAACAGCAGCCCGATGATCAGCTGGACCAGGGTCTCGAAGAAGGGACGCCGGGCAGGCATGTCGAACCCGCGGATGTTGGCGACGGCCAGTCCCGTGACGATCGCGGCGATGAGCCCCGTGTCGTCCCGCACGATGTCACAGCCGGCCGATACGGCGATCACCGTGGCCAGTTGGGCCAGGGTCCCCAGGGTCTCGCCGAGTCTGAGCGTGCGCAGGGTGAACCACAGCAGGGCGGTCCCCACGGCTCCGCCGACCAGCCCGACGGCCAGGCTGATGCCGAACTGGCCCAGCTGGTACCCCCGGCCGATGTCGACCCGGCCCGTCGTGGCGATGGCGTGGAAGGTGAGCGCCCCGAGGATGCCGCCGATCGGGTCGGTCAGCGTCCCCTCCCAGATCAGGATGCGTCGCACCTTGTCGGTCGGTCGCACGAAGTCGAGCAGCGGACCGACGACGGTGGGACCCGAGACGACGAGGATCACGCCCACCATCGCGGCCACGCGCAGCGGCATGTCGAACATCGCCGGCGCGACCGACATGACGACCAGTGACGTGAGCAGCACCCCGTACACCAGCAGCCGGCCGACGATCCCCCGGGTGTGGCCGGTGAGCTTGCGCAGGTCGAGCCCCAGGCCGGCGTCGTAGAGGATCACCCCGACGGACAGCGAGACCAGGGCGGAGAAGGTCGACCCCAGCAGCTTGTCCGGGTTGACGACATCGGTGAGGGCGCCTGCGGCGAACCCGACCGGCAGCAGGATGATCAGGGCCGGCAGGCGCAGCTTGCTCGCCAGGATCTGCGAGCCGGTGGCGAGCACCACCGTCAGGGCGAGCCCGAGCAGGATCTGGTCGTCGGTCACAGGGGATTCCTCCGTCGGGTTCCGGGCGCGAGAGGGGCGGCCGGGCGGTCAGCCGCCCGGTGCCGCGCCCTCACCGTCCGTGCCGCTCCCGCTTCGCAGCTCGGCGTCGGTGAGCTCTTCCAGCTCCCCGTGGGTGTCCAGCCAGTAGAGGAGGACGACCGCCGGCATGACGAGCACCAGGGCCACCAGGGTGACGATCACCAGCCACGTCAGGGTGGAGGACGCGCCCGCGGCGTCGGCCACGGTCAGCGAGGTGGGAAGGAGGTACGGGCGCTGCGCCATGCCCCAGGCGACGACGGCGGACGCGACGACCGCGACCGCCGTGAGGCGCAGCCACGTGCCCGGTGTCCGCAGCAGCAGCCAGGCCGTCGCGAGCGCGGCCACCCCGGCCACGACGACGAAGAGCAGCCCCAGGCCGTGGGTGAGTCCGTGCCAGATGTAGGGGGAGTCCTCGTGGGTGACGAAGCCGGTGACCACGGCCAGGACGGTGAGCGCGCCGAGCGAGCCCAGCGCCCGGCGCCTGAAGTGGCCCACCAGGTCGGGTGCGTCGAAGCGGCGGGCGTCACCGGTGAGGAAGACCGCGCCGAGGAAGGCGGTGGTCGCGATGGCGATCAGCCCGAACATGACGGAGGTGGGGTTGGACCAGGTGTCCGCCGACGCCGCGGTACCGGGCGCCACCCGTCCCGACGCGACCCCGCCGACGGCGGCGCCGAGGAAGAACGGCGTGACGACCGAGGCCACGGCGAACACGGCACCGTAGAGGCGTCGGCCGGCGAGCCGCCGGGAGGGCTTGCGGAACGCGAAGCCGGCGCCGCGCAGGACCATGCCCATGGCGGCCAGCGCGAGGGGGAGCCACATCGCGGTGAACACGGTCTGGAACAGGGTCGGGAATCCGGTCCACATGACGACGAGAACGAAGACCAGCCAGACGTTGTTGACCTCCCATACGGGAGCCATGGCGTGGTCGATGAGCCACCGCGGCCGTCGGCCGCGTTCCGTTCCCCCTGCCGTCAGGTCCCAGAAACCGGCCCCGTAGTCCGTGCCGCCCGCGCAGGCGTAGGCGGTCACGGCGAGGAGCAGCACCACGGCGATCAGGTCGGCGGTCATGGTCGGCCGTCCCCGCTCCGGGCGGTTCCGCCGTCGGCGGGGGCGTCACCCGCCGGGACGGAGGCCCGCGGCCCGTACGGGGTGTCCGCCTCGGGTGCCTGAGCCGGTTCCCCCGCGGCCTGCTGCGCGTCGGCGAGCCGCCAGCGCGTGCGCATCTTGAGCAGGATGACCAGGAACGAGCCGAAGAGGAACACGTACACGCCCATCACCACGCCGAGCATGATCCAGAGGCTGGTCGAGCGGGTCGAGGTCACCGCCTCCGCGACCTTCATGTTCTGGTAGACGATCCAGGGCTGACGGCCCACCTCGGTGGCGACCCAGCCGCACTCGACGGCCACGACGGAGGCCACGCCCGCACAGGCGGCGGCGCGGTAGAACCACCGGGAGGCGGGAAGCCGCCGATGCCGCAGCCAGACCAGCCCGTACCAGAGGGCGAGCAGGACCAGGACGGAGCCGATGACGACCATCAGGTCGAACGCCCAGTGGGCGATGGTCGCCTGGGTGGCGTTGGGCCGCTGGTCCGGCGGCACGGAGGTCAGCCCCACCACCTTGGTGTCCGGGGAGAATCCGGCCAGGACCGAGTCGAGCAGCGGGATCTTGATGCCTCCCGAGACGGTTCCGTCCGGGTGCAGCCGTCCGAACAGGTACTCCGGAACGCGGGTGTCGGTGTCCCAGACGATCTCCAGCGCGGCGAACTTCACCGGCTGCTCGTGGAACACCGACCGGGCGATGGAGTCGCCGAGGACGAACTGCACCGGAGCGGCCACCGCGGCGATGGTGAACGGAACGGCGAAGCCGAGCCGGTGGTAGCGGTCCCGGCGGCCGCGCAGCCAGCCCGTCGCGTAGACACCCGCCACCACGAAGCCCGCGGTGAGGATCATCCCCACCACGAAGTGCCAGTACTGCGGCCCGAACATCGGCGTGAAGATCGCCTTCCAGACGTTCACGTCGACCGGGTTGCCCTCGGAGTCGAGGGAGAAGCCCTGTGGCGTGTTCATCCAGGAGTTGGCGGCCAGGATGCCGAACGCTCCGAGGAGTGCGGCGAACGGCAGGGGCAGCCCGAGCAGGAAGTGCGTACGGGGCTTCAGCCGCCGCCACCCGTACAGATAGATGGCGATGAGCACCGCCTCCAGGAAGAACGCCCAGGCCTCGACGCCGAAGCCGACGCCGAAGACGTCACCCCACCTGCCCATCAGACCGGGCCAGAGCAGGCCGAACTCGAAGGAGAGCACGGTGCCGGTGACGATGCCGACCGCGAACTGCACCGCCATGACGGCCGACCAGCGCCGGGCCAGGAGCAGGGCGGTGGCGTCCTGCCGGCGCAGGCCGCGATGGTGCATGACCAGGGTGATGAAGGGAAGGGCCACGCCCAGGGGTACCAGGATGATGTGCGACGCCAGGGTGAAGGCCATGAGTTCCCGGGCCGGCAGCAGTTGGGCCGGGGCATCCGCCAGCAGGTGGAACGAGGTGGGCATACGCGCCTTCGCTGTTCGTGACGTCCGGGAAGCGGGTCAGCCGCCGGTGGCGAAGCCGGGGAAGAGGGTCATGCCGCCGTCGACGTAGAGGGTGGTCCCCACCACGTAGTCCATGAGGTCGGAGGAGAGGGCGATCACGGCGTTGGCGATGTCCTCCGGTTCGCCGATCCGGTCGTACGGGATCAGCCTCAGGAGGTCCTCCCGGGCTTCGGCGGTCTCCCAGGCAGCGCGGTTGATGGGCGTCTTGATCGCCCCGGGCGCGACCGCGTTGACCCGGATCTTCTCCGGTGCGAGCTCCTGGGCCAGGGTCTGCATCATCATCTGCACACCGCCCTTGGAGGACGCGTAGTTGACGTGGCCCGACCACGGGATGACCTGGTGCACCGAACTCATGCAGACGATCTTTCCCGCGGCGCGGGACACCTCGGGGACGACCCCGCGGCGCCGGAACTCCTTGACCGCCTCCCGGGCGCACAGGAACTGGCCGGTGAGGTTGACGTCGATGACCTTCTCCCACTGGGCGAGCGTCATGTCGGTGAGCCGTGCGTCCCGTTGCAGTCCCGCGTTGGCGACCAGGACGTCGATGGTCCCGAACTCCTCGACCATCCGGTCCATCATGGCCGTGACCTGGTCCTCCTGGGACACGTCCGCCTCGTACGCCGCCGCGCGCACCCCGAACGACGTGATCTCCTCGACCACTTCCTCGGCGGCCTCACGCCCCGTCACGTAGTTGACGACCACGTCGGCACCGGCCCGGCCCAGGCCGATGGCCGTGGCCTTGCCGATGCCCGAGTTGGCTCCGGTGACCAGCGCTTTCTGACCCTGCAGCAGACGTGCGGGGTCGACCCCCTGCGGTGCTTCCACGGTGGAACCCATGTCGCTCTGCCTCCTCCTCGCCCGCGGCCGTGCCCCGGCCCGCTGCGGCCTGCCGGGCACGGGTGCCACGGAACCACCGGCCGCGGCGGTCGGCATCCGGGGGGAACCACGGTTGGGCCGTCGGGCCGAGCATCTTCGCCCGGTCGGACCAGCGGCCTCCGGTCTCAGCCGAGCCGGGCCAGGAGGTGGTCACCGACCCGCAGCGCGTTGGCGATGGCCGTCAAGGACGGGTTGACCGCTCCGATGCTCGGGAAGAAACTCGTGTCGACGACGTACAGGTTGTCGAGGTCGTGGGCCTTGCAGTCGACGTCCAGCGCGGAGGAGGCGGGGTCGGTGCCGAAGCGTACGGTGCCCGCCTGGTGCGCCGTCGCACCGATCGGCATGCCCTTGTGCAGGTAGATGCTGCGGGACAGCAGGTGGTGCTCGTGCATGCCCAAGTGGCCCAGCATCCCCTGCAGCTTGTGCCTCAGCCGCTTCAGGCCTTCGATGTTGTTCTTCTCGTCGAGCGCGAGATGGATGCGGGCGTCACCGTCGAGGGTGACCCGGTTCGTGGCCAGCGGCAGGTCCTCGCCGCACAGCCAGAAGTCGACGGCGTGGTGCGCCAGCACTTCGAAGGGCATGTCCGGGGTGACCGCGCCGGCCCACCGCGGGGCCTCGCCGTGGATCTGCTCGGCGTCCGACTTGCCCAGCATCTGGATGCCGCCCAGCGGGTAGTCCCAGTCGTCCGCGCCGAGGTACCAGTCGTGGAGGGCCAGGGTCTTCTGGAACTGGGTGTCGTTGGGCTCCTTCGACACAGCCATCAGGGCCAGGTTGTTGTGCCGCATGTAGAAGCGGCCGACCACGTCGGAGCTGTTCGCCAAGCCGTTCGGATGGTGTTCGTTCGCCGAGGCCAGCAGCAGCGCCGCGGAGTTGACCGCCCCGCAGGAGACGACCACCACGTCCGCCGTGAACCGGACCTCCGATCCGTCGGGCAGCCGGCCGACGACCGCGCTGACACTGCGCCCCCTCGCATCGGTCTCCAGACGGACCACCTGAGTGCGTGTGACCATCTCGACGCCGGGATGCTCCAGTGCCGGCTCGACGCAGATCACCTCGGCGTCGGACTTGCCGCGCACCAGACACGGAAAGCCGTCCACCCGGTTGCATCGGATGCAGACACTGGAGTGGGTGGCCCGTCCGCCGTTCTCCTGGCGAAGGTTCACCCCGATCGGCAGGTGGAAGGGGTGCAGACCGCGCTTCTCGAGATCGTCGCTCAGCTGTTGGATGCGCGGCTCGTGCTCCACGGGCGGATGGGCGTACTGCGCGCTCACCGGCCCTTCGCCCGGATCCTCGCCGTGCCGTCCGTGGACGAGGTAGAGGTGCTCGGCCTGCGTGTAGTAGGGCTCCAGGTCCTCGTACCGGATCGGCCAGGCGGGGGAGAGGCCGCCGTGGTGCCGGAGCTCACCGAAGTCCTCGGGCCGCAGCCGGAAGAGGGCGGCGCCGTAGAACTTGGTGTTGCCCCCCACGTAGTAGTTGACCTCGGGCGGGAACTCGTTCCCGTGCCGGTCGATCCAGAACTCCGGGGCCCGGTACTTGGCCTTGACGAACACGGCCGTCGAGTCCCAGTTGTCCCGTTCGCGCGGCAGGTGGTCGCCGCGTTCGACGAGGAGTACGCGTTTGCCGGACGGGGCGAGCCGATGGGCGAGGGTGCCGCCGCCGGCGCCGGTACCGATGATGATGACGTCGTAGTGAGGGGCGTCGCCCACGACGACCACCGTCCTTGTGATCATGGCCCTGAACTGGCGTCGGGCTCCTTCTCCCCGCTGTACGGGGCCGAGCGTCCCACCCGTTCGAACGTATCCGCCCTCCCCGTGGACGGCTACCGGAGGGGCGGTCGACGGCCGGCCCCGTCGGTCACAGCACGGCGATGGGGTTCACCGGCGAGCCGGTGCCGCCGGCCAGCCGCAGGGGGGCGACCACGCACAGGAAGCTCCAGCGCCCCGCCTGCGCGCAGGCGGGGACCAGGTCCTCGAACTGCAGGTAGTCCATGAGAGGGATGCCCAGGGCGTGGATCGCCAGGACGTGCACGGGGAAGGAGACGCCCTGCACCGGGCTGGGCGCGGTGTCGTTGTTGCCGTCTCCGCCCAGGACGGCGACCTCGCGCTCGGCCAGGAACTCCACGGCGTCCGGGTGGAGGCCGGCCCGGGCGGTGGCCGCCTTCCAGGGTCCGAGTTCGGTGCGCCGAAGGCGATGCCCCGTCCTCACGAACAGCAGGTCTCCCGGCCCGACGCGGACCCCCTGCGCGGCCTCGGCCGCCGTCAGGTCGACCGAGGTCACCCGGTCGCCCGGTTCCAGCCAGGGCACCCCGCGCAGCCGCGGGACGTCCAGCAGCACGCCCCGGCCGACGACGCCCTCCGCGAGCAGGTCGACGGAGAGCGCGCGGGCGCCCTCGGGCGTCAGGCTGCCGGCGGGCACCCCGCCGTACAGCTCGCCGTCGAACACCACGTGGCAGAGCGCGTCGAGATGGCTGTCCGCGTCGCCGTGCACGTTCATGGCGAAGCGGTCGGTGGCGAAGTGCAGGCCGTCCGAGCCGAGATCGTGCGGGCTCGGACCGGTCATCCGGTGCACCGCGGGCTCGGGGTCGTCGGGGCCCGGCACGGTCTCGATCGGAGCCGCCAGCGACACGGTGCGTCCGAGACGGACCTCCGCGGCGGCCGCCACCACCCGCCCAGGGGTCAGACGGCCGAGCGCACCGCACCGGCCGTCCGCTGCCGGCTGCGCCGCCGCCCGCCTCCGCAGGCGATCGTAGAGCGCGCGGAAGGCGTGTGCGGTCATGTCGGCTGCCGCCGGCGGCTCCAGGGCCGGTGTCACGCGTACCCCCAGGGGTTCAGGCCCCACCGGAGCACGTGTGTCGCGCCGGGCTCCAGGACGGTGAGGTCCGTGCCGCTGCGAAAGGCGTCAGGGGGACAGGACATCGCCTCCACGGCGACTCCGCGCCGTCGCCGTTCCGGTTCGGCCAGGGTGTCGCCCGTGTACACCTGGACGTGCACCACCGCACTCTGCTCCGCGCGGACCAGCCGCCACGACTCGCCCGTGGGGCCGGGAGCCCCGGAAGGGCCGTCGCGCCCACCGACGTGGTCGGCCCGCTTCGTGTCCGATCCGGACGGCCGGCTCACGGCATCGGATTCCGGGCGCATCAGGGAGAGCACCGCGCTGACGACGGCCTCCGCAGGCCGGTCGATGTCCCCCACGAGCGCGTGCTCGTCGGCCGGGGGACGCCGGTGAGCGCGGTCGAAGGCCGACCGGATGCACTCGGGTGGGTCGTCATGACGGTTCCTCCCTGTCGTGTGACCGCCCCGCCGAGGTGTCCCCGCCCGGTGGCCAGGACACCTCCAATCTGACCCCCGCCGGGCCCCGGCGCACGTCGGCCGTGCCGGCGGCGGGGCACGGCGGTGATCTGGCTCGCCCCCGAGGGTCCGCCCAGATCGCCGAAGGCCGGCGTGCGCGGGGAACCCGTGGTCGCAGAGGTCACCGCCCAGGGGCATCGTCTCGATGGCACCGGCGCGCGCCCCGCGCAGGGAGCTGGGGAAGAGTACGGGCCGTTGCCGTGTTGACGGTTGCGAGCAAGCCAACAGGATCGGCGAACGGCAGGTACCGCTTGATGTACGCAACAGGGCTGACGGAAGCCCGTATCGAGCACGCGGGCAACATCTTGGTCGCGCCGTCGGCGTTGCGGGACGAGGACTGGGTCAGGGACTTCTTCGGGTCCGTGGTCACGCCGGAGGAGCTTGCTTCCGGTTCCCCCGACCTCGCACAGAAGACCGTGTACTTGTGCGGTGAGGCATCCGCGATCTCCGGCCGCCAACTGCGGGACGCTGCCAGGGTGTTCGTCGTCCAGGAGCGGTCACCCGGCCACCACGAGGACGTCGGCACGCCGTGGCCCGTCGTCGACCTCGGCCGGGTCCCCCTCCGCGTGCACGGTGTCGGTGTGTACTACCGCCGGTTCTTCGGGCTCGGCGGCGACCACTTCGGACGTATCCGCGCGGAGCACACCTTCCAGTCCCTGACGGAGTCCACCAAGCCCGGAACGGCGCATCGCAGGGGCATCTATCTGACGCCTGTCACGCGGGACGACGACGGCGCACTGCAGTTCCGCCTGCTCCGGTGCTCCACGAATCTCTCGGGGCCGACCGAGGGCTTCCGCCCGACCGACACGCACATCGTCGAGACCCTGAACCGCGAGGCCACCGCCGTCTTCCGCGACCAGGCGCCGCTCAACCACGTCCTCGCGCAGATCTACCACAACACCCTTGCCACGGCCGAGCGCAAGCAGTCCAAGGCGAGGATCTCGGCCCATGCCGACAAGACCAAGGACATGCCCGTCAACGGCATCATGGCCTTCTGCACCTTCTACGACGGGCTCGACGCGTTGCGGCCCCTGGCCGAAGACCCCTTCGACCACGGTGTGAAGGGTGCCAGCGGGCTGACCAGGCTCCACTTCCGCCTCAAGGAGCCGACCGAGGGCCGCGACGGAGTCGCGCTCCCGGCGCAGTTCACCCTGACCCTCTGTCCGGGCTCCGTGTTCTTCATGCCGCTGTCCACCAACCGCCTGTACACGCACGAGATCCGGCCCTCGACGTTGGGCGCCGAACTGCTCCCGACCCGCATGGGATACGTGGTGCGCTGTTCGAGCACCGAAGCCGTGCACAAGAACGGCCACACCTTCCTCCACCTGGCCGGAGGCACCGTCAAGCTGGAGCCGCCCACGCCGGCCGGAATGGACGAACTGCGCGGGCTGTACGCCGAGGAGAACAGGACCTCGTCCTCCGTCGACTACGGCGACCGGTTCCTCTTCAGCATGAACACGGGAGACTACCTTGCCCCCCAGGTCTAGGATCTCGGACGAGATCCTCTCGTGCGCCCTGCCGACGGCGGCGGGGGAGGACCTCTTCACGAAGCTGTCCGCATCGGCTCGTTGGGAAGACGTCGGAAAGGGCCGGCGAGGCGCCACGCTGACCAGGATCGACCAGACCGGTGGCGTGCCTCTCGTCCGTACCACCACGCGGTACGGCGACCCGACGCAACGCTTCCGGGCGGTCCACGAACGGCTGGCGCGACGGATTCAAGAACGTGCGGCGCTTCCGGTCGGCTTCAACAACGCGCTCATCGAGAGCTACACGAACGCTTACAGAACCATGGGCAGCCATTCCGACCAAGCCCTCGACCTGGCGAGCGAGTCGTTCATCGCCGTGTTCTCCTGCTACCGGCATCCCGAAGCGAACCCGTCGAGAAAACTGATCTTCGAATCCAAGGCCTCGGTGGGCGAGACGTTCGAGATCCCCCTCGCCCACAACGGTGTCGTCGCGTTCTCCGTCGACACGAACAGGAGACTCCGGCACAGGATCGTGCTGGACACGTCCGTCCAGGCGGCGGACAACCCATGGTTGGGCGTCACGTTCCGGACGTCCAAGACCCTCGTGCGGTTCCGCGAGGGGCACGCGTACCTCCCGCAGGGCGCGCGCCTCGTGGCGGCCGACGACGAGCAGAGGCGCGAGTTCTACCAGCTACGACGCCGCGAGAACACGGAGACGGACTTCGTCTACCCCCCGCTGGCGTACACCGTCAGCGAGAGCGATCTGATGCCACCCGTCTGACGTGGGGGGCCGACGCCCCCCAGGGGGCCGGGGCACGGAGCCGCCCCGGCCCGCGCCCGCGGCCACCGCCGAGGACCGCCCCCGGCCCGGTCGGCGCCGACGCACGGCCGGGTGCCCGCCGGGCCGTACCGCCTGGCCGCGGCCGTGCGTCGGGGCTTCGCCCGGTCGTCCGGCGGGGCACCTCTGCGCAGGCTGGGAACGGCCGGGGGTGACCGGCGGCGAGGTGGGTGATCATGTGGCGGGGTCACTCGGCCAGGGACTGCCGGGCCCGAATGGTCCGCACGCTGGATGGAACGGGCGCGGCAGGCGCTCGACGACAGCGGGGACGAGGCCCTCGGGGCCGCGTTCGACGCCACGCACCTGACCCTGTCGCCGGACTGGCTCTCGGGGAACGATCAGGTGGAGCACGCGGACGTTGAACGCCGACCGGGCGCCCGCCCGGCCGGCCGTCACGGCTGAGCGTCGCTATCGGGTCACGACCGTGTGCACGGAGTGGACCTTCGGCTTCACCTCCGGAACCCCGAGCTCGTGCAGGATCGGGATGATGATCTCGCCGAACCTCTGGAAGGCCTCCTCCGACTCCCAGACGTCGACGACGAGCCAGCCGTCCGGTGTCGGGGCGGAGGTGTGCGAGATGAGGCCGGGGACGGGCCAGTCGGCGGAGCTCGTCACCGTGCCGCGCCCGCCGGTGACCCTGGCCGCGCTCTCCTCGTACTGGGCCTGGGTCATGCCCGGCATCTCGAACACCGCAACGATCGCCATGGGGACCTCCGGTCAGGTGGATGTGTCCGCTCCAGCCGATCACGGCGGAGAGCCACGCACCCGTCGGCCTGAGCCGAACGGTCCCCACGCGGTGAACCGGTGATCCCGTGCGCCTCAGGTGGCGATGCGGTAGCCGACGCCGGGCACCGTCGTGATGACCGCGGGGTCGCCGAGTTTGCGACGGAGGCGGCTGATGGTCACCGCCACGGTGTTGGTGAACGGGTCGGCGTTCTCGTCCCACACCTGCTCCAGCAGGGCCTCCGCGCTCATGAAGGCGGGGCAGGCGTTCAGCAGCGCCTCGAGGACGGCGAACTCCTTGACCGAGAGACCGAGGAGGACTCCGTCCCGGGTCGCGGTACGCCGCATCGGATCGAGCTCGATGCCCGCCGCGCGCAGGGTGCGTGCCGGCGCGCAGGGCCGGCGCCGGGCGAGGGCCCGGATCCGCAGGACGAGTTCGGGGAAGTGGAACGGCTTGGAGAGGTAGTCGTCGGCGCCCAGCACGAGCCCGCTCACCCGGTCGCCCGGCGTGCCCGCCGCCGTCAGCATCAACACCATGACCCGGTCGTCGCGCGAGGCGATCATCTGGCACAGGGCGTCTCCGTGGATGCCGGGCAGGTCACGGTCGAGAACCACGACGTCATAGGCGTGGGTGTCGAGACTCACCGCCGCCTCGATCCCGTCGTGGACGACGTCCACCGCCATGCCCTGATCGCGGAGGCCCTCCGCGACGATCTCGGCGAGGGGCCTGGCGTCCTCGACCACGAGCACCCTCATGCCGATACCCCCAGGGCCCGGGGCAGGACCACGGTGACCCGCAGCCCGCCCTCGGAGCGCGGCCGCATCTCCATCACGCCGTCGTGTGCCGTGGCGATGGCCGCGACGATGGACAGCCCGAGTCCGGAGCCCGCCTCACCGCCGGTCCGGTCCGCACCCAGCCGGGAGAACGGCCGGCCGAGCCGACCCACCTGTTCCTCGTCGAGGACCGGCCCGCCGCTCTCGACGACCAGACGCACCGCGGCGCCGTCGGAGCGGACGCCCACGCGGAACCAGCCTCCGTGACTGTTGTGCCGGACGGCGTTGTCGACGAGGTTGTCGACCACACGACCCAGCAGGCTCGCGCTGCCCCACACGTCCGCGGACTCGCCCCCGTCGGCGCGGTGCACGGTGAGCTGCTTCGCCGCGGTGTCCTCGGCCCGCACGGCGAGGGCCTCGGACACGAGGAGGTCGAGTCGGACCCGAGCCGCGTCGGTGAACTCGCCGTGCTGCGTGCGGGCGAGGACGAGGAAGCCGTCAAGGAGGCGGTCCACCCGGTCGAGTTCGGTGCGCAGTCGGCCCACCAGGACGCGCGTCTGCTCGGGCACGGGCCCCGGCTTGGCCGCGGTGACGTCCAGCGCCGCCCTCATGGTCGTGAGCGGGGTGCGGAGTTCGTGCGAGGCGTTCGCCACGAAGCGACGCTGGCCCGCGAAGGCGCTCTCCAGCCTCTCCAGCAGGTCGTCGACCGTGTCGGCGAGGTCCTTCACCTCGTCGGCGGGACCGGTGACCGCCAGCCGCTCGTGCAGGTTGTCGGCCGAGATGCGCCGGGTGGTCACGGTCATCATGCGCAAGGGGCGCAGCACCCGCCCGGCCACGAGCCGGCCCAGCCCGATCGACGCGACCCCCATCACCGCCAGCGCGAGTGCCGAACCCTTGAGGATCTGCCGCGCCTGGGCCTCGTCCGCCTGCGCCAGGCGCCGTTCCAGCTCGTCGATACGTGCCCGGGCCGGTCCCGCCACAGCCGGCTCGGGCACGGCCCCCGGTCCCGCCTCGGCGATCCTGCTGCCGGAGGCGAAGGCCGCGGCGAGGGCGAGCAGGAGCGCGCCGGACGCCAGGAACAGGCTCGTGTACAGGACCGTGAAGCGCGTGCGCACGGTGCCGGGCAGCTTCATTCCGGGTCCTTTCGTCCGGCTGGGTCCCCAGGCTATGCCGAGGCGCCTAACAGCGGCATGACAGCGGCCGTTCGGCCCCTGTCACGTGCCGGCCCGCACGGTGGGCGCATGAACCATGACATCGGCGCGACGATCGAGGTCGTCGGCGTACACAAGCGCTTCGGCCCACAAGTGGCCCTCAACGGCATGACGTTCGCGGTCCGGCCGGGCCAGGTCACCGGTTTCGTCGGCCCCAACGGCGCCGGGAAGTCCACGACGATGCGCGTGATCCTCGGCCTGGACGCCGCCGACGCGGGGAGCGCCCTGGTCGGCGGCCGGCCGTACCGGACCCTGCGCGAACCGCTGCGGCACCTGGGGGCGCTGCTGGACGCCTCCGCGCTGCAGCCGAGCCGTACCGCCCGTGGCCATCTGCTGTGGCTGGCCCACTCCCAGGGCCTGTCCGCCCGCCGAGTGGACGAGGTCATCGAGCAGGCGGGTCTGGGCCAGGCCGCCCGGCGCAGGGCGGGCGGCTTCTCCCTCGGCATGCGGCAGCGGCTGGGGATCGCTGCGGCCCTGCTCGGTGACCCGCCCGTGCTCATGCTCGACGAGCCGTTCAACGGGTTGGACCCTGACGGCATCGTGTGGATGCGTGGCCTGCTCGGGAAGCTGGCCCGAGAGGGCCGCGCCGTGCTGGTCTCCACCCACCTGATGGGCGAACTGGAGGACACGGCCGACCACCTCGTCGTGATCGGCCGGGGGAAGGTCGTCGCCGACACCGGCGTGGGGGACTTGCTGGCGTCCTGTTCCGGCGGCCGGATCACCGTCAGAACCTCCGCCGTCGCGCACGCCGAGGCCGTCCTGCGGCGTGCCGGGGCGACCGTGGAGGTCGCGGGCCATGACGCGCTCGGGGTGTCGGGACTGGCCGACGAGCGGGTGGTGGCGGTCCTCAGCGGCAGCGCGGTGCCGTTCTCCGCGGTGTCCGCGGACCGCGTGACCCTGGAGCACGCCTACATGCGGCTCACCCGCGACGCCGTCGAGTACCGCGGGGCAGCGGCCGAGGACGGTGCGCGATGACCCGTACGAAGGTCTTCGCGCGGCTGCTCCACGCCGAGTGGACCAAGTTCCGTACGGTGCGGGGCTGGGTCCTCGGCACCGCCGCCGCGGCGCTCGCGACGGTGGTGGTCGGGCTGCTGGGCACGGCCGCTCCGGGAGGGTCGGGTGCGCCGGGCTCCGCCACCGGGTTCCCCACCGGCCCTGGCGGGGAGCCGGTCAACGACAGCTTCTACTTCGTCCACCGGACCCTCGACGGGGACGGGAGCATCACGGTGCCCGTGACCGCGCTGGCCGGGCTCGCCGACGACGGGCACGGGCGGAACGCGCGAGGAAGCGCCCAGCCATGGGCCAAGGCGGGGATCATCGTCAAGAAGGACCTCGCCCAGGGATCCCCCTACGCCGCGGTCATGCTCACCGGCGGCCACGGAGTCCGGATGCAGTACGACTACACCCACGACCGCGCCGCACCCCTCGCCTCCGCAGATGGGCCGCCGCGATGGCTGCGGCTCGTCCGCGACGGCGACACGGTCACCGGCTTCGTCTCCGCCGACGGCGCGCGCTGGACCCTGGTCGGCACCGCCCGCCCGGCCGGGCTGGGCGGCACGGTGCAGGCCGGGCTGTTCGCGGCCTCACCGCAGGCCAGGCAGGAGACGGCGGTCGGCGTGGGCTTCGGCCCCGCCGTGGCCACCGGCACCTTCGGCCGCCCCGTCCTCCAGGGCACCTGGTCGGGCTCCGGGTGGAAAGGCACCCAGGTGGGCGGCGACGCCGGCACGTCCGGGAGCTACTCCAGCGGCATGGAAGGCGGCTTCACGGAGTCCGCCGGCACCTTCACGGTGACCGGCGCCGGAGACATCGCCCCCGTGGTGGGCGGCCCGGCCATGGGGCCCGCGTACTCCCTGGAGAACTTCCTCGTCGGCGGCTTCGCAGGGCTGATCGTGGTGATCGGCGTGAGCACGGTGTTCGTCACCGGCGAGTACCGGCGCGCGCTGATCCGCACGACGCTGACCGCACACCCGGTTCGCGGCCGCGTCCTCACGGCCAAGGCCGTCACGGTGGGCGCCACGGCGTTCGCCGCCGGTCTGGTCGCCGCCGCCCTGGTCGTCCCGCTCGGCCGGCAGGGCGCAGAGGGCCGAGGGTTCCGGGTCTTCCCCGTCGACACGGCGACCGAACTGCGCGTCACGGTGGGCACGGGCCTGCTGTTCGCCGTCACCGCCGTGCTCGCGCTCTCCCTGGGCGCCCTGCTGCGGCGCAGCGCCGCGGCCGTCGCCGTGGTCGTCGCCTCGACGGTGCTGCCGTACCTGCTCGCCACCTCGGCCGTGCTGCCCGCGGGCGCCTCGGAGTGGCTGCTGAGGGTCACCCCTGCCGCGGGCTTCGCCGTCCAGCAGACGCTCCCTCGATACGCACAGGTCCTGAGCGTGTACGAGCCCTCGACCGGCTATCACCCGCTGACACCCTGGGCCGGCTTCGCCGTGCTGTGCGGTTACGCCGCGCTCACCTTCGCTCTCGCCCGGACACGGCTGCACCGGAGCGACGTATGAGGCACATGCTGCACGCGGAGTGGACGAAGCTGCGCGCCGGCGGGGGCACGGTCCCGCTGCTCCTCCTGGCCGTGGTGCTGACCGTGGCCGTGAGCGTCGGCACGGCCGCGGCCGTGAACTGCCCCGCCCCCGGATGCGGCGAGGACGACGTGCGGCTCTCCCTCACCGGTGTCGTCGTGGGGCAGGCCGTCGTCGCCGTCGCCGCCGCGCTGACGGTCACCGGCGAGTACGCCACCGGAATGATCCACACCACGTTCACGGCCGTACCGCGCCGACTCGCGGCCTTCACGGCCAAGGCGGCGGTCGTCAGCGTGGCGGTACTGGCCTCGGGAACCCTCGCGGTCCTCGCCGCCCTGCTCGCCGGGCGGTACGTGCTGCCGGGCAACGGCTTCACGGCGGAGAACGGCTATGCCCCGATCTCCCTGGGGGACGGGCCGACGCTGCGCGCCGCCGTGGGGTCGGTCCTCTACCTCGCGCTGATCGCGCTGCTGAGCTTCGGGGTGGCGACGGCGGTCCGGGAGGGGGCGACCGCGATCGGCATCGTCCTGGGCCTCCTCTACCTCTTCCCCGTCGTGGGGCAGGTGGTCAACGACCCCGATCTGCAACGCCTCCTCCAGCAGCTCGCGCCGATGTCCGCCGGGCTCGCCGTCCAGTCCACCGTCGATCTGGACCACCTTCCCGTCGGGCCCTGGCACGGTCTCGGCGTCCTCGCGGCGTGGACGGCTTCGGCCCTGCTCACCGGCGGGCTCCTGCTGCGCCGACGCGATGCCTAGTCAGGTGCGTCGCCGTGCCGGAGCGGCGAGGCCCGGTCCGGATCGGGATCCCCGTTCCGTCCGGCGGTGCGCGGCCGGACGGAGCGCGTTGCGGTGAGCGCGCCGGGGAGGGCGCGGGGCTCCGGAGGACGAGCGCGCACGAAGTCCGTGGCCGCCGGCCCGCACCCGTACAGCACCGCGGCTTCGGCCCAGTTCCCGATCTCCGCGTCGGTCGGGCGTTCGCGCCCGGCGGGGGCGGGGAGGCCGCAGGCCCGGGTCGTCAGCGGCATGTCCTCGTACGCTCCCGTGCGCAGTGAGGGGGGGCGGGTCCCGTGCCCGGGGGAGGGGACACGGGACCCGCGGTCAGGGGTGGGTCAGGCGGCGGTGCCGGAGGCGTTGAGCGTGACCGGGATGTTGCCGCGCGTGGCCTTGGAGTACGGGCAGATCCGGTGGGCGGCGTGCGTGAGTTCCTCGGCGGTCGTCCGGTCCACGCCGCCGAGGACGGGGCTGAGGACCGCGGAGAGCGAGAACTCGCCGTCCTCGCCGTGGGTGAGCGTGACCTCGGCGGTGATCGTGGTGCTGGTGAGCCGGATCTTGCGGGTGGCGGCGGCGCGGCGGAGGGCGCCGAGGAAGCAGGCGGCCCAGCCGGCGGCGAGCAGCTGCTCCGGGTTGGTCGCGTCGCCCGCGCCGCCGAGCTCCTTGGGGATGGCCAGCCGGGTCTCCAGGAGGCCGTCCGCGGAGCGGACGCGACCGCCGTTGCGGCCCTCTCCGTCGACTTCGATGTGGGCGGTGTAGGTGACTGCCATGGCTCGTGCTCCCTGTCCGGGTCGAAGGCTTCGGATGACCTCAGCGCCGGGACGAACATCCATGCGTCACCGGTTGAAGTGGTGACGCCACCATGGCAAGAGGGTGCGTCACCAGTCAAGGGGGTGATGAGCGGGTCGGTGTCCGCGATGCCCACGCCGCGGCGGCTGCCGGCCGACCTCGGGGCCACGACCGGTGCGCCGCGCGCGTCCCTCGCGGCCTCGGAGGGTCAGGCCCTCGTCCTGCGCGGAGAAGCGGGCATGGGCAAGTCCGCGCTCCTCGATCACACCGCGGGCCTCGCGGCCCGGCAGCACCGGGTGATCAGGGCGGCGGGCGTCGAGGGCCCGGTACCTTCGCGCCGTACGTCCATCAGGCGTCGCGCACCCTTCTCGACCTCGTCGAGGCGGCCCTGCACACCGGCCGCCTCGAACAGGCCCGTCGGCACGCGCTCGCGGCGGAGGAGGCCGGTCTCGCGGACGTCTCCCACCTCCTGTTCGCTGTCCCGGCCGGCCATGGCATGGGCGCTCAACTCCACCGTTCCCCCGCTCCGTTCGCCGCCGCCGCGGCGAACCCGTCCGGGTGGCGTGATCCAGAGACCAGATGTCCGTCCGGGGTGTCGTCACGCGGCAATCGCATGCGGAGGGTGCCAGGCCACGGGCGGGGGAGCGGGGAGCCGTTCCGCTCGGTGTCCCGGTCAGCCGGCGGTGGCGCGGGCGGCGCGCTCGATGACGTCGGCGACGAGGCGGGGGTGGGAGACGGCGACGGAGTGGGAGGCCGCCACCTCGGTGGTGCGGGCGTGGGCGCGCCTGGCCATGAAACGCTGGACGGCGGCGGGGATGTTGAGGTCCTGGGTGGTGACGACGGCCCAGGAGGGCTTGGTCCTCCAGGCGGCGCCGGTGGCCTTCTCCTCCAGCGCCGCCTGGGCGATGGGGCGCTGCGCCGCGGCCATGAGCGCCGCCTGGTCGGCGGGTACGTCGGCGGCGAACTGGTGCGGGAACTTGTCCTGTCGGATGTAGAGGTCGGTGGCGGTGGCGCCGTCGGCCTGCCGGTAGGTGACCGGGTCGAGGGCGTCGGGCAGCGTCGAGCCGGGGTACTTGCCGGTGAGCTCCAAGGCGCTCTCTCCGGGGGCTGGGAGGAAGGCGGCCACATAGACGAGGCCCTTGACCTGCGGGTCGTCGGTGGCGGCTTGGCTGATGACGGTGCCGCCGTACGAGTGGCCGACCAGGATCTTGGGACCCTTGACGTGGTCGAGGACGGTGCGCAGCGCGGCGGCGTCGGAGGAGGGGCCGCGCAGCGGGTTGGCAGCGGCGACGACCGGGTAGCCGTCGGCGCGCAGTTCGGCGACGACGCCGTTCCAGCTGGAGCCGTCGGCGAAGGCGCCGTGCTCCAGGACGATGGTCGGCCTGACGTGTCCGCCGGCCTGGTGGGGCGCTCCGTCGGCGGTGCCGCCGAGGGCGGTCGCGCCGAGCGCGAGCCCCGCCGTGACCGCCGCCACCGCGCCCGTCGTCCGCCGCTTGCGCCCACCGTTGATGTTGGCCATGCCGAGTTCCTTCCAGGTCTTCGGACGTCCCGGTGATTCCGGGTCCTTCGGCCAGGGAGAGCCGCAGCCACCGCCCTGCCGGGTTGTAAAAGTGGCACGCCATTTCGTCACCCGTCAAGCCGGTGACGAACGCGCGTCACTGGTTTGACAGGTGACGATGAGTGTGTGAAGGTCGATGGGCCACCAGCCGGCCGCGGGCCGGCCGCGCGAAGCATGCGACGGAGGGGTTTGTCATGATCAACAGGCGTACGTTCACCAGGACCGTCGGCCTGGGCACCGGTGCGGCCGCGGTCTCGCTGACCGGTCTGCGGTCCACCGCGTCGGCCAGGGGCGCCGCGTCCGACGCGTCCGGCACACCCGTCGGCGGCGGAACGTCCGGCGCGGGCGCCGTGCCCCTCGTGGACGGGGCGTCCGGCACCCACACCGCCTTCCCCGTGCTCAAGCAGGTGCGGGCGGGTGTCCTCGACATCGGTTACGCCGAGGCCGGGCCCGCCCATGGTCCGGTCGTCCTGTGCCTGCACGGCTGGCCGTACGACATCCACAGCTACGTCGACGTCGCCCCGCTCCTCGCCGACCTCGGGTACCGCGTGATCGTTCCCTATCTGCGCGGTCACGGCAGTACGCGGTTCCTGTCGCGTCGTACGCCTCGCACCGCCGAACAGTCCGCCGTCGCGCTCGACATCGTCGCCCTGATGGACGCCCTCGAGATCGACAAGGCGGTGCTCACCGGGTTCGACTGGGGCTCACGGACCGCGGACATCATCGCGGCCCTGTGGCCCGAACGCGTCAAGGCGCTGGTCTCGACCGGTGGTTACCTCATCACCGACCGCAAGGCGCAGCTGATGCCCGCGTCTCCCGCCGTCGAGCGCACCTGGTGGTACCAGTGGTACTTCGCCACCGAGCGCGGCAAGCAGGCGATGGAGAACGTCGACGAACGCATCGCCCTGTGCCGCTACGTATGGACGCTCGTCTCGCCCACCTGGGACTTCGACGACGCCACCTTCCGGCGTACCGCCGAGGCGTTCAGGAATCCCGACTACGCGGCCGTCGTGCTCCACAACTACCGCTGGCGCATCGGCCTGATCGAGGGGGACGGTCGCTACCGGCGCTACGAGGAGCGGCTCGCCGCACAACCGCCCGTCCAGGTGCCCACGATCACCCTGGACCCGGCCCTCGATCCCTTCACCCCGCCCGGAGACGGCACCGGCTACCGCCACCACTTCACCGGCCCCTACGAGCACCGCGCCCTCGCGGGCATCGGCCACAACCTGCCGCAGGAGGCGCCGGCCGCCTTCGCGCAGGCCGTCGTCGACGCCGACCGCCTCTGATCGCGCCGACGAACCGACGCCTTCGGCGGCCCGATGATCCGCGCCGATCGGCAGGAGCGGGAGCGGCCGCGCGTGCGGTGCGGTGGGCTTCGTGCCCACGCCGAGTGCAGGACCGTCACCGTCCGACGACCGCCCCCGCCTCCCTGTCACTGGCTCGACGGGTGATGGGCGGTTGATCGGCAGAAGAAACCCACGAAGGGGAGTACGGGCATGAACGAGGAGATCGCCGCGGACGCCGCCGCGGCGCGGTACGCACGCTACGGCAGGCTCCCCGAGCGCATTCGCGTCGAGGACATGACCGAAGAGGTGGAGGGCACGCCGAGGGCGGCCGCCGCCCACGACCCCGCGGGCTCGTGGAAGTACTACTCGTGCCTCGCCCTCGACCTGGGGCTGTAGGCGGCCGCCGGCCTGCCGTCGGTCCCGTCCTGCGGCGCCGGTACCGTCGGCCGGGTCAGCTCCCGGCCGCGGCCGGCGCCGTCTTCTTGCGCGCGCGGTAGGCCGCTGCCTTGATCTTGTTGCCGCAGGACTCCATGCCGCACCACTGTCGCCGCATCCCCCGCGAGCGGTCGACGTAGACCCGCGTGCACTCGGGGTTGCCGCACTCCTTGAGGAGGGGGACGTCCGGGCCGCTGAGCAGTTCGACGGCCTGTCGGGCGACGGTGGCCAGGGCCTGCGACGGTGTCGCGTCGGTGTGCCGGCCCGCCGGAGTGAGTTGGGGAGTCGCCGGGACCTGGCGCGCGGCGGCGTTGAGCACCGCGAGTGCCTGCCGGTCGAAGTCCTCGCCGAGGCGGCGATCGGTGACGAGTCGGTACAAGGCCTCGCGCACCGTGATCGCCTCCCGGACGTCGTCCTCTCCGGCGGGCGTGATGGCGTCCACCAGCCCGGACTCCAGATACCAGGCGTTGAGCCGGTCCGGCGTCACGAACATCTCGAACCGGGTCGACCGCCGGGCGCGCAACGTGGCCGCGAAGTCGAGCGCCGGGTGTCCGCACACGAAGGCATGGTCAAGATTCACATCACCATCTTGACAGGTGACTGCGGTGGGGTGCAAGGCTCGTCACGGTTCGGCCCTGCACCGGGACGCGCCCAGGGGGACGCGCCCGGAGGGACGGGTGCTCCGGTCTCCCGCCCCCCTTCCCGGCTCCAGCCGCAGCTCACGACGCTGTCACCGGTCGCCGGCCAATGGTCGCGAGCCGCCGGTCGCCGGCCAATGGTCGCGAGCCGCCGGTCGTGGCCCACGACCGCGACCGGCCCGCCGCCCAGGATCTCCGGTGCGGGCCGCGTCGCACGTCGGCGGCTCACATCGCCGGCTCTCCCGTCGCCTCGATCTTTCCGTCGGCCAGCCGCAGCCACCGGTTCACCCCGATCTCGGCGAGGAACCGCTCGTCGTGGCTGACCACCATGAAGGCGCCCCGGTAGGAGTCGAGCGCGCTCTCCAGCTGGCCCACGCCGACCAGGTCGAGGTTGTTGGTCGGCTCGTCGAGGAGCAGGAGCTGCGGGGCCGGTTCGGCGCACAGGACACAGGCCAGTGTGGCCCGCAGCCGCTCACCGCCGGACAGCACGCCGACGGGCAGATGGGCCCGGGGGCCGCGGAACAGGAAGCGCGCGAGCAGGTTCATCCGCTCCGCCTCGGTGCGCTCGGGCGCGAACGCGGCGAAGTTCTCCGCCACGGTGCGGTCCGGGGCGAGCAGGTCCAGGCGCTGCGAGAGATAGGCGACGCGCCCGTCGCCGCGCCTGATCTGTCCGCTGTGCGGGACGAGTTCGCCCGTGATCAGGCGCATCAGCGTGGTCTTGCCCGCGCCGTTGGGGCCGGTCAGGGCGATGCGCTCGGGGCCGCGTACGGAGAGGTCGATGCCGCCCGCCGCGAAGACGTCCTCCCCGTCGTGCCGGACCTGCATCCCCTCGCCGAGGAAGAGGTTGCGTCCCGCGGGTACCTGGGTGTCGGGAAGGTCCAGGACGAGGCGCTGCTCCTCGCGCAGCGCCCGCCCGGCCTCGTCGAGGCGGGCCTTGGCCTCGCCGACCCGGGACGCGTGCATCTGGTCGGCCCGGCCCGCGGACTCCTGGGCGCCGCGCTTCATGTTCCCGGCGAAGATGCGCGGCAGCCCGGCGCTCTTGAGGTTGCGGGCGGCGTTGCTCGCTCGGCGGTCGGCACGCTCGCGCGCCTGCTGCAGCTCCCGCTTCTCCCGCTTCAGCTCCTGCTCGGCGTTGCGGACGTTCTTCTCGGCGACCTCCTGCTCGGCGCGCACGGCTTCCTCGTAGGCCGTGAAGTTGCCGCCGTGGAAACGCAGTCGCGAGCTGCCGAGCTCGGCGATGCCGTCCATGCGGTCGAGCAGCGCGCGGTCGTGGGCGACCAGCAGCAGGAGGCCGTTGAAGTCCGCCAGCACGTCGTACAGCCGGTGCCGGGCGTCCCGGTCGAGGTTGTTCGTCGGCTCGTCGAGCAGCAGCACATCGGGCCGCTTGAGCAGTTGCGCGGCGAGGCCGAGCTGGACGACCTGCCCGCCGCTGAGCGTGCTCAGGCGGCGGTCGAGGGCCAGGCCGGCCAGACCGAGACGGTCGAGCTGGGCACGGGTGCGCTCCTCGACGTCCCAGTCGTCGCCGATGGTGGCGAAGTGCTCCTCGCCCACATCTCCGGACTCGACGGCGTCCAGGGCGCGGATCACGGCGGCGACGCCGAGCACTTCGGCGACGGTGAGGTGGCCGGTCAGGGGGAGGCTCTGCGGCAGGTGGCCGAGCGTGCCGCTGACGGTCACCGAGCCGGAGGCGGGCCGCAGTTCGCCGGCGATCAGCCGGAGCAGGGTGCTCTTGCCGGAGCCGTTGGGGGCGACCAGTCCGGTGCGTCCGGTGGTCAGGGTGAAGGACAGGTCGTCGAAGACCGGGGTGTCGTCGGGCCAGGCGAAGGACAGGTTCGAGCACACGACGGTGACGTCGGACATGGGGGAGACCTCAAGGGGCTGGGGGCGGACACAGCTCCGCCCCGGGCGGGCGTGGGGAAAAGGGGTACGACGAACGGGCCACTCCGGCGGCGCTTCTTCCAGCGCGCCCGGCGGCCGTCAGATCCGGATCTCACCCGGAGATGTCGTCGTCACCCACCACGTCTGCGACTCCTCGATACACGGTCAACGTCGTCGACAGGTTAACAGGCCGCCTCGCCGCTCCGTCGGAATTTCCGCGCCCCGGGGCTCGGCGCGACCCCGGTGCGCGCGTTGACAGCCCGTCGGCCACCATGCCAGCATCGTCACCAGTTAAACCGGTGACGGCGAGAGGGTGTCGACGGTTCGCGCCGTCCGCACGTGCGGACCCGGGGGAGCGCGCCGCCCCATGGCAGGGAGGCGCCCCCACCGACGCGCACTCCGCGGACGACAGGTCCACCGGACCACCGCACGGCTGACACATCCGCCCCTCGATCGACATGTCCGTACTTCCTGATGGGGGAAATCCATGAGACGACTTCTTCTGGCTGCTCTCGCGGCCGGTGTACCGCTGGTCACGGCGGCGGCGTACCTGCCGAACGCGGCCGCGCAGCCGGCGGGCGGCCCCGCCTCCGTATCCACACCGCTCACCTGCTCGCCCCCGTCCCTCGCGGCCCCGGCCGGCACCACGGTGGAGGACGTGACGGCGGTACGGCACGAGGCGGGCACCGTGGACGTGCCGGAGGTCTGGCCGCTGCCCGCGGACCACGTCGACGGCGTACCGGCGTTCTGCGACGTGACGGTCACGCTGACCCACCCGGGGGCGGGCGACCACGCCAAGGTGCGGGTATGGCTGCCCCTGCAGGGCTGGAACGGACGCCTGCAGACCCTCGGCGGCAGTGCCTACGCCGCCGGCGACTACGGCAAGGGCCTGGCCGACGCGGTCAAGAACGGCTACGCCGCCGCCACCACGGACGCCGGCGTCGGCACCTACCTCGACACCAGTTGGGCCCTGCGCACCGACGGCGAGGTGAACGAGGTGCTCCTGGAGAACTTCGCGAGCCGCTCCGAGCACGAGGCGGCGGTCGTCGCCAAGGAGGTCATCGGGCGCTTCTACGGCAGGCCCGCCTCCTACGCGTACTTCAACGGCTGCTCCACCGGCGGACGCCAGGGCTACATGGAGGCCCAGCGTCACCCCGACGACTACGACGGCATCCTGGCCAACGCGCCCGCCGTCAACTGGGACGAGTTCGAGGTCGCCACCCTGTGGCCGCAGGTGGTCATGAACCAGGAGAAGAACCACCCGACCCCGTGCGAGCTGGCCGCCTTCACGAAGGCCGCCGTCCAGGACTGCGACCCGCTCGACGGCGCCGAGGACGGCCTGGTCGGCGCCCCCGAGCGGTGCGACTTCGACCCGCGCAGCCTGATCGGCACCAAAGTGCTGTGCGCGGGACGGGAGTTGACCATCACGGCAGCCGACGCGACCGTGGTCCGCAAGATCTGGGACGGCCCCCGCACCGCGTCGGGCAGGAAGCTGTGGCCCGGCGTCCCCGTCGGCGCCGAACTGTCGGGCCTGGCGGGCACCACCCCGCCCGACGCCGACGGCGACGTCAAGGGCGCGCCGTTCCCCGTCCCCGCCGCCTGGGTCGCCACCTGGCTGGAGAAGCAGCCGTCCTTCGACGTCTCCACCATCACCTACACCCGCTTCACCCAGCTGTTCCAGCAGTCCCGGGCCGAGTACGACCGCGTCATCGGTACCGACGACCCCGACCTGTCCGCGTTCCGCGACTCCGGCGGCAAGCTCCTGACCTGGCACGGCGGGGCCGACGAGTTCATCCCCGCGCAGGGCACCGTGAGGTACCGCGAGCAGGTCGGGCGGACGATGGGCGGCACCAAGAAGGTCGACGACTTCTACCGCCTCTTCCTCGCCCCGGGCGCGACCCACTGCGGCCTCAACAACGGCAGCGGCGCCACCGTCGACGACCTCGGTGCCCTGGTGGCCTGGGTCGAACAGGGCAAGGCCCCCCGCACCCTCCCCGCCACCCTGCGCAACGCCTCCGGCGACCAGGTCAACCGCGAGCTGTGCCGCTACCCGCAGGTGTCCCGCTACGACGGGCACGGCGACCGCACCACCGCGGCCGGCTTCCACTGCGCACCCCCGCCCCGCCACTGACCCCAGCCCCGTCCCGGCCCGCGCCCCTTCCGGCGGGCCGGGCCGCCCGCGCCCCGCCGGGCAATTCCGCCGTTGAAGACCCACGGCGTGGGGAACGTGACCTGAGCCGGCAGGGCATGACCTGAGCCACCGGTGGAGGAGGACCTTCGGCGTCTCGGGGCGGCCCCCGGGGCGGCCGTCCTCAGGTCCGGGAGGATGAAGGTCACGCCCAGGCGGTCCGTAGCCGTTCGTGACGGGCGGCGAGCCAGGTGGCGAAGTCCTGGAGTGCGGGATCGAGTTCGCGTACGGCGGTGAGGTCCCGGGCCGCCGTGAAGCGATGCTCGCAGTCCGCGTAGTACTGGAACATGTTCCCCACCTCCTCGGCGCCGGGGAAGCCCTGCGCACGCCACTCGTCGGGAGTGAGGGGCCGGTAGCGCACCGGTTCGCCGACGGTCCCGGTGAGGGCTGCCGCCATGTCGGCGATCCGGAGGTGCTCCCCGGCGATGCTGACGGTGGCGGCGATGAGGTCCGTCCCGCGCCGGAAGACGGCCAGGGAGGTCTTGCCGATGTCGTCGACCGCTATCCCCGCGAGCCTGCTGTCGTCCATGGGGTACGTGAGCTGCAGGATGCCGTCGTCGCCGCGTCGCGGGGCGAGCGCACCGAAGAGGTTCTCCCAGAAGAACGTGGTGCGCAGGAACGTCGTGGGCACGGCCTGATCGGTGAAGTAGTGGTCGGCCTCGGCCTTGCCGTCGAAATGGGGCACCTTGTAGCGCTCCTGGAGGGTGGGCATCCGGTCGTCGTCGAGAGGTATGCACGCACGGGTGTCCTCGAGGGTGGACCAGATCGCGTGCTGTACACCCGCATGGGAGGCCGCCCGGGCCAGAGCGCGAGCCTGGGTCTTCTCCCGTTCGGCGGACATGTGCTCCCAGAAGTTCGTCATCAGGAAGGCGCCGTACGCGTGCTCGAAAGCCGGCACGAGGCTGGGCTCGTCGTCCATGTCGGCCCGCACGACCTCGGCGCCCAGCCGCCTGAGCTCCTGTGCCGGTGACGAGTCGGGGTGCCGGGTGACGGCCCGTACCGCGAACTCGGCCTCCGGGTCCGACAGCGCCGCACGGCAGAGCGAGCCGCCCTGCCGCCCCGTGGCACCGATCACCGTGATGATCTTCTTCTCCGTCATCGCCTGTTCGCCTCGCCCCGTCCTACCTCCGCCCGGGCCGTCAGGTGCGGTCGTCCGGCGTGTCCTCGTCGACGATCTCGGCGTCGACGACGTCGTCGTCCTGCCCCCGCTCCTGCTCCTGCGGCTGCGCCTGGCCGGCGTCGGCGCCACCCGCGGCCTGGGCGGCCCGGGCGTCGGCGTACATGGCCTGGCCGAGCTTCTGGGAGACGGCCGCGACCTTCTCGGTGGCGGTGCGGATCGCCACCGTGTCGTCGCCGGCGGCGGACTCGCCCTTGAGCTTCTCCTTCAGCTCGGCGACGGCGGTCTCGACCTCGGTCCTGACCTCACCGGGGACCTTGTCCTCGTTGTCCTTGAGGAACT
>NZ_JBFAXU010000034.1:0-73150 GCF_040680975.1 Streptomyces sp. NPDC051921
CATTTAACACCATCCCCCCACCCCCCCCCCTCGCCGGCTGGGGCGCGCCCCCCGCGGCGGGGGGCCCCGGGCCCGCCCCCCGGGCCGGGCCCCGGCCCCTCGGCCGTCTCGCCCTTCGGGGCCGCTTCACCCCTCGGGGCCGCTTCACGCCTCAGCCGCCTCACCCCGGCCGCTTCACCTCTCGGCCGACTCGCCCCCGGCCGTCTCGCCCTTCGGCAGCTTCACCCCGTCCGTCTCGCCCCCGGCCGCTTCGCCCCCGGCCGCTCGACCCCTCGGCCTGTTCGTCGCCTGCGGGGTCCGCGGCCCCACGGGGCCGGACGGCTGGCACGCTGGGGCCATGCGTGCCGCCCGCCTCATCAAGATGGTGCTCCTTCTGCAGTCCCGGCCTTCGATGACCGCGGCCGAGCTGGCGGAGGAGCTGGAGGTGTCCGAACGGACCGTCACGCGGGACGCGTCGGCGCTGTCCGAGGCGGGCGTGCCGGTGTACGCGGACCGGGGCCGGACGGGCGGGTACCGGCTGGTCGGCGGGTACCGGACGCGGCTGACGGGGCTCGCGCGCGGGGAGGCGGAGGCGCTCTTCCTGTCGGGGCTGCCGGGGGCGCTGCGGGACATGGGGCTCGCGGACGCGGCCTCGGCGGCGCGCCTGAAGGTGTCGGCGGCGCTGCTGCCCTCGTTGCGGGACGCGCCGGAGGCGGCGGGGCGCCGCTTCCATCTGGACGCGCCCGCCTGGTACCAGGAGCCGGAGACTCCGGAGTCGCTCGCCCCGCTGGCGGAGGCGGTGTGGGACGACCGGCCGGTACGGGCCCGCTACCGGCGGGGCGACACCGAGGTGGCGCGGGAGCTGCAGCCGTACGGCCTCGTCCTGAAGGCGGGGGTCTGGTACGTGTGCGCCCGGGCCGGCTCCGTGTACCGGACCTACCGGGTGGACCGGTTCGCCGAGGTGACGGTGGGCGAGGTGCCCTTCGCGCGGGATCCGGAGTTCGACCTGGCGGAGTTCTGGACCGAGCGCTCGGCCGAGTTCGCGCGCTCGTTGCTGCGGGCCGAGGTGCAGCTGCGGCTCACCGCGGCGGGCGCGCGGAGGCTGCCGCACGTGACGGACCGGGCGGCGGCCGAGGAGGCGCTGGCGGCGGGGGCGGCCGAGGAGGACGGACGGGTCCGGGTGGCGCTCCGGGTGGAGGACGAGGAGGTGGCGTTCGGCCAGCTGCTCGGTCTGGGCCCGGAGGTCGAGGTGCTGGCCCCGGCAGCGCTCCGCGAGCGCTTCACGGAGGCCGCCCGGGGTCTGGCGGCGCTCTACCTCCAGGGCGGCGACGGCGACGACGGGCCACCGCCGGTCCCACCGCCGACGCCTCCGCGGCCCTGAGCCGCCGGGAGGGCGCCCGGCGCCGCACCCGGCCGTGGTCCCTAGCGGTAGGCCTCCACGGAGGCGTCCGGGTCGGTCTCCTGGGCGATCATGAAGCCCCACGCGTCCGGGCGTGAGCCGTCCGCGTCGGTGAAGCCGTACTCCGCCGCCAGCTGTCCGCTGGACAGCGACTGCCCGGTCCAGCGCGCCCGGTCGGGGTCGGCGGCGAGCGCGGCGACGGCCCGGCCCACGTACACGGGGGACTCGGCGATCGCGAAGCCGGGCAGGTCCTCGGTGGCGTCCCGCCAGTTCTCCTCGGTGACGCCGAAGGCGGCGAGCATCTGCTCGGACCTCAGCCAGCCGGGGGTGACGGAGACCGCGGTGCCGCCGTACTCCGCCAGCTCCTTCGCGAGGCCGAAGGCCATCCGGATCGGGGCGTTCTTGGCGAGGTCGTAGAAGAGGTTCTCGCGGTAACGGGTGGCGTTGTACGCGGCGGTGCCGTCGGTGACCTCGACGACGAGTCCGCCCTGGTGGCGGATCAGCAGCGGCAGCACGGCGTGCGAGGTGACGGCGTGCGTCTTCACGCCGAGTTCGAGCATCCGCAGGCCCCCGTCCAGGTCGATCTCCCAGGTCTTCCTGCCGAAGGACGGGCCGACGAGGTGCTCGCCGCCCCAGACGTCGTTGACGAGCACGTCGAGGCGCCCGTGGTCGTGGTCGATCCGCTCGACGAGCGCGCGGACCTGTTCGGGCTCCAGGTGGTCGGTGGGGACGGCGACGCCCTCGCCGCCGGCCGCCGTGACGAGCTCGGCGGTCTCCTCGATCGTCTCGGTGGCGCGGCCGACCTCGCTGACCCTGTCGCGCGTGGTGCGGCCGGTGACGTAGACGGTCGCTCCGGCGGCGCCGAGCTGGACGGCGATGCCCCGTCCGGCTCCTCGGGTGGCGCCTGCGACGAGGGCGATGCGGCCCGCGAGGGGCTTCGTTTCCGTGGTCATGCGAGCAGCCTGACAGGGAAATCCGACATCTTCTGTCCGGATTGTTTTCGGCCGTTTCCGGGTGCGTCGGCCTCCTCGACCCACGATGCTTGTCCCGTGATGGACGAGACGGAGTTCTGGGAGATGATCGACTCCACCCGGGAGCGGGCGGAGGGCGATCCGGAGGAGCACGCCGACCTGCTCGTGGAGCGGCTGACGCTGCTCGACCCGGACGCCGTCGTGGACTTCGCCCGCCATTTCGAGGCCCGCTACAACCGCGCGTACACCTGGGACGTGTGGGGCGCGGCGGCGCTGCTGCTCGACGGGGCGGGGGTCGAGGCCTTCGACTACTTCCGCTGCTGGCTGATCGGCCAGGGCCGGGAGGTCTTCGAGGGGGCGGTGCACGATCCCGACGCGCTGGCGGAGCTGTTGGCCGATTTCGACGAGGAGATCGACGGGGACGGCGAGGAGCTGGGCTTCGCCGCGGACGAGGCGTACGAGCGCCTGACCGGCGCGGAGACGCCGGACCTGGGCATTCCGCCGCCGGGCGCGGAGCCGGAGGGCGCCCCGTTCGACCTGGACGACGACGGGGCGCTCGCGGCCCGCTTCCCGAGGCTGTGGGCCCGGTTCGGTCCCGGGTGACGGGGGTACGGGGTCCCGGGACCGAACCGGGGGCCTGTCAGTCCCCGAGAGGTGGCCCGGGGTTCAGAAGTGGGTCCCGCCGTCGATGCGGACCTCGGTGCCGGTGATGAACTTCCCGTCCTCGGAGGCGAGCATCGCGACGACGCCGGCGACGGTCTCGGGGCCGGCGAAGCCCTGGCCGAGGGCGGGGGCGAGCTTGGCGAAGAGCGACCAGTCGGTGTCCTCGGGCAGGCCGGGGCCGACGGACTGCTTGCTGGCGCCGGAGCCGTCGGTCATGCCGGAGGAGATGGAGCCGGGCTGGACGGCGGTGAAGCGGATGCCCTGCTTGGCGTACTCGGCTGCGAGCGCGTGGGTCATGGACTGGATGCCGCCCTTGCTGGCCGCGTAGGCCGCCATGTAGGGGTGGGCGAACATCGCGGACGTGGAGGAGAAGTTGACGACGGCGGAGCCGTTGCCCTCCAGGAGCGCCGGTATCGCCTCGCGGATGACGAGGAAGGTGCCGGTGAGGTTGATCCGGACGACCTGCTCGAAGGCGTCGAGGCTCGTCTCGTGGGTGTGCGAGGAGCGCAGGATGCCGGCCGCGTTGACCAGGACGTCCAGGCCGCCGAGGGCGGCCACGGCGGCGGCGACGCCCGCGCGCACGGAGGTCTCGTCGGCGACGTCCACGACGATCGTGGTGAGGCGGTCGGCGGCGTCGCCGGCCTTGGCGACGGTGTCCTTGAGGCCGTCCTCGCTGATGTCGGCGGCGACCACGGTGCCGCCCTCCGCCAGCATGCGCAGCACGGTGGCCTGGCCGATGCCCGAGCCGCCGCCGGTGACGAGTGCGCGGCGTCCTTCGTAGCGGGTCAGCTGGTTCATGACGACAACCTCTCGATGTCGAGTTTTCCGGAGTGATGACACCGTACGCCCAGGTGGCACGTTTTGCCATAGCTGCATGAAATGCCCTCCTGGCATCCTGGAGCGTACGCTGGGTGGGTGAGCATGCAGCCCGGATCACCCCGCCCGCCCCGGCCCCTGACGCTGACCGAGCGCCGCAAGGCCGCCACCCAGCTCGACATCGCCCGCGCCGCCGCGGAGCTGTTCACCGAGCGCGGCCCCGACGACACCACCGCCGAGGACATCTCCCAGCGGGCCGGAGTCGCGCTGCGCACCTTCTACCGCTATTTCCGCTCCAAGCAGGACGCCGTCGCCCCGCTCCTCGCGGGCGGCGCCGACCGCTGGCGGGCCGAGCTCGCCGCCACCGAACCGGGCACCGCGCTGCCGGCCGCCCTGGAGCGGTCCATCGCCGGCTCCCTCGCGGCCGACGGGGCGGCGGAGGAGGAGGGCCTGCGCTGGACCCGTGGGCTGTTGCGCGCGGCGGAACGGGACCCGGCGCTGCGGGCCGTCTGGTACCGGGTCAACCAGGAGTCCGAGGACCGCCTCCGCGAGGTCCTCGCCGGCCTCGCGGGTCCCGGCGCCGACCCCCTGGAGCTCAGGCTGGCCGCCGCCGCGGCCACCGACGCGATCCGGATCGCGCTGGAGACCTGGGCGGAGACGGACGCACCCGTGCGGGGCGACGGCGCCCCGGCGGAGCTGGCGGTGCGCTGCCTGCGCGAACTGACGGGCGGGATGCGGCTCCTCGCGCCGGTCCCGGCCGGGCCGACGCCGCCCCCGGCGGTCGCGGAGCCGGCGGCCTCAGCCGAGCAGTGACCTGCCCATGAGGACGTCGTCCACGTACGCCCCGTCGAGCAGGAACTCCCCCGGCAGCACGCCCTCGACCGCGAAGCCCTCCGCGGCGTAGAGGGCGCGGGCGGGCGCGTTGTGGCCGAGGACCCGGAGGGTGATCCGGGTGGCGCCCTCGGCGCGGGCGCGGTCCAACGCGGCACGCAGCAGCGCGCGGGCCACGCCCCGGCCGCGGACGGACGCGGCGACGGCGAGGCCCTGGATCTGCCGGACGTGGAGGTGGCAGGCCATCGGGGTGGGCGGCACGAGCCGGAGGTAGCCGACGAGCTCCGCGCCCGCCGTCTCCGCGACCAGGTAGTGCTCGGGCAGGTGCCGCTCGTCGTAGAAGGGCTGCCCCGGCGCGGGGGCGGGCAGCACCGCGTGCAGGTGCGACCAGGTGGCGCGGTCGAGCGCGGCGAGGGCGCGTTCGTCGTCGCGCACGGCCCCGCGGATCCGTATCTCCGGCACGATCATGCGAGCCACTGTGCCACGACGGGCCCCGGGAGGGCAGGATGGCGGCATGCAGCCCTCCTCGCAGCACTCGTCGCACCCGGCCCCGGCGTCCCGCAGGCGGGTGGCCGTCACCGGCGCGTCCGGACTGATCGGTTCCGCCCTCGTGCGCTCCCTGCGCGCCGACGGGCACGACGTGCTGAGGCTGGTCCGGCGGCCGGCCGCCGCGGCCGACGAGGTGGAGTGGGACCCGGCCCGGCTGTACGTGGACGCCGCCGGGCTCGTCGGGGTCGACGCGGTCGTGCACCTGGCGGGCGCGGGCGTCGGCGAGCGGCGCTGGAGCGAGACCTTCAAGAAGGAGATCCGCGACAGCCGGGTGCTCGGCACGCGGGCGATCGCCGAGGCGCTGGCCTCGCTCGCGACCCCGCCCGAGGTGCTGGTCTGCGGGACGGCCCTGGGCTACTACGGCGACACGGGCAGCCGTGCCGTGGACGAGAGCGCACCGGCGGGCGAGGGCTTCCTGCCCTCGGTGTGCGTGGAGTGGGAGTCCGCGGCGGCGCCCGCCGAGGCGGCGGGCATCCGCGTGGCGTACGCCCGTACCGGACTGGTGGTGGCCCGTGAGGGCGGCGCCTGGGGACGGCTCTTCCCCCTGTTCCGGGCCGGGCTCGGCGGGCGGATGGGCGACGGCAGCCAGTACTGGAGCTTCATCTCGCTGCACGACGAGGTCGCCGCGCTGCGGCACCTGATGGACACCCCCGGCCTGACGGGCCCGGTGAACCTGACCGCGCCCGAGCCCGTCACCAACCGGGAGGTGACGGCGGCGATGGGGCGCGTGCTGCGTCGCCCTGCCGTCCTCCACGTGCCGGCACCCGCGCTGCGGGTGGCGCTCGGGGAGTTCGCCCAGGACGTGCTCGGCAGCCAACGCGTGCTTCCGGGGCGCCTGTTGGAGACCGGTTTCGACTTCGCGTTCCCGACGATCGACGACGCGGTGCGCGCCGCGACCCGCTGACGACCCGCCACCTCCCGCTTCGGGCCTGCCTTCCGGGCCGGGCCGGATCAGGGGCCGGACGCCGCGAGCGCGGCATGATCCGAAGGACGGGCCCCCGGGCGCGTGCGCTCCCCCGTGCTGCGTGCACCCCCGTCGCGCGCGGCGCCCGGCGGTGGGAGCGCTGCCTACTCTCTTGCGAACTCGGGCATTCCGGGGGCGCGTCGGGGGCATAGGCCTCAAACCAGCCGCGCCGACCTGGGGAGGGGCACGTGCGCAAGGAAACGGACGTCGTCGTCGTGGGAGCGGGGCTCGCGGGACTCGCGACGGCTCATCAGCTGACCGGGGCCGGGCTCTCGGTGACGGTCCTCGAGGCCGCGCCGCGGGTCGGCGGCCGGATGGCGACCGACACCGTCGACGGCTTCCGGCTCGACCATGTCGGGCCGCTGTTCACCGTGCCGGAGGTCGAGGGCGTCCCGCTGCGCCCGTTCGCTCCGGGCGTGCTCGTGCACAGCGACGGGCGGTACGGACGGTGGGGCGCGCCGCACGCGCCGTGGAGCACACGGGGCGCAGGGGGTGCACGGGGCGTCGCGGGAGCCCGGGGAGTGGCGCGTGCCCTCGCGGGCGCCCCGCGGAATCCGGCCGTCTCGCTCGACCAGGCACGGCTCGGCGCCTCTCTGGTGCGGCTGGCCACGACGCCGCCGCAGCGGCTGCTCACCCGCACGGAGCGGACCGCCCGCGAGGCCCTGGCGGCCCGGCTGCCGGCCCGTACGGTGCAGGGCGTGCTGCGGCCGCTGCTGGCCGCGCTGCTGGGGGACCCGGACCTGACGACCTCCAGCCGGCGCGCCGACCTCGCGCTGCGGTCCTTCGCGCGGGGCAGGCTGGGCGTGCCGGAGGGCGGTTCGGGCACGCTGCCGGAGCGGCTCGCGGCGGCGCTGCCACCGGGGACGGTCCACACCGGGGTACGGGTCACGGAGGCGTCGATCTCGCGGGTGACGACGGCCGAGCACGGGGTGTTCTCCTGCCGCTCGGTGGTCGTGGCGACGGGTGGGCGGACGGCGGCGGAGCTGCTTCCGGGCCTGCGCGTGCCGGCGTACCAGGCGGCGACCGTGCTCCACCACACGGCGCCGGCCGCCCCCGGCACCGACCCGGTGCTGCTCCTGGAGTCCGATCCGGGCGGGCCGGTGGCGTACACGGCGGTCATGAGCGCGGTGGACCCGACCCGGGCCCCGGCCGGCCGGACCCTGATCACCTCGACGGTCCTCGGCACCCCGCCGGACGACACCGAGCGCCGGGTCCGCAAGCACCTGGCGACGCTCTACGGGGTGTCGACGGACGAGTGGGAACTGCTGGCCTCGCACCACACGCCGTACGCCTTCCCGGCGATGCGGCCGCCGTTCGACCCCGAGCGCCCGGTCCGCGTCCTGGCCGGCCTCTACGTGTGCGGCGACCACCGGGCCACCGGCACCCCCGTCGGCGCCCTGTCCTCGGCCCGCCGTGTCACCGCGGCCCTCCTCGCCGACCTGGGGCTGCCGCTGAGCGGGCCGGAGAGCGGCGCGGTGAAGGCGGCGTAGCCCCGGCCGGCAGGTCCCGTCGTCGAGGCCGGTCGTCGCCCGCAGGGCGGGCGGGGTCCGACGCCGGGACCCCTAGCCGAGGGCGGCCACGCGGTCGCGGTAGGTGCGGGCGGCGGGGGCGTCGCGGTAGGGCTCCAGGCGCCGCTCGAAGTCGCGCACGTACTCGACCGCGCGGGCGGAGCGCATCTCGGAGGCCTGCTGGGCGGCCTCGGCGCCGAGCGCGCAGGCCTGGTCGAGCTCGCCGAGCGCGAGCCGGGCGGAGGCGAGGACGACCCGGCAGAAGAGCCGGCTGCGGGCGTAGCCGGGGGCGCGGAGCTGGAGGGCGCGCTCGGCGTGCTGGGCGGCGGCCCGGTACTGCTGGAGGTCGCGGTGGCAGTGCCCGAACTCGTCGGCGAGCTGGGCCTCGTCGAAGGACCGGGCCCAGTACGGCACCTCGTCGCCGGGCCGGGCCGCCTCCAGGGCGCGCTCGGCCCGGGCCAGCGCGGCGCCGCAGGCCCGGGACTCCCCGAGCACGCCGTGTCCGCGCGCCTCGACCGCGTGCAGGAGGGCCTGGACGACGGGCGGGGCGGCGGTGCCGACGCCCTGCTGGGCGACCCGGGCCAGCTGCACGGCCTCGCGGCCGTGGCCCAGGTAGACGGCCTGGTGGCTCATGGTGACGAGGACGTAGGAGCCGTAGGCCCGGTCCCCGGCCGCCTGGGCGAGCCGCAGCGCCTGCACGAAGTAGCGCTGGGCGAGGCCGTGCGCGGCGATGTCGTACGAGGTCCACCCGGCGAGCCGGGTGAGGTCGGCGGCGGCGGCGAACAGGCGGCGGCCGACGCTCTCGCCGTACGTGCCGCGGAGCATCGGCTCCGCCTCGTGCTCCAGGTAGCGGACCAGGGCCTGGCGGGCGTGGCCGCCGCCGTAGGCGTGGTCGAGGGTGCGGAAGAGCTCGCCGACCGAGCGCAGCGCGGCGATGTCGCCGCTGGAGACCCGCTGGCCGGGGCCCCGGTCGGTGCCGCGCTGCCGGGGGACGGAGAACCGGCCCTGGAGCGGGACCCGCGGGTCGGGGGCGGGGGTCTTCGGGGCGGGGCCGACGGGCGCGCCGCCCGCGGGCTCGCCGCGCGCCACCCGCTCGTCGGCCCGGCCGATCAGCCAGTCCCGGCTGGGGACGACGAGTCCCGCCGGGGTGAAGGCGATCTTCCGCAGCTCTGCGTGGCTGCCGGAGTCCTTGCGCCACAGCCCGCTGACGATGTCGACGGCCTCCTCCGGCGTCGCCGCGAACTCCAGGCCCGCGTAGACCGGGGCGCAGGCGTCGAGCCCGAGGTCCTGCGCGGAGAGACGACGGCCGAGCCGCCGGGTGAAGACCTCGGCGATCAGCGCGGGCGTGGTGCCGCGCGGCTGCTGCCCGCGCAGCCATCGGGTCACCGAGGTCTTGTCGTAGCGCAGGTCGAGTCCGTGTTCCAGACCGAGCTGGTCCACCCGTCTGGCGAGACCCGCGTTGGAGAAACCTGCTTCGGCGATGAGCGCGGCGAGCTGGCGGTTCGGGATGCGCTGCGGGGGTCGTTCCGTCATCAGCTGTGCGGTCTCCTGCCTTCCGGGCCCGGGTGGCAGCCCGTAACGGACCCTCATGGCCCTCATGGAACGGCGTGAATTTAGCGGCAGCGACCGCCCTAACCGCCACCTTCGCCCCACATTCATCCGATCGTGTGAGGAACGGGAGGGAGGGTTGCCGCTGGTCGGTGACCAGCGGCGACCCGGGGGGGGGACGGCGGCGAGGGCGGTCCGGCCCCAGGGGGCCGGACCGGAGTCGGTCGAGGGGGTGGGCCGGAGCCGGCGCACCCCGCCGCCGGTGGGCGCGTCGTCCGACGCCGAGGAAAAGGTGTCGGGGTGACCGTAGGGACGGCGCGGCACGGTGAACCGATTCTCCCGACAGCGACACGCCGTCACGTTCCGTGCCCGGCCGGAGGGCGTCGACGACCGTCCGTCACGGGACCCGGACCCTCGAACACCTGGCGGAGGGCCGTCCGGCGTGTCGCCGTACAGTGGCATGGGCGTGAATGACGCATGGTGCCGCGCCGGCTCCCGCCCCGGGACGATCCCCGGAACCCGGCTCGCGGCACCCAGGAGGAGGCAAGGCCGTGAGTGAGCTGCGATTCGTCCGTCTGGGCTTCGGCGAGGACGCCGTCGAGTACCAGGCGGCGTGGGACAAGCAGCGCGAGGTGCACGCCGCCCGGTTCGCCGACGAGGTCGAGGACACCTGTCTGCTGCTGGAGCACCCGCCGGTGTACACCGCGGGCCGCCGCACCGCGGACAGCGAGCGCCCGCTGGACGGGACTCCCGTCATCGACGTGGACCGCGGCGGCAAGATCACCTGGCACGGGCCCGGCCAGCTGGTCGGCTACCCGATCATGAAGCTGCCCCGCCCGGTCGACGTGGTCGCCCACGTCCGCCGCCTGGAGGAGGCGCTGATCCGCACCGCCGCCGAGTTCGGCCTGGAGACCAGCCGGGTCGAGGGCCGCAGCGGCGTGTGGGTGCTCGGCGACCCGGTCGAGCAGCGCCCGGCGCTCGGCGGCCTGTCGCTGGACTTCGACCCGCGGCTGGCCGACGACGAGTTCGACCCCCGGCTGAACGGCCCCGAGTACGCCCCGTCCAACGCCGGCCAGCGCCGCGAGGACCGCAAGCTGGCGGCCATCGGCATCCGGGTCGCCAAGGGCGTCACCATGCACGGCTTCTCGCTCAACGTGAACCCGGACAACACCTGGTTCGACCGGATCATCCCGTGCGGCATCCGCGACGCGGGCGTGGCCTCCCTGGCCAACGAGCTCGGCCGGGACGTCACGATCGACGAGGTGCTCCCGATCGTGGAGAAGCACCTGAAGGACGTGCTGGAGAACGCGGACCTGAAGCCGCGGGTCGTCGAGCGCGAGGGCGCGGGCGAAACGGCCCGTGACGACGCGGGCGAAGGCGCGCGCGAGACGGAGCGGGCCTCGGCCTAGGAATGCCGACCCCTGGCCACGGGTTGGCCAAGGGTGAAGGCATAGGAAGCAACGGGCGTACCCTGGTGTGCGCCGAAGAATCGAAGCTACAGGAGCCGATGTGTCCGCAGTCGCACCCGACGGACGCAAGATGCTGCGCCTGGAGGTCCGGAACAGCCAGACCCCCATCGAGCGCAAGCCCGAGTGGATCAAGACCCGGGCGAAGATGGGGCCCGAGTACAACAAGCTGCAGGGTCTCGTGAAGAGCGAGGGCCTGCACACGGTGTGCCAGGAGGCGGGCTGTCCCAACATCTTCGAGTGCTGGGAGGACCGCGAGGCGACCTTCCTCATCGGCGGCGACCAGTGCACCCGCCGCTGCGACTTCTGCCAGATCGACACCGGCAAGCCGCAGGCCCTCGACCGTGACGAGCCGCGCCGCGTGGGCGAGTCGGTCGTCACCATGGACCTGAACTACGCCACCATCACCGGCGTCGCCCGCGACGACCTGGAGGACGGCGGCGCCTGGCTGTACGCGGAGACCGTGCGCCAGATCCACCAGCAGACCGCGGAGCGTGCCACCGGCCGCACCAAGGTCGAGCTGCTCGCCCCCGACTTCAACGCGGTCCCGGAGCTCCTGGAGGAGGTCTTCGCCTCCCGCCCCGAGGTCTTCGCGCACAACGTCGAGACGGTGCCGCGGATCTTCAAGCGGATCCGCCCCGGCTTCCGCTACGAGCGCTCGCTCGACGTGATCACCAAGGCCCGTGACTACGGTCTGGTCACGAAGTCGAACCTCATCCTCGGCATGGGCGAGACCCGCGAGGAGATCAGCGAGGCCCTGCAGCACCTGCACGACGCGGGCTGCGAGCTGATCACCATCACCCAGTACCTGCGCCCCTCGGTCCGGCACCACCCCGTGGAGCGCTGGGTGAAGCCGCAGGAGTTCGTGGAGCTGAAGGAGGAGGCCGACGAGATCGGCTTCTCCGGCGTGATGTCGGGCCCGCTGGTCCGCTCGTCGTACCGGGCCGGCCGCCTGTACCAGCAGGCGATGGAGCAGCGCAGCCGAGCCGGGGCGTAGGTCCCGGTCCCCCAGCTTCTCGTGCCCCGATCGATGCGGCCGTCCGTCCGGATGGCCGCATCCGTCTTGTCGGTGTCTTCATCAGTGTTTGACCATCGGGTCACGCCCTGGTAACACCAATCTGTGAGCCTGTTCTCACTCACCGCCACCGAACGTTCACGGAGGCCCACGCCCATGCAGGCCGCGCACATCCGAGCCACCGCGTTCCCGTCCGTCACCGACGCCCTGCGGGCCGTGGAGGCCCTGCTGCTCGCCCGTGGGCAGCGCACCGCACGGCGCAACGCCTGGACGTCCGTCCTGGAGGACCGCCGCCGCGCGAAGGACCGCGTGGAAGCCCAAAACGTGATGGAGGCCGTGGCCGGTCGGGCCTCCCGGGCCACGTAAACTTCAGGACATGGCGAGGAAGGCAAACACGGGCGGCGCTGACGCCGCGAACCCCGGGCGACTGAAGCAGATCGCCCTCACGTACAAGATGACCCGGAAGGCCGACCCGAAGGTCGGTCTCGTCGTCGCGGGCGTGGGCATCGTCGTACTCGGTGTCCTCCTCGCGATCGGCTTCCTGATCGGTCACCCGGTCTACCTGGGCATTCTCGGCTTCGTCCTCGCGTTCCTGGCGATGGCGATCGTCTTCGGACGGCGCGCGGAGAAGGCCGCATTCGGGCAGATGGAGGGCCAGCCCGGCGCCGCCGCGGCGGTGCTGCAGAACATCGGGCGCGGCTGGACCGTGACCCCGGCGGTCGCGATGAACCGCAACCAGGACGTCGTGCACCGGGCGGTCGGCCGCCAGGGCATCGTGCTGGTCGGCGAGGGCAACCCGAACCGGCTGAAGCCGCTGCTCGCGGCCGAGAAGAAGAAGATGGCCCGCGTCGCGGTGGACGTGCCGGTGACCGACATCGTCGTCGGCAACGACGAGGACGCCGGCCAGGTGCCGCTGAAGAAGGTCCGCACCAAGATGCTCAAGCTGCCCCGGCTGCTGTCCGGTCCGCAGGTGACGGCCACCAACGACCGCCTGCGGGCGATGGGCGACCTGATGAGCAACATGCCGCTGCCGAAGGGCCCGATGCCGAAGGGCATGCGGATGCCGCGCGGCGGAAAGATGCGCTGAGCCCGAGGGACGAGGAAGGGGCGCCCCGGACCTGTTCGGTCCGGGGCGCCCCTTCCTCGTCTCCGCCGCGGTTCTTCGGCCCTGCCGCTGTTCTCGCCCCTGCCGCGGTTCTCGTCCCTGCCGCGGCTCTTCGTCTCCGCCGCGGTCCGCTAGATCCGGACCTGGACGGCGCCGGAGAACCGGTCGTGCAGACCGCGGCCGTCGCGGTCCCAGATGAGGGCCGGGATGGCGAGGCAGACCAGCAGGCTGCGCAGGACGACCCGGGGGAGGCCGAGGCGGCCGCCGCGCACGGAGACGACCCGGAGCCCGAAGAGCCGCTTCCCGGGGGTGGAGCCGATGGTGCCGACCGTGAGCACGCTCACCACGAGCAGGAGGAGCAGGGCCCAGTTGCCGGTGGCCTGGTTGTAGCCGTGGGTGAGGAGGCCGTATGCGATCAGCATGCAGAGGGCCCAGTCGACGGCGAGGGCTCCGAGGCGGCGGCCCGGGCGGGCGATCGAGCCCGGCCCCTCCTCCGGCAGCCCGAGCTGCTGCCCCCGGTAACCGAAGTCCACGCCTGCTTCTTCGGCCGCGGCGCGCGGGCCGGAGAGCCATGATCCGAGTGCTTGCCTGTTGTCCACCCGACCACGGTACTGCGCCCGTTTTTGATCACTTCGGCCTGGGTGGCCGAGACCTTGCGGGCCTGCGCGGCGCACCCGCCTCGGTTAACTTCGACGAAACAAATGGGTCATGCTTGAGAAATCCGGTCTGCCTATGGTCGGGTCCTGCGTGTGCCACCGCACTGGCCGCACGACCGAGCTGCAAGCCCGCCCCTCCCCGGGCCGGGAGTAGGAGGAGTTGGATGTTCCAGAACGCCGACGAGGCCAAGAAGTTCATCAAGGACAATGACGTCAAGATGGTCGACGTCCGGTTCTGCGACCTTCCGGGCGTGATGCAGCACTTCACGATCCCGGCGACGGCGTTCGACCCGTCCGAGGAGCTGGCCTTCGACGGCTCGTCGATCCGCGGCTTCCAGGCCATCCACGAGTCGGACATGGCCCTGCGCGCCGACCTGTCGACGGCCCGCCTGGACCCGTTCCGCCGCGACAAGACGCTGAACATCAACTTCTTCATCCACGACCCGATCACGGGCGAGCAGTACAGCCGTGACCCGCGCAACATCGCGAAGAAGGCGGAGGCCTACCTGGCCTCCACCGGCATCGCCGACACCGCGTACTTCGGCCCCGAGGCCGAGTTCTACGTGTTCGACTCGGTCCGCTTCGAGACCTCGGCGAACCAGGGCTTCTACCACATCGACTCCGAGGCCGGCGCCTGGAACACCGGCAAGGAGGAGGACAACCGGGGCTACAAGGTCCGCTACAAGGGCGGCTACTTCCCGGCCCCGCCGGTCGACCACTTCGCCGACCTGCGCGCGGAGATGTCCCTGGAGCTGGAGAAGGTCGGCCTGCAGGTCGAGCGCCAGCACCACGAGGTCGGCACCGCCGGCCAGGCCGAGATCAACTACAAGTTCAACACGCTGCTCGCCGCGGCCGACGACCTGATGCTGTTCAAGTACATCATCAAGAACGTCGCCTGGCGCAACGGCAAGACCGCGACCTTCATGCCGAAGCCGATCTTCGGTGACAACGGCTCGGGCATGCACGTCCACCAGTCGCTGTGGTCGAACGGCGACCCGCTGTTCTACGACGAGGCCGGCTACGCGGGCCTGTCGGACACCGCCCGCTACTACATCGGCGGCATCCTGAAGCACGCCCCGTCGCTGCTCGCCTTCACCAACCCGACGGTGAACTCCTACCACCGCCTGGTGCCGGGCTTCGAGGCCCCGATCAACCTGGTCTACTCGCAGCGCAACCGCTCCGCCGCCATGCGCATCCCGATCACGGGCTCGAACCCGAAGGCCAAGCGCGTCGAGTTCCGCGCGCCGGACCCGTCCTCGAACCCGTACCTCGCCTTCTCCGCCCTCCTCCTCGCGGGCCTCGACGGCGTCAAGAACAAGATCGAGCCGGCCGAGCCGATCGACAAGGACCTCTACGAGCTCGCCCCCGAGGAGCACGCGGGCGTCGCGCAGGTCCCGACCAACCTCGAGGCCGTCCTCACCGCCCTGGAGGAGGACAACGAGTACCTGCAGGCCGGCGGCGTCTTCACGCCCGACCTCATCGAGACCTGGATCGACTACAAGCGCACCCACGAGATCGCGCCGATCCAGCTGCGCCCGCACCCGCACGAGTTCGAGCTCTACTTCGACCTCTAAGCCGCAGGCTGCCTGACGAGGGCCGTCGTCCCCTTCCCGGGGACGGCGGCCCTCCGGCGTTTCTTACAGAAAAGCGAACGGGCGAAAAACTTTCGTACATACCTACGAGTAAGGGGTTCACGCTCCGCGACTGATCGATAGCGTGTCGTCGTCGCTGCCGCCACACCCGGAGCACAGGGCTCCGCTGGGACTAGTGGCGCGATGAGGGTTTCTTACGTGACTCAGGCGGCTTACGCCCCTGTTGAGACGCTCCGGCTCCAGCCGTACACCGACCACTGCCGCGTCATCGCCGACGAGGGCGCGCACGTGGTCATCGGCGTCTCACCGGGAAACAGCTATTTCACCGCTCAGCGCATGCGTGAACTGGCGCGCTGGGGGCTCGACCACTACGAACGGGTCGACTTCGTCTACACCGATCTGCATGTCGCCGACATGTACGAGGCCCTCGGCTACGGGGCCGACGAGGCACGGCGCAAGGCCGTGAAGAACCTGCGCGGGGTGCGGGCGAAGGTCCAGGGCGCCGTGGCGGAGGCCGAGGCCGGCGGGCGGCTGCGCGGCCGGGGGATGTCCGAGTTCCGCGGGGTGCCGGCGTACGACGCCCTGCACCGCGAGGTCGTGGCGGCCGTGGCCGAGGATCCGGTGGTGCGGGCGACCTGCGACGTGCTCGCCGGGATCTTCCTGGCCGGGAAGCTGACGCCCGGGCAGGAGATCACCGAACGGCAGAAGGAGGTGTGCCGGGAGTACATCTGCGCCGAGGTGCCGCTCTTCCTCGACACCCCGGCGATCCTCGGGGTGCCGTCCTCGCTGAACGTCTACCACCAGGCGCTGCCGCTCGCCGACCTGCTCTACGCCCGGGGATCCGGGCTGCGCGCCTCCCGCAACCAGGGGCACGGCATCCTCACGCCCGCCGAGTCCCCCGAGTCCCCCGAACCCGCCGAAGGAGATGCGCGATGACCCTCGCCGTCGAGACCCTGCCCGACTTCCCCTTCGACTGGAACGGCACCCGGCTGCCCGCCGAGGTCGACGCGCTGCGCGCCGAGCCCGTGCGGAAGGTGCGGACCATCGCCGGTGCCGAGGCCTGGCTGGTCTCCTCGTACGGGCTGTGCAAGCAGGTCCTGGAGGATCCGCGGTTCAGCCTGAAGGACACCTCGGCGCCGGGGGCGCCGCGGCAGTACGCGCTGACGATTCCCCCGCACGTCGTGAACAACATGGGCAACATCACCGGCGCGGGGCTGCGCAAGGCCGTGATGAAGGCGATCAACCCGAAGGCCCCGGGTCTGGAGGAGTGGCTGCGCGCCAAGGCCGGGGCCCTGGTGGACGCCCTGCTCGCCGAGGGGGCGCCCGGGGAGCTGCGGAGCGGCTTCGCCGACCCGTACTCGGCCGGGCTGCACTGCCGGCTCCTGGGGATCCCGGAGGAGGACGCCCCAGGGCTGCTGCGCAGCCTGGACGTGGCCTTCATGAACGCGCCGCGCGAGATCGAGGCCGCCCGTCTCCACTGGGACCGGGACATCGCCTACATGGCCGAGCGGTTGGACGACCCGGCGACCGGCGGGCTGATGGCCGAACTCGCGGCGCTGCGCGACGATCCCGAGTACGCGCACCTCACGGACGAGATGCTGGCGACGGTCGGCGTGACGCTCTTCGGAGCCGGCGTGATCTCCACCGCGGGCTTCCTGACGATGGCGCTGGTGTCGGTGCTGACCCGGCAGGACGTACGGGACGCGCTGGCCGGCGGCGGGGTCGTCGGCGCGATGGACGAACTGCTGCGGGTCAACCTGTCGATCGGCGACGGGCTGCCCCGGCTCGCCCTGGAGGACGTGCGGCTCGGTGACACGCTGGTGCGGGCGGGCGAGCTGGTGCTCGTGCTCGTGGAGGCGGCCAACCACGATCCCGAGCGGTTCCCCGAGCCGCTGGTCTTCCGGCCGGACCGCGAGAACGCCGCGGAGCACCTGTCCTTCGGCGGCGGACGGCACTTCTGCCCGGCGACGGCGCTCGGCAAGCGGCACGCCGAGATCGCCCTGGAGACGGTCCTCGACCGGCTGCCGGAGCTGCGGCTGGCGGTGCCGGTCGAGCAGCTCGTCTGGCGTACCAACTTCATGAAGCGACTGCCCGAGCGGCTCCCGGTCGCCTGGTAGTCGGCGCGGGAGCACGCGGAGTGTGGAGCGCTGCCCGGCCCGGGTGCGAATGCCGGTGCCGGGCAGCGCCGTCGGGATGGGTCCGGCGGCTCAGCGGCCGTAGCGGATGAGCGCGCGGACCATGTGGCAGGTGGTGTCGGAGGGCGGGTGGATGCCGAGCTGGACGGCGGTCGTGCGTATCTTGGCGTTGGTGGCGCGGGACGGCAGGTACACGCCCGCGTCGAGCAGTGCGATCGCGAGGCGCATGGCCTTCAGCCGGCGGTTGTGCGTGACGTACCACTCGCGGGGGCGGCCCGCGGGGAGCGGCTTCTTCTGGAGCGGCTTCCAGGGTTCGAGGGACGGTGTCCGGATCATGGCGACGGCCACGGGCGACCTCCTGGCGAACGGTGGGCGAGGGCCCTCCCCGGGACCCTCACCTTCACCCTCGATTTTAGTGCCCCCCACTGACAATCGCCCCTGGCCAGACAGCCTTTGCCGTAGGTTGGAGGGCATGGAGATCTGGATCAACCCCGCCTGTTCCAAGTGCCGGAGCGCACTGACCCTGCTGGACGCCGAGGGCGCGGACTACACCGTGCGCCGCTACCTGGAGGACGTGCCCTCGCCGGACGAGATCCGGGCGGTCCTGAAGCGGCTCGGCCTGGAGCCGTGGGACATCACGCGGACGCAGGAGGCGGTCGCGAAGGAGCTCGGGCTCAAGGAATGGCCGCGGGACGAGGCGAACAGGGACCGCTGGGTCGAGGCCCTCGCGGAGCACCCGAAGCTGATCCAGCGCCCGATCATCACCGCCGAGGACGGCACGGCCGTGGTCGCCCGGTCCGAGGAGGCGGTGCGGGACGCCCTGTCCCGCTGACCCGGCCCCGGTGACCCGGCCCCGCTGACCCGGCCCCGGTGGACCGGCACACCGTCCGGGCGGCCGCGCTGGGCGCGGCGCCCCCGCTCTCAGAGCGCCACCTCCACCGCCGCCTCCACCGCCGCTGCCACCTGGGCCTCCGCCTCCGCCAGGATCTCGGTGAGCCGGGCGCCGAAGCGGACGTCGCAGGCGTGCGGCTCACCGGTGCGTATCGCGCCCAGCAGGGCGTCCACCGTGCCCTCGAAGGCTCCGAGGGCGCCGTCCCAGGCCGGCATCGTCGCCCTGCCGCGCTCGCCGTACAGCGAGAGCGCGGCCTCGGAGGCCCCGGGCGGGGCGCTCAGGGTGAGGGTGGCCGTGCTGCTCGCCCCCGAGGCGTGGCGGAGCACCAGATGGCGGGTGTCCGCCGGGCCGGCGGCGCAGGTCACGGAGGTGACGTCGCCGAGGACCGGCAGGTAGACGGAGAGGACGTGCGGGCCGACGTCCCACAGGCCGCCCTTCTCGCGCCGCCAGGGCGAGGCCGCGTACGCGCTGTCCGAGCCCGGCGCGAACAGCGAGCCCAGCCAGTGGGCCTCGCCCAGGAACCAGCCGCCCGCCGCCGCCTGCTCGTCGATCCAGCGGGCGGTGGTCTCCGCGAAGCGCAGGGTGCAGAAGACGACCGACGCGACCCCGGCCGCCGTCACCGCGTCGGACAGCTCTCGGGCCGTCGCCACGGTCGTCGCCACCGGCTTGTCGAGGATCACATGACAGCCGGCGGCCGCGGCCCGCATCGCGAGCGGCGCCTGGACGTCCGGCGGCAGCGCGAGGGCCACGGCGTCGCTCGCCGCGAAGAGCGCGTCCACGTCCTCGTACGCCCGGGTCCCGCACGCGGCCGCCAGCGCGTCGGCCGCCTCGGGGCGTCTCCCCCACACTCCGCTGAACTCGACGCCCGCGTGGGCCGCGAGGGCCGGCCCGTGGGTGCGCTCGGCCCAGGGGCCGGTGCCGAGAAGACCGATACGGGGCTTGGCGCCGGGAAGCTTCGTCATGCCCCCAGTCTGCCGGTCCGGCCCGGCGCCCGGCTCCGGGATCCCCCGGAAACGACCCGGGCCCGTCCCCGAGCGCACGCCCGGGGAGCGCTCCGGACGGGTGCGCCCCCGCAGGCACGCCCCGCGGTCCGGACCGCCCGAAATTCGGTGGAGGCCCTCCCCGCTCGCGGTGTTAGCGTTTCCGCGCCGGCCGCGGGACTCCGGTGCGACTTCCGGGACCTGCCTCTGAAGCAACGTATTCGCTGTTCGCGCCCCCATTCCCCGGCCGGCACCAAGGAAGGAGGGACGATGTCGGACCGCGTCGCCGCCGAGGACGTCCTGCTCTTCGTCAACGCGGCCGTCACGGCCACGGGTCAGCGCGAGTTCCGCTCCTCCGCCGAGGAGCAGAAGCTCTCCCTCGGCTTCGTCCACGAGTACGTGTGCGTCAACTACCGCCCCCTGTACGCCGCCACGCTCGCGCTGGACATCAACGACCACAACGCGGCCCTGATCGTCGAGCGGCTGCTCCGCACTCCGCGCGAGGCGGCCCCCGGCGAGGGGCCGCTGATCGCCGCACGGCTCGCGAAGCTGCCGCCGCAGCGGGTCTACCGCCTGTTCGGCGCCCTGCGGGCCGCCGGGGTGAACAACCGGCGCACCCGGGCGATCGTCCGTGACTGGCTGGCGGGTCGCGACCTGGCGCACGACGCCGTGAAGTACCGGTCCGGGCTCAGGTCCGCGGCGCGCCACGCGCATCTGCCGTTCCCCCGGTCCGGGGAGCGGGGGGCCGAGCTGGGCGACTTCCTCTTCGCGCCCGGTCGCCGCGCCCGCTACGCGCACCCCACCCTGGAGGCCTTCCGCCGGGCGCGCCACGAGCAAGGGGCGCTGTACGAGCTGCCGTTCACGGTGGCCGAGGGGTTCGCCGCCCGGCACGGGGTGCCCCGCGAGGTGTTCCTGGAGCGGATGGCGCCGCGGATGACCCGTCTGGAGCGGCTGCGCACCCGCGCCGCCGAGCCGGGCACCGACCTGTCCGTGATGCCGCTGACCCGGCTCGCGCTGTACGTGCTGTCCCTCCCCTTCGAGGAGCGGGCGGCACGGCGGGACGAGCTGACCGGGGCCCTGCGGGCGGCCGCGCGGCGGGTGGCGGGGCCGCACGCCGGGCGCTGGGGGCGGGTCGCGGCGGTGCTCGACGACAGCTGGTCGGCCTCGGGTTCGGGTATGAAGCGGCGGCGCCCGCTGGCCGTCGCACTCGGCTGCCACTTCCTCCTGGAGGCGCTGGCCGGGCCGGGCGCGTACGCGGCGCACTGGACCTCGGGCGGGCGCGATCCGCTGCTGGTGCGTCCGTGGGGGCCGACCCCGCTGGGCGCCCGCATCCTGGACGCCCTGGAGGACGCCCCGGAGCGGCTGGTGATCGTCTCGGACGGGTGGGACAACGCGCCGCCCGGGCTCGCGGGCGAGGTGCTGCGGGTGTGGCGGACGCGGCTCGATCCGCAGCGGCGGACCGGGGTGGTGCATGTGAACCCCGTATACGACGCGGACGTCTTCGACGTGCGCCGGCTGGCGCCGGGGGTGCCGACCGCGGGCATCCGGGACGCGGAGGATCTGCCGGCTCTGGTGGAGATCGCCCGGTTCGCGGAGGGCCGCGAGGGGCTGCCCGCGCTGCGGGCGTATCTGGACAGCCGGGTGGAGCTGTTCCTCGGGACGGCCCCGGAGGAGGCACGGGCATGACACGGATCGATCTGACGGGCCTCGCCGTCCGGCCCGCCCAGGTGTGGGGCGGGGTCCGGCTCGTGCCGCTGGTGCGGGACGAGCCGGTGGCCGGCCTGCGGCTGCACCGGGAGGTCTACGAGCGCGGGCCGTGCCGCGACACGGTGGACGTCGGCGACGGCACCACGTACACCTCGTACATCCCGCACGGCCTGGTCGCCGACTGGTCCGGGACCGGCGCGGAGGCCGCCGCCTACGGGACCCGGCTCGGGGACGAGGCGCCGGTCCCCGTCCCCGTGCGACGGCTCGCCCGGCGCCGCCGGGGCGAGTCCCGGCTGCGGTTCCTCCCGCTCCACCTCGCCCTGGAGGGCTATCTGGCGCTCCACTTCGGCGGGCCGTCCGTCGTGTGGGACGAGTGGTCGCGGGAGGCGGTGCGGCGCGGACTCTCGCCGCGCGCGGAGGCGGCCTACGCGGGCCTGCAGGTGCCGGGGCTCGCGGAGGCGCTGCGGGTCTTCGAGATCCACCCGGGGCAGTGCGGGATGATGCTGTACGTGTCCGACGCGCTGGCCGCCGCCTTCGTGGTCCCGCACCCGGACGACTACCGGGTGCTGCACCCGACGCTGGTGGAGGACCTCTTCGGGGAGCTGGTGCACCAGTACGCGCTCTACGGTTCACCCGTCGCGGACTTCGCGGCGTCCCTGGACGCCGGCGCCGTCGGTTCGCTCGCGGATCTGCGCCGGGCCGCCCGCGCACAGGAGCGGGCCTGGGCCGAGGCGCACGACGGGCTGATGGCGCGGGACCTGCTGGAGACCCCGTACGCCTTCGAGCGGGTCCACCGGATGGGAGGCTTCCGGCTCTACCGCTTCCTGCCGCCGTTCCTGCGCTCCGGCCAGGAGCAGCACATCGGCGAGCTGATCTGCGACCACAAGGGGCGGACGCTCTATCTGAAGACCTTCCGGCTGACGGAGAACCAGATCCGGCGGGGGTACCTGCTGCGGCGGCTCGCGGACTGCGACTGGCACCTGGAGCGCACGGCGGAGGCGCTCGGCACCTCGTACGCGGAGCTGGTGGCGCGGATCCGGCGGGCCGGGTTCGGCTCCCTGCTCGACGCGCACGTCGTCGCACAGCGGCTGCGCGAAAAGCAGGAAAGCTGAGTAACACGGGGTTCACAATCGGGCAACCGACGGGAAATCCCGTGTTGCGAAGCTGCGGACGACGCAGACAACGCCACCGCAGCTCTCGCAATGCCGCGAGCGCCGCCGAGTTCCCCTACGCCTGGCGGCGTGGGGGGACCCCCAGCACCCGCATGCCAAAGGATGAGGCCCCGTGACGTTCAAGGCTGAGTACATCTGGATCGACGGCACCGAGCCGACCGCGAAGCTCCGTTCCAAGACGAAGATCATCGCGGGCGAGGGCCTCCCGCTGGAGGAGCTGCCGATCTGGGGCTTCGACGGCTCCAGCACCAACCAGGCCAAGGGCCACGCCTCGGACCGCGTCCTGAAGCCGGTCTTCTCCTGCCCGGACCCGATCCGCGGCGGCGACGACATCCTGGTGCTGTGCGAGGTCCTCAACACGGACATGACGCCGCACGAGACCAACACGCGTGCCGCGCTGGCCGAGGTGTACGCGAAGTACGCCGCCCAGGAGCCGATCTTCGGCATCGAGCAGGAGTACACCTTCTTCGACGGCGAGCGCCCCCTGGGCTTCCCGGTCGGCGGCTTCCCGGCCCCGCAGGGCGGCTACTACTGCGGTGTCGGCGCCGACGAGATCTTCGGCCGTCCGATCGTCGAGGCGCACCTGGAGAACTGCCTCAAGGCCGGTCTGGGCATCTCCGGCATCAACGCCGAGGTCATGCCGGGCCAGTGGGAGTTCCAGGTCGGCCCGCTCGCGCCGCTGGAGGTCGCCGACCAGCTGTGGGTGGCCCGCTGGCTGCTCTACCGCACGGCGGAGGACTTCAACGTCTCCGCGACCCTCGACCCGAAGCCGGTGAAGGGCGACTGGAACGGCGCCGGCGCGCACACCAACTTCTCCACCAAGGCGATGCGCGAGGGCTACGACGCGATCATCACCGCCTGCGAGTCGCTCGGCGAGGGCTCGAAGCCGCTCGACCACGTCAAGAACTACGGCGCCGGCATCGACGACCGTCTGACCGGTCTGCACGAGACCGCCCCGTGGGACCAGTACTCCTACGGCGTCTCCGACCGCGGCGCCTCGGTCCGCATCCCGTGGCAGGTCGAGCAGGACCGGAAGGGCTACATCGAGGACCGTCGCCCGAACGCCAACGTGGACCCGTACACGGTGACCCGCCTCCTGGTGGACACCTGCTGCGAGGCCCTGGCGAAGGCCGGCCAGGTCTGAGTCCGGATCGGGACCGGGTCCGCGACCCGGTCCCGGCCGCGCACGCTCCGAGGAGGGCGCTCGCGCCGTCGTACGCGACGGCGGGGGCGCCCTCCTCGTGTTGTCGGTGGGGTCTGGCACAGTGCACCCATGCTCGACATCGCGGTGCAGACCGAGAACCGGGAGAAGCACGTCCGGCCGTCCGAGGAGGAGCTGGCCGGCCTCGTGCGGCGCCTCGGCGCCGAGGGCGACCGTTTCCTGATCCTCCAGCGGATACCGGACCTGCCGGCCGTCTTCGCCCAGGTGTGGCACGCCGAGGGCGGTCACTACCAGCTGGAGCACCGCGCCGGGGCGCCCGAGCTGCACTTCGAGGCGAAGCTCGACGCGCCCGGCCGGGTCGCCGAGGTCCTGGCGGCCTGGGCGCGCGGGGAGGAGGGCTGGGACGCCGATCTCGCCTGGGAGAACATGGGCTTCCCGCCCGCGCCGGAGGTGCCCGCACTCCCCGGGGAGATACGGGAGCAGCTGGAGGAGCGGGTGCGCGAGCAGCTCCGCTGCGGCTATCAGGACCGGTCGCGGCTGACCCGGACCGCCCAGGAGGAGGTGTTCTCCCCGGAGGAGTACCCGGTGTCGCGGGAACAGGCCGAGGCGCTCGTGGACCGGCTGTGGCTGGAGCGGGTCGAGGAGATGGCCGGCTGGGAGGGGACGACCGATCCCGAGCGGATCACGGCCGCCTTCGCCGCGCTCGACGCCGCCGGGATCGTCGCCCGGGAGCACTTCACCTGCTGCCGGAACTGCGGCACGTCGGAGATCGGCGCCGAGGAGGGCGCCGAGCACGCGCGCGGGTTCGTCTTCTTCCACTCCCAGTGCACGGAGGGCGCGGCGAACGGCGGGCCGTTGTACCTGCTGTACGGCGGGTTCGACGACTCCGCGGACACGACGGCGGCGGTCGGCGGCGAGGTGGTCGAGGCGCTGCGCGGGCAGGGTCTCACGGTCCGGTGGGACGGCGATCCCGGGCAGGCGATCCTCGTCACGGAGCTCGACTGGCGCAGGCGTCTGGTCGGTTGAGCGTCCCAGTGGCCGAACAGGGGGTCCCCAGTCGGATTCCCTGCTGGTTTAATAGGGATATGGCCAGCATGCAGAACGACACCGCGACGGGTCGCCACGACCTCGAGCCGTTCTGGCCTTCCCGGCAGCACCACGACTTCGACCGGTGCTGTCGGCGCGTGAGGAACGCGTCGGCCCTCTAAAGCCCCGACCGGTACCGATGCCGGTCCCGCGGCCTTCGGCCGACGCGCACGACGTACGACGTTCCGTCCGTTCGTAACCCGCGCGAAAGAGCTGAGTCCTGATGGCCCACACCCAGACCGCCGCCGCCCCTCTCGCCCCGCTCCGCCCCCGCCTGCGGGCCGTCGCACCCGACGAGGTCGCCGGGCTCGCGCAGGTCGCCGATTTCCTGCCGCCGGGCGCCACGCTCCTGCCCGCGCCGCCGCACGCGCTGCCGTCGCTGCCCGGTCGGCCGCCGATGGTCGGGTACCTGGTCCTGCTGCCCGCCGACCAGCAGCCGCCGGCGCCGCCCGCGGGCGAGCAGGGGCCGGTGACCATCGACAGCGTGCAGCGCATCGCCAGCGTCGACGGGCGGGCGCTCGACCTGACCTACCTGGAGTTCGAGCTCCTCGCCCATCTCGTCGCCCACCCGCACCGGGTGCACACCCGGGACCAGCTGGTCACGACGGTGTGGGGGTACGGGCACGTGGGCGACGGCCGGACCGTGGACGTCCACGTGGCCCGGCTGCGCCGCAAGCTGGGCGCCGAGCACCGCCGCACGATCCAGACCGTGCGGCGGGTCGGCTACAAGTACACGCCCTGATCAGGCGGTTCGCCGCGACCTCGCCCGCGCGACGAGCGCCAGGGCGAGGTCGACGGCCAGGAAGACCACCAGGCTGAGGCCGAGCATCGGCACGAACCAGCCCACCAGCGCCGTCACCGCGAGCAGCGGGAGCAGCATGGTCGGCGGGACCTTGCGCCAGGTGCCGCGGGCGACCGGCTTGCCCGGGCGGCGCAGCCACCACATGCGGTAGCCCCAGACGATCAGCAGGATCAGGGCGAGCGCGAGGGCGGCGAGCGCCAGCTGGTTGAAGAGGCCGAGGTAGACGCCCATGTGGGCGTCGATGCCGATCCGGGTGAGCTTGGCGAGCAGCGGGTAGTCGGCGAAGCGGAGTTCGTCGAGGACCGTGCCGTCGGCCGGGTTCAGGGCCACGGAGTCCAGCTGCGCCGGGAACTGCTTGTCGGTCTCCTTCACCACGTAGCCGCTGCCTTCGGCGGGCGGCACCACGGAGAGCGACGGGCTGTCGATCCCGGCGGCACGGGCGGCCTCGACGGCCTTGTCGATGCCGATGTCCGCACCCGTCGTGGGGGGCGCGGGGTGGTGGCCGGCGCCGTGGCCCGCGTGCTCGCCGCCCGCGCCGGCGTCGCCGGCGAGGCCCGCGGAGAGCGCCGGGGTCGCGCCGCCGAGCCGGTCCTGGACGCTGCCGATGTTCTCGCCGGCGTACCGCGACCAGGTCAGACCGGTGGCCGACAGGGCGACGAGACCGGCCACGGCCCACAGGCCGACCGTGCCGTGCCAGGAGAGGGTGCGGCGGCGGGACTTCGGTCCGCGCTCGGGCAGGAAGAGGGCGCGGCGGTTCTTGCGGCGGCGGCCCAGCCACAGCAGCAGGCCGCCGAGCGCGACCACCCAGAGCCAGCTGGCGGCCAGCTCGCTGTAGTTGCGGCCGAGCTCGCCGAGGTGCAGGTCGACGTGGAACTGCGAGATCCAGGTGCGCAGCGGGAGCGCGCCGGAGCTGCCGTAGCTGGGCAGCTGTCCGCGTATGTCGCCGGTGTAGGGGTCGACGAAGACGGCGAGCGAGGTGCCCTCGGGGGCGTCCGGGTCGGCCATGAGGACCCGGGTGGTGGCCCCGGGCTCGGCGCCGGGCCAGACGGCGGTGACGGTGCCGTCCGCGTGGGCGGCGCGGGCGGCCTCGACCTGGCGGGAGAGCGGCAGGGCGGTGGCGCCGTCCGGCACCGGGACTTCGAGCTCGTGCGCGTAGATCACCTTCTCGGCCGGGTAGGAGAGCGCGTAGAGCAGTCCGCTGACGGCGGCGACGAGGAGGAACGGGGCGACGAGGACGCCCGCGTAGAAGTGCAGGCGCAGCACGAGCGGGCGCAGGGCGGCCCAGCCGCTCGCCTTGCCGCCGGTCCTGCCGTCGGTCGTGCCGTCGGTCCTGCCGTCGGTCCTGCCGTCGGTCCTGCCGTCGGTCGTGCCGTCGGTCCTGCCGTCGGTCGTGCCGTCGGTCGTGCCGTCGGTCGTGCCGTCGGTCGTGCCGTCGGTTCGGGGTCTGGCGGCCGCCTCGGGCGTTTCCGGGCGTGCGAGGTCGTCGATGGTCATGACGGTCCTTGGAGTCGTGACTCGTGTGCGTGAGTCGTGTGTCGACATGGGGAGGCGACCCCCGGTCGATCACGTCAGACGAGTGCTCCGAGGGCCGTGGCGCGGGGTGCGGGCCGGCCGGGCGGGCCGCGCCGGGAGACCGCGTGCGCGAGGACGACGCCGTGCAGGCGGCGGGTGTACGGGCGGACGCGTACGGGGCGGAGGGACGGCGGTACGGGGACCAGGACGCGTACGGCGGCGAGCGCGAGGCGCAGCGGGGTGGACGCGAGCGCTCCGACCGTCCGGGCCAGCGCGAACAGGGCGGCCTCGCCCCCGGCCAGCCAGAGTCCGCAGGCCAGGGCGGCCAGCAGGTGCGCGGCGAGCATGCCGGCGCCGGAGTCCGCGCCGCCGCCCATGGTGTGGCCGTGGGCCAGGTGGCCGGCCTGGGTCATCTGGGCGGCGTGGGCCGCGTGGGTGAGGAAGGGGTCGGCGAGGACCGCCGCGGGCAGTTCGGCGGCGGAACCGGCGAGGGTGCCCGCACCGTCGGCCGCGAGCTGCGCGCCGCCCGTGCTCGTCGCCCCCGTCATGCCCGGCATCCCCGCCGTGCCGCCTGCCGCGGTACCGGAGGGTCCGGTGTTCTCCCCCAGGCCGAACAGCAGGTGCAGGGCACCCTGGACCGCCGTCAGGCCGGTGGCGAGGGCGACGGGGCCGCGGCGTCGGCACGCGGCGGCCCAGGCGAGGGCGCCCGTCACGGCGAAGGCGGCGAGGAGGGAGCCCGGCGGGATCGCGTGGGCGGACATGGACGCGTGCCCCACCGCCGCCAACGTCACGCACACCACCGCGAAGAGCGCGGCCCGGAGGGCGCGCAGGGGCGATCGGGTGTGCGTCATGGTCCGCCCATGGTGTCATCCCGCCACCCCGTACGAGCGACCGCGTCCCCCGCCCATCGGCTACCGTTCGGAGGAAAACAAGGATTCATACCGGTATCGGAGGATTCGACGCATGCCTGCCATCCCCGCCGCGACCGTCGCCAACCTCCGTGACCTCGGCACCCTCCCCCTCGGCGAAGGCCGCAGCGTGCGCGAAGGCCTGCTCTTCCGTTCCGGGCAGCTCGACCGTCTCGACCCGGGCGAGCCGGTGGTGGCCGGCCTGGGCATCCGTACCGTCGTCGACTTCCGCACCGCCGCCGAGCGCGCCGAACGGCCCGACCGTGTACCGCCGGGCGGACGGCTGCTCGTCGCGGACGTGCTCGCCGACTTCCTGGCGACCAGCGGCCTGCCGCCCGCCGCCCGCCTGAAGACGCTGCTGTCCGATCCGGCGCTGGCCGAGGAGCACCTGGGCGGGGGCCGGGCGCAGGCCGCGTTCACCAGGACGTACCGGGCCTTCGTGACCAGCGACTCGGCGCTCGCCTCGTACGGGGCGTTCCTCACCGAGCTGGGCGACCCGTCCGCCGGGCCGCTGCTCTTCCACTGCACGGCGGGCAAGGACCGCACGGGCTGGGCGGCGACCGTGGTGCTCTCGCTGCTCGGCGCGGACGAGCGGACGGTGATGGACGAGTACCTGGCGGTCAACCCGGGGGTGCGGGAGGCCTTCGCGCCGCTCATCGAGGGCTTCACGCTGCAGGGCGGCGACCCGGAGCTGGCGCTCGCGCTGCTCGGGGTCGTGCCGGGGTACCTGCAGGCGGCCCTGGACGAGGTCGCGTTGCGGCACGGGTCGATGGAGAAGTACGTCCGGGAGGGGCTCGGGGTCCCGGACGAGACCGTGGCGGTCATCCGCGAGCGGCTTACGGTGTACGCGGCCTGAGGACGGCCACGGGCGACCCGCGCCGCCCGCGCGGGACGCCGGTGGTCGCGTGCGGCCGGGGTGACCATCGCAAGATTCGCTCGTTCTGCTGAACGTGAGCACCCAGGAACTCGCCCCCTCCTCCCCCGTCCCCGACCCCCCCGTCCCGGTGGACGTCGAGCAGGCCGAGGCCGCGCTCGTCGAGCACTATCCGCGGCTCGTCCGGATCGCCTACCTGGTCCTGCCGCCCTCCCTCGGGCGCAATCGCCGGGTGCTGACCGCGCACGCGCTGGTGCAGCGTTCGCTGCCGCGGCGGCGCACCTCCGGTGCCGTGCCGGGGGTTCGGCGGGCTGCGGAGGACGCGGTCGACCCCGGGTACGCGTACGTGCGGGGCGAGGTGCTGCGGCAGGCGCTCGTCGCCGGGCTGCCGCTGCGCCGCCGGGCGCTGCCGCGCCGGGCACAGTTCCCGCCGCTGCTGCCGCAGGTGTGGGGGCTTCGGCTGTTCCCGCGCGCGGGCGGCGCCGACGAACTGGCCCTGGACCAGCGCCTGTCCGCGCTCTCCGGACCGGCGCGGGCGGCGTACGTGCTGCGCGGACTGGAGCGGCAGGGCGACCCGGAGGTGCTGCGGGTCCTGGCCGCCGCGGAGGTCGAGGACCCCCGGGCGGCACTGGCGGAGGCGGACGGGGTCGAGGCGCAGTACGTGCTCCTGGAGTCACCGGAGTTCGACCCGTGCTCGCTCCAGGCGCGGCCGACGGACCTGATGCGGCGGCGCCAGCACGGCCGGGCGGCGGCCGCGGCGGCCGCCGCCCTCCTGGTGTGCGGGGCGCTGCTCGGGCTGCCGGGCGACGGGTGGGGCAGAAACGGTGCTGCGGCGCCCTCGTACGCGCGCAATCCGGCGGCCGAGGCGGCGCTGGACCCGGCCGGTCTGAAGCGGATCGGCGCGGCGGACTGGCGGTACGCGTCGCGTACCGACTTCTCCGTGTGGCCGGCCCGCGGCGAGCTCACCGGCGACACGGCGCTGCTGCGCCGGGCGCTCGCGGTGTGGGCCCGGCCGGGGCCGAGCGTGCACGCCTCGGCGACTCCCGCGACGCCGGTGGGGCCGCCGATGGGGCCGGCGCAACTGCTCTTCGCGGGGCGCGTGGACGCGGTGCGCGTGGTGCTGTTCTTCGACGGACTGCGGGTGGTGCGGTACGCGGAGCCGGTCGGGAACGCGAGCGGGGCGGCGCTCGACTTCGCGCGGACGGACGGGGCGGACGCGGTGGGTTCGGCGGCGCTCGTGGTGTCGCGCGCCGCGGGCAACGTGCGCTATCTGACGGCTCCGTGGGTGACGGAGGCGGCGGTGCGGGACCTGCTGGTGCCGGCGAAGGCCGCGCGGGTCCTGGTGCGGGACCGGCACGGGGTGAGCGAACCGATCCCGAGTCCGGTGACGGCGCGGAGCTGTACGCGCTGGAGCGCACTCCAGCTGCGCGACGCGACCGGGGTGCGGCTGCTGACCGACCTGGGTGAACTGGCCCCTGCCCGGCTCACCGCGGGCCCGCCCGGCCGGCCCACGGACGTCACCGGCGCGGCGGCGCGCGAGGAGTGGGCTCGGGCGGCCTGCCAGCTGCTCGCGGTGCGCTCGCACGGGGTGCGGACGGTGAACTCCTGGGCGTACGCGACCCAGCGGCTGCCCGAGGGCGCGGGGAGCGCGCGGTGGCTGTGCGCCCGGGCGGAGACGTGGCGGGGCACGGGGAACCGGAGCCTGGCCCTGTTCGGGGCGCCGGGCGCGACGGGCACGGCGGCGCTCGCCGCCCGTTCGGAGGGGTCACCGGCGTGCGGGCCGCGGGAGCCGCGGGTGCTGGCGGGGGTGGTGTGGCAGGCGAAGAGCGGGCACTGGTACGTGCTGGCGGCGGGGTCGGGGGACTTCGCCTCCCTGACGCTGTCGGGGGGCGTGAAGGGCAGCGCCGAGGGGCACGTCCTGGCGGTGAGGGCCGTGCGGGGAAGCCGCGCGGACCTGACGGGCGCCCTCCCGGACGGCACCCGCCTGAACGCCCTGCGCTGAGAACCGGCACGGAGGCCCGGGGCCGGGCCGCCCTTGCCCGCGGCGAAAAAAGTGGGTGCACGGGATCTGGCCGGTTGGCTTACCGCTCAGTACATTGACGCCATGTCTAATACGCAGCCTGCACCGGTGGCGTCGGAGCACATCGAGCTCAAGGCCCGCAAGGTGTCCTTCGACTGGGAGGACACCCCGCTCCACTGGGTGCCTGACGACCCGTTCACCACCCACACCATCAACGTGCTGCACCTGCTGCTCCCCGCCGGCGAACGCTGGTTCGTCCACGTGTACAAGCAGGTGCTGCCCTCCATCACCGACGAACGGCTGCGCGCGGACGTCATCGGCTTCATCGGGCAGGAGGCCGTGCACTCCCAGGCGCACGACGACGTGCTGCCGCATCTCAAGCGCCTCGGGCTCGACCCCACGCCGTACACCGCCCAGGTCGACTGGTTCTTCGAGAAGCTGCTCGGGGACCGGACGCTGCCGCCGGGGCGGCCCCGGCGGTGGTGGCTGATGGAGCGGGTCGCGCTGATCGCCGCCATCGAGCACTACACCGCCTTCCTCGGCGACTGGGTGCTCAACGCGGAGGAGCTGGACCGCGTCGGGGCCGACCCCGTCATGCTGGACCTGCTGCGCTGGCACGGGGCCGAGGAGGTCGAGCACCGCTCGGTCGCCTTCGAGCTGTTCCTGCACCTCGACGGCGGCTACCGGCGGCGCGCCCGGACCTGGGCGGCCGCGTTCTCCGCGCTCGTCTTCCTGTGGCAGCGCGGGGTGCGGTTCTTCATGGAGAACGACCCCACGCTCCTCGACGCCAAGCCGACCGTCGGCCAGTTCGTCCGCAAGGGCCGCGAGGGCGTCCTGCCGTCGACGCCCGACATGCTGCGCTCGATCCCCCGCTATCTCAGCCGGAGCTACCACCCCGCCCAGGAGGGCTCCACCGCCCAGGCCGTCGCCTACCTGGCAAGCTCCCCCGGCGCCAACGGAGGTCGCTGACCCGTGCCCCGCATCCGTACCGTCGTCCTCGTCGCCGGGGGCGCCCTGCTCGTCAGGCGCGCGCTCCGGCGCCGGATCACCGGCTCGCCGCTGTGGCCGCTGCCCGCCCTGGAGGAGCCGATCTCCGGGCGCGGCCGGCAGGCCACCGTCACCCGGCGGGTGCTCGTCGCCGAGCGCCACTCGCCGGCGGCCGGGGTGGTCCAGCTCCGCCTGGAGGGCTCCGGGCTGCCCGCCTGGCAGCCCGGCGCGCACATCGATCTCGTCCTGCCCTCCGGCACCGTCCGCCAGTACTCGCTCTGCGGCGACCCGGCCGACCGCGACGCCTACACCGTGGCCGTCCGCCTCATCGAGGACGAGCAGGGCGGCCGCGGCGGCTCGGCCGAGGTGCACGAACAGCTGCACGTCGGCACCGAGGTGGAGATCCGCGGGCCGCGCAACCGCTTCCCGCTGGCCCCCGCTCCCGCCTACGTCTTCGTGGCCGGCGGCATCGGGATCACCCCGATCCTGCCGATGGTGCGCGCCGCCGAGGCCGCCGGGGCCGACTGGCGGCTGCTGTACTGCGGGCGCCACCGCGCCACCATGCCGTACGTCCACGAGACCGAGAAGCTGGGCCGCGACCGGACGACCGTGGTCACCGAGCACGAGAGCGGGCTCCCCGACCTCTCCTTCCTCGGCGGCCTCCCCGCCGGGACCGTGGTCTACTGCTGCGGCCCCGAAGGCCTCATGGAGGCGGTCGGCGCCGCCCTGCCCGAGGGCCGGACACCGCGTCTGGAGCGCTTCTCCGCCGCCCGGGCCGAGGACGGCGAGGCCTTCGAGGTCGAACTGCGGCGCACCGGGCGGACGTTGACGGTGGCGGCCGACCAGTCGGTGCTGTCCGCGGTCCGCGAGGCCGTGCCGGGGCTCCTCTACTCCTGTCAGCAGGGCTTCTGCGGGACCTGCCGACAGCGGGTCCTGGAGGGCGAGATCGACCACCGCGACGAGCTGCTCACCGATGCCGAGCGGGCTGACTCCATGCTGATCTGCGTGTCGCGGTGCGCCGGGGAACGGCTCGTCCTCGATCTGTAGCCGTTACGGGAGGACCAGCCAGTCCAGGGTGAACGCGGTGGCCAGACCCCCCACCAGGAGCCAGGTGGCAAGCCGCGTACGCCCGTTGCGGGAGAGTTCGATCACGACTCCGCAGAGGATCATGGCGAGCCCGTACACGCCGACGACGAGCACCGAGGTGTGGCTGGCCAGCCTGGCCACCAGCACCGCGCCCGTCACGACGAGCAGGACCGATCCGGCCACCACCCGCAGCAGCCGCGCCTGCCGGGGGGTCAGGCCCGTCGGCTCGTCCGTCGCGTCCGTCGCGTCCGGGGTGTCGGTCGCGTCCGGCGCGTCCGGGGTGTCCTGCTCGGGGGCCTGCTCAGAAGCGCTCATGTGCCGGGAGCGTATAGGACTCCCGTTAGGCTGTTCGCATGACGACCGGGGTGCGCCGCAGGATGGGCGTCGAGGAGCGCAAGCAGCAACTGATCGGGGTGGCCCTTGAGCTGTTCAGCCACCGCTCGCCCGACGAGGTCTCCATCGACGAGATCGCGGCCGCCGCGGGCATCTCACGGCCGCTCGTCTACCACTACTTCCCCGGCAAGCAGTCCCTGTACGAGGCGGCCCTGCGCCGCGCGGCCGACGAGCTGGCCGCCCGCTTCGTGGAACCGCCGCAGGGCCCGCTCGGGGCGCGCCTGCTGCGGGTGATGCGCCGGTTCTTCGACTTCGTGGACGACCACGGCCCGGGTTTCGCCGCGCTGATGCGGGGCGGCCCGGCGGTCGGCTCCTCGACCACGAACGCGATGATCGACGAGGTGCGGCAGGCCGCGTACGAGCAGATCCTGGCCCACCTGGAGGTCGACGAGCCCCCGGCGCGGCTCGAACTGGTCGTCCGCTCGTGGGTGTCGCTCGCCGAGTCGACCGCGCTGCTGTGGCTGGACGGGCGCCGGGTGCCGCGTGCGGAGCTGGAGCTGCAGCTCGTGCACGACTTCGCGGCGCTCGCGGCGGTGAGCGCGGCCTACGACACGCAGATGGCGGAGATCCTGGTCCGGATCCTCGCCGACGAGCCGGCCGACGGGCCGTTCGGCGACCTGGTGGGCCGGCTCGTGGGGCTGGTGCCGGAGATCCCGGGTCAGCGCTTGGCGTAGGAGGGGTCGAGGTCGCGCACCTCGGCGGTGAGGGTGACGCCCTCGGTGTCCTTGAGGTACTCCGGGAGCAGCGCGAGGACCGCCGCGGAGAGTCGCCCCTTGGCCTCGGCGCTGCGGCCGGGCAGCAGGGCGATGTCCACATGGACGAGCGCGGTCTCGTCCGCGCCGTCGCCGACCACGGTCTCCTCGATCTCGCGGAAGCTGGTGACGCAGCCGGCGAGGCGGGCCCCGACCGTCTCGACGACGATCGGGTGCAGCGCGCGGGCGAAGCCGCGCCGGTCGAGGGGCGCGGAGTAGTCGACGGTGATGTGCGGCATGGGAGTCGCTCCTGGTGATGCGGATGTCGGGGCACAGCTTGACCGGCCTCCCGCCGCACGCACAAGGGACCGTCCGGTGACCGGACGGTCCCTCGCAGTACGCCTCTGCGCGGCTAGCGCGCGGTGAAGACGGCCACTGTGCGGGCCGGGACCGTGAAGGTGCCCGAACCCTGCTCGTACGCGGCGGTCCGCACCACGGCGTCGGCGCCGTTCGCCTGGACCGGGTGCAGGCGGTAGCCCTTCCCTGCCAGGGCGCCGACGGTCTGCCGCTGCCCCTGCGGGGTGGCGTTGAGCACGACGACCAGGTCGCCGAGGCGCATGGTGATCACGCCCGGGGTCTCGTCACGGCCCGAGAGCGGGAAGGACAGCGCGTCCTGGACGCGGGCGGCCGTGTCGAGGGAGAAGACGGGCTCGCCGCTGCGGATCCGCAGCAGGTCGCGGTAGGCGGCGGAGGCGCCGTCGATCTCGGCGCAGCCGGGCGTCACGGCCGGGTTGCCGAGCAGCGGCTTCGCGTACGCCCACTTGGCGGCGTTGTCGGCGGCCGGCGGGAGCCCCCGCCCGAAGCCGTTGCCGTCGCGGCAGTCCCAGTGGATCGCGTTGAACCAGTCGCCGCTGTCGTACGAGTTGCGGTCGAGGGACTTGGAGCGGAGCAGGTCCGAGCCCGCCTGGGAGAGCGCGGGGCCCTGGGAGAGGGTGGCCGTGGCCATGGCGAGGACCTGCATGCGGGCCCGGTCGGCCGCGGGGGTGCCGACCGGCAGCTTGAAGGCGAGGGCGTCGTAGAGGCTCTCGTTGTCGTGGGCGTCGGCGTAGGCCAGCGCGTCGCCGGGGGCGGCGGCGTAGCCGGCCGGGGCGCCGTTGTAGTCGACCTCGGAGCCCTTGACCGTGCGCCCGGAGGTGTCGGTGAAGGTGTAGGAGGCGAGGTTGCCGGAGAGCCCGACCTTGATCAGGTCCTGGTAATGGAGCAGCCGGGCCTTCTGCTGCTCGGGGGTGCCGTTGGCGGCCGAGGCGTTGGGGTCGGTGTAGAGGCCGGAGGCGAAGCCCTGGATGCCGGGGTCCTCGTCGAAGGGGCCGCCGCCGCGGACGGCGTCGCGGGCCCGGTCGGAGAAGGTCGCGATGCCGGTGCCGGCCATGTTCTTCTGGGTGGCCTGGACGAAGCGGGCGTCGTCGGCGATCTCGCCGAAGTTCCAGCCCTCGCCGTAGAGGATGATCGCCTTGCCGTCGACGCCGTCCTTCTCGGGGGTCAGCGCGTCCAGGGCCTTGCGGACGGCGAGGATGTTCGCCTTCGGGTGGTGGCCCATGAGGTCGAAGCGGAAGCCGTCGACCTTGTACTGCCTGGCCCAGGTGACGACCGAGTCGACGACGAGCTTGCCCATCATCGCGTTCTCGGGCGCGGTGTTGGCGCAGCAGGTGGAGGTGGCGACGGAGCCGTCGGCCTGGAGGCGCTGGTAGTAGCCGGGGACGATCTTGTCGAGGACGGACTTGTCGGACTGTCCGGCGGCGACGGTGTGGTTGTAGACGACGTCCATGACGGTGCGCAGGCCGTCGCCGTTGAGGGCCTGGACCATGCGCCGGAACTCGACGGTGCGGCGGGTGCCTTCGGGGTCGGTGGCGTACGAGCCCTCGGGAACGGTGTAGTGCAGCGGGTCGTAGCCCCAGTTGTAGGCGTCCTTGGCCGCCGCGGCGGTGACGCAGGCCTGCTGCTCCTCGGAGTCGGGGGCGTAGACCTTCAGGTCGCAGGCGGGCGCGGTCTGCTCGGACTTCTTCTCGGGAATGGTGCCGATGTCGAAGGCCGGCAGCAGGTGGACGTAGGAGGTGCCGGCGGCGGCGAGGGCCTTGAGGTGCCGGGAGCCCTTGCTGTCCTGGTCGGTGAAGGCGAGGTAGGTGCCGCGGTGGTCGGCCTTCGCGGTGGGGTCGGCGACGGAGAAGTCGCGGACGTGGAGTTCCTGGATCTGCGCGTCCCGCAGCGGTACGGCGGCGGGCTTCTTCAGGGTCTTCCAGCCGGCCGGCGCGAGGGCCGGGTCGGAGAGGTCGACGACGAGGCTGCGCGCGGAGTCGGTGGTGAGGGCGGTGGAGTACGGGTCGGTGACCCGGTTCTCGACGACCTTCCGGGCGCCGGGCGCCCAGACCTTCACGACGAACCGGTACGGCTTGCCCGTCCAGGACTTCGGCCCGGTGACGGACCAGACGCCGGAGGCGTCGTCGCGGCGCATGGGCACGGCCCTGCCGTCGAGTTCGAGGGCGACGGACTGCGCGGTCGGGGCCCAGAGCGACAGGGTGGGGCGGCCGGCGCGGAAGACCGGGCCGAGGGCGGCGCCGGTGGCCTGCGCCGCGTACAGGTCGTCGAGAACGCCGGCGGTCTGGACGCCGGTGGCGGTGAGGACGGCGCCGTTCGCCGCGTACTGGGCGGCGACGAGCTGGCCTCGGAGGGCCGCGCGGACGCGGTCGCGGTCTCGCGGGTCGACGGTGTAGGCCCCGTACGCCTTCAGGTGCGGGAAGGCGGCCTTCTGCGCGTCGGTGAGCTGGGTCCGCTGGAGGCGGAGCACCGTGCGGTCGCCGGTGAGGGCGCCGTCCCGCACGGCGAGGGAGCCGTCGCGGGAGGCGAGGAGCACGCTGGAGGCGGCGGCGTCGCTGCCGTTCCAGGCGAGGGTGTTCGCGTCGATCCAGACGGCCTGGGACTTGGTGAGGTCGAGGGCGGCGCCGCTGCCCTTGGGCTGCGGCAGCAGGTACTTCTCCTGTCCGCCGAGCAGCCACACCTCGTGCCCGTTCGCCCTGAGGTCGAGGGACTGGTCGGTCGGCAGGTCCTTCTCGTCGCCCTTGTGCAGGATGTAGCTGAGCGAGGTCGCCCCGGCCGCGAGCGGAACCTCGAACACGGCGCCGTACGCGTCGGTGCGGACGGGCTGCAGCGGCTTGCTCCAGTCGGTCGGGTTCGCGGACCCGGTCCAGGTGTGCAGGCCCCAGCCGGAGTAGTCGCCGTCGGCGCGCTTGTAGTGCAGGACGGCCTTGGTGGTGTCCTGGGGCGGGTAGGCGCCGTCGGGGGCGGCGGTGCGGACCTCGGGGCGGCCCTGCTCGATCCAGACCTCGCCGGTCTTCGAGAGGTCGATGCTGCGGTCGGCGTCGGTGTCCTTCACGCCGTCCTTGTTCACGGCGATGAAGCCGACCGAGGATGCGCCGGGCTTGAGCCGGACGTAGGCGAAGGCGCCGTAGGCGTCGCGGCCGGTGAAGGGCTTGCCCGCGGGCCAGCTGGTGCCCTCCCCGTCGGCGATGTCGCCCCAGGTGTACAGGCCCCAGTCGGCGTAGTCGCCGTCGGCGCGCTTGTAGTGGACGATCGCGTAGTCGCGCTGGGTGGCGGTCGGCGGCTGCTCGACGGCCGGGGCGCCGCTGGTGGTCGCGGCGGTCGCGCTCGCGGTGCGTCCCGCGCTGTCGACGACGACGGCCTTGTAGCGCAGGGCGGTTCCGGCGGGGGCCGTGACCTTCTGGGTGACCTTGTAGGGGGCGTGGTCGGCGGAGCCGAGGACCTGCCACGGCCCGTCGCCGGCCTGGGCGGCGAAGACGACGCGGTTCAGGCCGCCGCCGGTGACGTCGGCGGCGAGTTCGACGGTGCCGGTGGCGCCGGCGGCCGGGGCCTTCAGCGTGAGCCGCGGCGCGGTGGCCGGGGCCGGGAGCGGGGCGTCGGCCTTGAGGACGAGGGCGGACAGGGCCGGGACGGTCACGGTGACCTTGCCGTCCTGCGCGGTGACGGCGCCCTTTCCGCCGTGCAGGACGTGGAAGGCGGCCGAGTCGACGGGCACGGTGACGGTCCGCGGGGTGGTGGCGCTGTTGGCGGCGACGAGGTACTCGGTGCGCCGCCGGGCGTCGGTGCGCGAGAAGGCGTAGACGGAGCCCTCGGAGTAGCGCTCCTGCTGGATGCCGTCGCGCAGCGCCGGGTGCTGCCGGGTGAGCGCGGAGAGTGCGGCGATCTGGCGGTAGAGCGGGTGGGTGGTGTCGTACGCGTCGCTCGCGTGGGTGCGGTCGGTGCCGAGCTGGTCGTCGTCGAGGTAGTCGGCGGTCTTCGACGCGAAGAGGGTCTGCCGGGCGTCCTTGTCGCCGCCGGCGCCGGTGAAGCCCTGCTCGTCGCCGTAGTAGACGACGGGGTTGCCGCGACTGAGGAACATCAGCTCGTTGGCGAGGCGGTAGCGCTGGAGGAGTTCGGCCTCGTCGGCCCCGGGGTTGTCCTGCTCGAGGAAGGTGCCGAAGCGGCCCATGTCGTGGTTGCCGAGGAAGGGGACCGACTCGTAGGCGTTGGCCTTGTCGGTGGTGTAGCGGTAGTCCTGCGCGAAGAGGTTCGCCAGCTTGTCCGCCGGGCCGCTCTGGGAGGCGAAACCGCGGGCGGCGTCCTGGAAGGGGAAGTCGAGGGTGGCGTCGAGGCGTCCCTCGGTCACGTACGGGGCGGTGATCGCCGGGTCGGCGGAGTAGACCTCGCCGAACATGAAGAAGTCCTCGCGGCCCCGCTCGGCGGCGTACTCGTCGAGGGCGGTGGCCCACTGGGTCCAGAACTCGGTGTTGACGTGCTTGACGGTGTCGATGCGGAAGCCGTCGATGTCGAAGTCGCGCACCCAGCGCTGGTAGATCCTCTCCATGCCCGCGACGACCTCGGGACGCTCGGTCCACAGGTCGTCCAGGCCGACGAAGTCGCCGTACGTGGAGGACTCGCCGGCGAAGGTGGAGTCGCCCCGGTTGTGGTACATCGTCGGGTCGTTGAGCCAGGCGGGGACCTTGACGTCCTTCTCGTCCGCGGCGACGACGGGGGTGCGCGGGAAGGAGTCGCGGTCGACCGCGGGGAAGCGCCGGGTGCCGTCGGCGTAGTCGGCGTCGTCGAAGGGCACGCCGTCCTTGGTCAGGTAGGGGAAGGCGCCCTGGGAGAGGTAGCCGTAGGACTTCTCCTCGTAGTCCACGACGTCGGCCGTGTGGTTGGTGATGACGTCGAAGAAGACCTTCATGCCCTTGGCGTGGGCGGCGGCGATCAGGCGCTTGAGGTCGTCGTTGGTGCCGAAGTGCGGGTCGACCTGGGTGAAGTCGGTGATCCAGTAGCCGTGGTAGCCGGCGCTGGCGTCCTTGCCCTCGCCCTGGACGGGCCGGTTCTTGAAGATCGGCGCCATCCAGATGGCGGTGGTGCCGAGGCCCTTGATGTAGTCGAGGCGCTCGGTGAGGCCCTTGAGGTCGCCGCCCTGGTAGAAGCCCTTGTCGCTCGGGTCGAAGCCGGTCGACGTCCGGCTGCCGGTGAGACCGCCGCGGTCGTTGGAGGCGTCGCCGTTGGCGAAGCGGTCGGGCAGCACGAAGTAGAACTGCTCGCGGGTCAGGTCGTGGCGGGCCGGGGCGGCGGCGAGGGTCCGGTCGGAGGGCGGGGCCGGTGGCCGCGGCGCGGCCGTCGCGGGGATGGCGGGCACGAGGGCCGCGCACAGGGCGGCGGCCAGGGTGACCGCCGTTCTCTTGCGTGTCACGGGGGTGCTCCCAGGAGGACGGGAAGGGGGGCCGCCCCGGTCGGGGCGGCCCTGGGACGCGGGGAGCGTCAGTTGCGGAAGGTGTCGTTCAGGACGACCTGGCCGGAGGCGGGGACGGTCGCGGTGCGGTTGGCACCGGACTCCCAGGTGACGTTCCCGGCGGCGTCCTTGCGGATGTACTTGTACTCGAAGGCCGTTCCGGCGGGCAGCGCGACGGCGAGCTTCCACACCGGGTACGCGGCGGGGTCGAGCTTGAGGGCGGCGGCCGGGGACCAGTTGCCGAGCTCTGCGCGGTTGCCGGTGACGTAGATGTTCTGGCCCGTCACCGTCGTCGCGTTGACGTTGAACGAGGCTCCGGAGGCCACCGGCTGGGAGGCGCAGCTCGTGGCGTTGGCGTGCAGCGCGAGGGCGGTGTCGGCGCCGAGGGTGGCCGTGAACTGGCCGGCGGAGTTCACCGTCACGGCGTTGCCCCGCTGCACGTCGCAGTAGGTGCCGGCGGGCAGGGAGGTCTGGAAGGTACGGGTGAGGGCCGAGGTCTCGTGGTTGATCGCCACGTAGGCCTTGGTGCCGCGGCCGAACGCGATCGCGTTGTTGCCGTTGTCCCACCAGTCGGTCACGGCCTGTCCGCGGGCGGTGTTGCGGAAGGCGACCATCGAGGAGATCTCGCGCCAGGCGTGCTGGCACTTCCAGCCGTCGCTGTAGCAGGCGCTGACCTGGTGCCCGTTGGGGGCGCCGGCGTCCTTGTCGGTCCACTCGTAGCCGGAGTGGACGTCCGGGGAGCCGTAGGGCCAGGCGAGCATGAAGACGGAGGCCAGGGTGTACTGGGCGCCGTTCTTGTAGGTGAGGGTGTCGCCGCCGCGCTCGGTGTCGTGGTTGTCGACGAAGACGGCGGACTGCCCGCTCGGCATGTAGCCCCAGGCCTCGCCGAAGTTCTTCAGGTAGGAGAGCTTCTCGTTCTGCAGGACCCTCTTGAGGTCGCGGGCGTAGCGGAACTCCTGGACGTCGCCGTTGCCGAGGTACTCGCTCGGGGAGACGGCCTCGCCGGCGCCGTGGATGGCCTCCTGCTTCCAGTAGGCGGAAGGATTCGTCAGCCGGGACTTGATGTTGGCGAGGTCGGCGGCCGGCATGTGCTTGGCGGCGTCGATCCGGAAGCCGTCGACGCCGAGCGACAGCAGGTCGTTGAGGTAGGCGGCTATCCGGCCGCGTACGTACTCCTCGCCGGTGTCGAGGTCGGCGAGGTTGACGAGCTCGCAGTTCTGGACGTTCGCCTTGTCCTGGTAGTTGGAGATGGTGGCGCGGCAGTCGTCCATGTCGGCGCCGGAGTAGACGCCGGGGTAGTTGTACTTGCTGTAGGCGGATCCGCCGGTGCCGGTGAAGGTGGCGTTGGGGTCCGACGGTCCGGCCATGTGGTTGACGACGGAGTCGGCGACGACCTTCACCCCTGCCGCGTGGCAGGTGTCGATCATGCTCTTGAAGGCGGTGCGGTCGCCGAGCGGTCCGGCGATCTTGTAGCTGACGGGCTGGTAGGCGGTCCACCACGGGGATCCCTGGATGCGCTCCTGGGGCGGTGAGACCTGCACGTAGCCGTAGCCCGCGGGGCCGAGCTGGTCGGTGCAGGCCTTGGCCACCGAGGCGAAGTTCCACTCGAACATCACCGCGGTGACGTCCTTCTCGCCGGGGGCCGAGGCCTGCGCGGTGGGGGTTCCCGTGACGGCCACAGCGGCTCCTGCCACAAGGGCGAGTGCAGCGGCCACGGTCTTTCTTGCCATGCTTCCTCCTGTACGACGTCCCTGTCGCAAGAGCTGTTCGCAAGAAGTTGCCGAAAATGACAGCAACTGTTTTCAGCCGCGACCGTAGGGGCGTACAGGCGTGCGGTCAACCCTTCGGACGACCCAAGGCAAGCGATTACGCAAGGAGTTGCGGCGGCTGCGCCGTGGAACCGCGCACGACCAGCTCGGGCTGGAAGACGAACTCCGTGCGCTGGACCGGGTTTCCCTCGATCTCCTCCAGCAGCGCGCCGACCGCCGCCGTCGCCATCGCCTGCACCGGCTGGCGCACGGTGGTCAGCGGCGGGTCGGTGAACGCGATCAGCGGGGAGTCGTCGAAGCCGACCACCGACACGTCCCGGGGCACGTCGAGGCCCCGGGCGCGGGCCGCCCTGACCACCCCGAGCGCCATCAGGTCGGAACCGCACACGATGCCGGTGCAGCCCTCGGCGAACAGCAGGTCGGCGGCGGCGTGGCCGCCCTCCACACCGAACAGGGTGGGCCGCACGAAGCGTTCGGCCTCGGCCCGCTCGACGCCCAGCTGCTCGCGCAGTTCGGCGCAGAAGCCCTCCGCCTTGCGGCGCGAGGGCACGTAGCGGGTCGGCCCGATGGCCAGCCCGATCCGCTCGTGGCCGAGTTCGACCAGGTGCCGTACGGCCATCCGGGCCGCGGCCCGGTCGTCGGGCGAGACGAAGTTGGCGTCGACGTGCTCGTTGAAGCCGTTGATGAGGACGAACGGCACCCCGCGAGCGGCCAGCCGGGTGTAGCGGGCAGGGTCGGCGGCGGCGTCCGCGTGCAGGCCGGACAGGAAGACGATGCCGGCCACCCCGCGCTCCACGAGCTGCTCGACCAGCTCGTCCTCGGTCGCGCCGCCCGGCATCTGCGTGCACAGCACCGGGGTGTAGCCGTGCCCGGCCAGGACCTGCTCGATGACCTGCGCGAAGGCCGGGAAGATGGGGTTCGTCAGCTCGGGCACGACCAGGCCGACGAGGCCCGCGCTGCGCCGTTTGAGGCGTACGGGACGGTCGTAGCCCAGCACGTCGAGCGCGGCCAGCACCTTGTGCCGGGTCGCGCCGGCCACCCCCGCCTTGCCGTTGAGGACACGGCTGACGGTGGCCTCGCTCACCCCGGACTGGGCGGCGATGTCCGCGAGCCGCGGGGCGCCCCCTCCGGCGCCCCGCGGCAGGGGGATCGTCACACCGCCCACCAGGCGGTGGTGTCGGCGGGAAGTTCCGCCGCATCGTCGACGATCAGGATCTCCGAGTTGGAGAGGAGCAGCCGGCCGGGCAGCGGGACGGAGATGGCCCGGCCGGTGGTGTTGGCGACGCAGACGAAACCGTCGCGCCGGAAGGCGAGGACGCCCTCGGGGGCGTCCAGCCACTCGATGGACTCGCCCGCGCCGAGCCCCGGCTGCGCGCGGCGCACGGCGAGCGCGCTGCGGTACAGCTCCAGGGTGGAGGTGGGGTCGCCGGTCTGCGCCTCGACGCTCAGCCCGCCCCACGTGGCGGGCTGCGGCAGCCAGGAGCCGCCGGCCCCGAAGCCGTACGAGGAGCCCTCGGCGGTCCACGGCAGCGGCACCCGGCAGCCGTCGCGGAAGCCGTCCTGGCCGGTGGCCCGGAAGAACGACGGGTCCTGGCGGACCTCGTCGGGCAGGTCGGTGACGTCGGGCAGGCCGAGCTCCTCGCCCTGGTAGACGTAGGCGGAGCCGGGCAGCGCCAGCATCAGCAGGGTCGCCGCGCGGGCCCGGCGCAGCCCGAGGGCGCGGTCGCCCGGGGTGCGCAGCTGGGTGCCCAGGCCCGCCGGGTTGGCGAACCGGGTGGCGTGCCGGGTGACGTCGTGGTTGGAGAGCACCCAGGTGGTGGGGGCGCCGACCGGGCGCATCGCGGCGAGCGAGGCGTCGATGACCCCGCGCAGCTCGGCCGCGTCCCAGTGGGTGCCCAGGTACTGGAAGTTGAACGCCTGGTGCATCTCGTCGGGGCGCACGTAGTTCGCGGTGCGCTCGACGGTCGGGGTCCACGCCTCGGCGACGAGGACGCGCTCCCCGTCGTACTCGGAGAGGACCTTGCGCCAGGTGCGGTAGATCTCATGGACGCCGTCCTGGTCGAAGAAGGGCATGACGTCGTTGCCGAGCAGCTTCAGCTGGTCGTGCGCGCCGATGTCGGGCAGGCCGGCGGCCTTGACCAGGCCGTGGGCGACGTCGACGCGGAAGCCGTCGACGCCCATGTCCAGCCAGAAGCGCAGGATCGAGCGGAACTCGTCGCGGACGGCGGGGTGCTCCCAGTTGAAGTCCGGCTGCTCCGGCGCGAAGAGGTGCAGGTACCAGTCGCCGGGCGTGCCGTCCGGGTTCTCCGTGCGGGTCCAGGCGGGGCCGCCGAAGATGGACTCCCAGTCGTTGGGCGGGAGTTCGCCGTGCACGCCCTGGCCGGGGCGGAAGTGGTAGCGCTCGCGCAGCGGGGAGCCGGGGCCTTCGCGCAGCGCCCGCTGGAACCACTCGTGCTGGTCGGAGGAGTGGTTGGGCACCAGGTCGACGATGATCCGCAGGCCCAGGTCGTGGGCCTCGCGGATGACGGCGTCGGCGTCGTGGAGGGTGCCGAACATGGGGTCGATGGCCCGGTAGTCGGCGACGTCGTAGCCGGCGTCGGCCTGCGGGGAGGCGTAGAAGGGGGAGAGCCAGACGGCGTCGACGCCGAGCTCCTTCAGGTACGGGAGCCGGCTGCGGATGCCCTGCAGGTCGCCCATGCCGTCGCCGTTGCCGTCGGCGAAGCTGCGCGGGTAGACCTGGTAGATCACCGCGTCTCTCCACCAGCCCGACTGCGTGCCGGTGGCGGTTGCGGCGTCGGCGGGGGCGGCGAGGTGCTGGGTCATGTCTTCCTTGCTTCGTAAGGAGTGTGCGGACACGGAGTGCGCGGACACGGCGGCTCTTCGGAGCTCAGCCCTTGACGGCGCCGGCGGACATGCCGGTCACCAGGTGACGCTGGGCGAAGAGGAACACCAGGGCGGCCGGGATCGCGATGAGCACGGAGGCCGCGGTCATCGGGCCCCACTGGGCGCCGTACTGGTTGACGAACTTCTGCAGTCCGCCGGCGAGGGTCAGGTTCTCGTCGCCGACCATGAAGGCGGACGCGTAGGCGACCTCGCTCCAGGCGGTGATGAAGGAGTAGAAGGCGGTGACCGCGATGCCCGGCTTGGCGAGCGGCAGGATCAGCCGCCAGAAGGTGCCGAACGGGGTGAGGCCGTCGACCTGGCCCGACTCGTCGATCTCGCGCGGGATGGTGTCGAAGAAGCCCTTCATCATCCAGGCGCAGAACGGGACGGCGATGGTCAGGTACGTGATGACCAGGCCGGTCGGGCTGTTGAGCAGGCCCATCGACGCCATGATGTTGTAGATCGGCACGATGAGGACGGCGACCGGGAACATCTGGGTGACGAGCAGGGTCCACATCAGGCCGCGCTTGCCGGGGAACCGGAAGCGGCTGACGGCGTAGCCGGTGGTGGAGGAGACGAAGACGCCGAGCACGGTGGTGAGGGCGGCGACGAGCAGCGAGTTGCCGAACCAGGTGAGGAACGGGGTGTCGTTCAGCAGGCTCGTGTAGTTCTCGAGCGTCGGCTCCTTGACGAAGTCCGTGGTGGTCGCGAACTTCGCCGGCTTGAGCGAGGTCAGCAGCACCCAGAGCACCGGGAAGACGGCGATCACGGAGGCGACGATCAGGGTCGTGTGCAGCCCGACGGAGGCGAGCGGCGAACGGCGGCCGCGGCGGGGTGCGTTGACCGGGGCGGGGGCGGGGGCGGTGGTCACCAGACTTCTCCCTGCTTGCGGAGGACCCGCCGGTAGACCGCGGCGAAGACCATCAGGAGGATCAGGATCAGCACGCCCCAGGTGGAGGACTGCGCGTAGTCGCGGGGGCTGATCTCGAAGGAGAACTTGTAGGCCTGGGTCACCAGGATCTGGGTGGCCTCGCCGGGACCGCCCCGGGTGAGCAGGAAGATCACCGGGAACATGTTGAAGGTCCAGATGGTGCTCAGCAGGATCACCGTGGTGCTGACGGACCGCAGTCCGGGCAGGGTGATGTGCCGGAAGCGCTGCCAGGCGCCGGCGCCGTCCATCTCGGCGGCCTCGTACAGCTCGCCGGGGATGGACTGCAGACCGCCGAGCAGGGCGACCATCATGAACGGCACGCCGAGCCAGACGTTCACGGCGATGACCGAGAACTTGGCCCAGGTGGGGTCGTTGAGCCACGGCACGGCGTCGATGCCGCCGCCCGCGAGCAACTGGTTGAGGATGCCGCGGCGCTCGTCGTAGAGGAAGCGCCAGGCGAAGACGGAGACGAAGCCGGGGACCGCCCAGGGCAGGATCAGCAGCATCCGGTAGACGGAGCGTCCGGCCATCTTCCGGTTCAGGATGTTGGCGAGTGCCAGGCCGAGGGCGAAGGTCACCGATACGCAGGAGACCGTCCACACCAGCGTCCAGCCGAGCGTGCCGAGGAACTGGCCGCCGGTGAGCGCGTCGGTGTAGTTCTCCAGGCCCTTGAACTCGTAGGTCGCGGGGATGTGGTTGACGCCGATGGAACGCTCGACGTTGCGTTCGTCGGCATCGGTGAGCGACAGCCAGATGCCGCGGACCAGCGGGTATCCGATGATCACGCCGATCACGAGCACCACCGGGGCGACCATCGCCCAGGCGTACCAGTGGATGGAGAGCGAACGCCGCACGGCGCCCTGGCCCCCGCCCTTGTGCTTGCCAGTTCCGCGGCTCCGGCCGCGGGCGACGTTCTCGCCCGCGGCCTTCGCCACCGACTGGCTGCTGGTGTCCACAGCCATCAGCCGGTCTGCCTTCCTTCCCGCTTCCTTGTTACTTCCAGTCCTTCAGGAGCTTGCGGTAGGAGTCACCCGCCGTCTTCGCTCCCTGCTCCGGGGTGGCCTGGTTGGTGAGGACCTTGGTGTACTCGGTGACGAGCGGGGCGAAGAGGCTGCCGCCCTCCGGGATCCAGGGACGCTCGACGGCCTTGTCGACGACCGGCTTGAAGAAGGCGATCATCTCGTTGGTGGCCACCTCCGACTTGCCGTACGCCGAGGTACGGGTCGGGAGCAGGCTGAGCTCCTTGGCGACCTGGGCCTGGACCTCGGTCGAGCTCATGTACTCGACGAAGGCGTAGGAGGCGTCCAGGTTCTTGGAGCCGGCGTAGACGGCGAGGTTGTGACCGCCCTGCGGGGCGCCCTGGCCGGCCGAGCCGGCCGGGACCGGGGCGATGCCCAGGTTGGCCTTGTCGGCGAACTCCTTGCCCGTGTAGGTGTCGGCGACGGCCCACGGGCCGTTGATCATCATCGCGACCTTGCCGTCCTTGAAGGCGGCCTGCATGTTGTCCCAGCCGTTGGTCGCGTCGGTGATCGCGGCCTTGGAGTCGACCAGGTCCTTGACGGTCTTGAAGGCCTTGACGCCCGCGGGGTTGTCGATGGTGACGGTCTTGGTGTCGGCGTTCACCATGTCGCCGCCCTCGCCGTACAGGAAGGAGAGGAACCAGTAGGCGTCGTCGCCGCGCAGGTAGAGGCCGGTCTTGCCGGTCTTCTGCTTGATCTTGGCGGAGACGGCCTTGAGCTCGTCGATGCTCTTGGGGACCTCGACGCCGGCGTCCTTGAAGATCTTCTTGTTGTAGAAGATGCCCATGGAGTCGATGACCTGCGGCACGGCGTAGGTCTTGCCGTTGTACTCGGTGGACGCGGCGGCCTGCTTGAGGAAGTCTTCCTTGTCCTTCAGGGCGGCCGTGCCGTCCAGCGGGGCGAGGTAGCCGAGGTTCGCGAAGTCCGGGGTCCAGGCGACCTCGGAGCGGATCACGTCGGGGGCGCCGGCGCCGGACTGGGCGGCGTTCTTGAACTTGTTCTGGGCGTCACCGAAGGGCACGTTGACGTACTTGATCGTGACCTTGGGGTGCTTCTTGGTGAAGCCCTCGGCGATCTTCTTGAAGACCTTGTCCTCGGAACCGACCGTGGAGGTGTCCCACCAGGTGACGGTGCCGGAGAGCTCGCCCGAGCCCTTGGTGTCGCCGCCGGTGGAACCGTTGTCGCTTCCGCACGCCGCCAGGGTCACGCCCAGGGCCGCGACCAGCGCGGTGGCCGCTATGCCACGCCGCATGTGAACTCCTTCAGATGGTCCCGGATGACGAGGGGCTGGAACCTTCCTCTGCGACCGCTCCCTCGCGGCGCGCCGGGTTGCCAGGAACGTAACAGGGATGAAAACGAGCCGAAAGAGCTTGCGTGAAATTTCTGCAAGACCCGGGGATCGTTACATCCGCGTGTCCCTAAGGTTGCCGACGAGCCGCTTGACAGCTTCTGGGGCGTGTCACCTCTTGCAAGAACTTGCGCAAGTCCGTCGGGACGTCCGAAACCCGCGTTCGGTGGGCAATCCGACGCATGACCGGTACAGTCCACACCCATGACCGCGAGGCTCGCCGACATCGCAGCCCAGGCGGGGGTCAGTGAAGCCACAGTCAGCCGCGTGCTCAACGGCAAGCCCGGTGTGGCCGCGGCCACCCGTGAATCCGTGCTTGCCGCACTCGACGTGCTCGGCTACGAACGCCCGGTACGGCTGCGCCAGCGCAGCGCGGGCCTCGTCGGACTCATAACCCCCGAACTGGACAACCCGATCTTCCCCGCGCTCGCGCAGGTCATCGGGCAAGCCCTCACCCGGCAGGGATACACCCCGGTGCTCGCCACCCAGACCCCCGGCGGGTCCACGGAGGACGAACTCACCGACATGCTCGTGGAGCGCGGTGTCTCCGGCATCATCTTCGTCTCCGGGCTGCACGCCGACACCACGGCCGACACCACCCGCTACGACCAGCTGCGCGGCAAGGGCGTCCCGTACGTCCTCATCAACGGCTTCTCGCCCAAGGTGCAGGCCCCCTTCGTCTCCCCCGACGACCGGGCCGCGATGGTGCTCGCCGTGACGCACCTGGCGGCGCTCGGACACACCCGGATCGGGCTGGCCGTCGGACCGAAGCGTTTCGTGCCGGTGCTGCGCAAGATCGAGGGTTTCCGCAAGGGCATGCAGGAGCGGTTCGGGCTCGCCCCCGAGGAGTCCGAGGACCTGATCCAGCACTCCCTCTACACCCTGGAGGGCGGCCAGGCCGCCGCGTCCGCGCTCATCTCCAGGGGCTGCACCGCGATCGTGTGCGCGAGCGACATGATGGCGCTCGGCGCGATCCGGGCCGCCCGGCAGCAGGGGCTCCAGGTGCCGAAGGACGTGTCGGTGGTCGGCTTCGACGACTCTCCGCTCATAGCCTTCACCGACCCGCCGCTGACCACGATCCGGCAGCCGGTGCAGGCGATGGGGCAGGCCGCGGTGCGGGCGCTCCTGGAGGAGGTCGGCGGCACGCCGGCCCCGCACAGCGAGTTCGTCTTCATGCCTGAGCTGGTGGTTCGCGGTTCAACGGCCTCCGCGCCCGCGCCCTCGGTCGCGGCTCCCTCTCCTTCCTGAGACGGAGAGGGTGCGCTTCATACCCGACCGAGGGATGATCGGTCGAGGGAACGGGATCTGGCACACTCTCCTCTCATGGGTGAAACGACCGTGAAGACCTCGGAAAGTCGGACGACCCCGTCGTCACCCACCGTGGACGGCGGCAGGTTCGCGCGCGCACTGCGCGTCCGTACCCCGCGACGCCCGCGGATCTGGTTCGAGGTCCTGCTCATCGCGGTCAGTTACTGGCTGTACTCGCTCATCCGCAACGCGGTGCCCGAGCAGAAGACCCAGGCGCTGAAGAACGCCGACTGGATCTGGCAGGTCGAGCACTCCCTCGGCCTGGCCTTCGAGCACACCGTCAACCAGGCCGTGAACTCGGTGACATGGCTGATCGTGTCGATGAACTACTACTACGCCACCCTGCACTTCGTCGTGACGATCGGTGTGCTCGTGTGGCTGTACCGATCGCAGCCGGGCCGTTACGCGGCGTTCCGCACCGTCCTGTTCGCCACCACGGCCGTGGCCCTGGTCGGCTACTACCTGTACCCGCTGGCCCCGCCGCGCCTCATGAACGGCCAGAGCTTCATCGACACCGTGCTCGTGCACCACACCTGGGGCTCGATGGCCTCGGGCAACCTCAAGCACATGTCGAACCAGTACGCGGCGATGCCGTCGATGCACATCGGCTGGTCGCTGTGGTGCGGCGTGACGATCTTCCTGCTCGCCAAGGCGCCCTGGGCCCGGATCCTCGGCCTGCTCTACCCGGCGGCCACCCTGGTGGTCATCGTGGCCACCGCCAACCACTTCTGGCTGGACGCGGTCGGTGGCGTGATCTGCCTGGCCTTCGGCTTCACCGCCTCGTACTTCTGGTACGGCTCCCGCCCGCACAAGCTGCCGCGGCTGGTGGAGCCGGCGGCGTCGGTGCCGCAGGGCGTGACCGCGGGCGGTCCGCCCCCGGTGACGGGGACGGACCAGGAGCCGGTGGAGCAGGAGAAGGTCAGCTCCGCACGGTGAACCCCGGAGGCGGTCAGCTCCGCACGGTGAACGCCGGAAGCGGTCAGCTCCGGTAAGTGATCCGGCCGCCGCTCACGGTGAGCGGGACCGAGGCCGTCGCCGTCTCGTCGGCCGGGGCCTCCGTGGGGTCGACGGTGAAAGCCGTGAGGTCCGCCCGGTAGCCGGGGGCGATTCCGGCCCGCGATGCGCTCCTCCCCCGCCGCCAGCGCCGCGTGCGTGGTCATGCCCTCCAGGGCCGTCAGGCCGGTGAGCCCGGCTCGTGCCGAGGCGGCGCCGAGCGGGGCCTGGGCGGTGGCGAGGACCTGGCGGGCGTCGGGGTGGGCGATGGGCCAGTCCGAGCCGAGCGCGAGCGTCACGCCCGCGTCCCTGAGGTCCCGGAAGCGCCAGGCCCGGGCGGCCCGCTCCTCGCCGAGCCGCTTCGACCACTCGTCGGTTCGGCAGCTCGTCGTCGGGCCTCGATCGCGGTGAACAGGCCGGGGACGTCGTGGCCGCCGAGATCCATGCCGTGGGCGCCAGTCACGTATCGCGTCGCCTTCGCCGCCCACCCGGGCGGTCCCGTTCTTCGCCGCGTCAGCGGTCTGCGCGCCGGTGATGCTGCTCGCCCTGGAGAACCTCGTCCTCGGCTCGGCCCTGGACATGGCCGCGCCCGAGATGATGTGGGAGCTCGCCGACGAGACGGCCACGCCACGGCTCGCCGACGCCCTGGCGGCGGTCGCCGGGGGCCGCTCCGACGCGGCATTCGAGGTCGCCCTCGCCGGCTACCTGGAACAGTGCCGTCGCCTGCTCGCCGCCTCGGCCTGAGACCATGGGCCCGACCGCCGCCGGGACGCCCTCGGCGGCCACTCGTGAAGGGGGACTCGCATGACCCTGCTCATCCTTTCCGGCGTCCTCGTGCTCGTCGTCGCCGGCTGCGTCTGCGTGGTCTGGGCGGCGCGCGGCGGTCCCCGCTGGACCCGCGGCGTCGCCAGGGCCACGCTGGCGGCGGGCGAGGTGACCCGCAAGGCGAACCGGACCGGCCGCGGGGGCCGGAACGGCGACGACGTGTCGGCGCTGGGCGGGGGCGACGGCGCCTGACGCCCCCGCGGGCTTCGCCCACCGCCGTGCGGGCGATCGCCCCGCTGGGGCGACGCCGCCCACCCTGGCCGCGCCCACACTCACGCGGGCGTCCGCCCCACCGCCGTGCGGGCAACCGCCCCGCTGGGGCGGCGCCGCCCACCCTGGCCGCGCCCACACTCACGCGGGGCTCGCCCACCGCCGTGTGGGCAATCGTCCCGCTGGGGCGGGACGGGTGGGCACACGGGACCGCGCCTGGTGGCGCGTCCGCCCCCTGCTCCCTGCCCGCGCCACCACGGCGCCGCGCCCTTGTGGCCGGCGTCAAGGCGGTAGGGGCCTGGGCGCGGCAAGGCGCTGCGTTCCGTTGTGCCCACCCGTTCCGCCCCAGCGGAACGACTGCCCACAACGGGGGGGCGGGCGGAGGCCCCCGCAACGGGCGGGCGCGCCCTACGCGCCGTAGAAGAGGTCGTCCACCACCGCTCGGGCGCGCCGGGTGATGCGGCGGTAGTCGTCGACCATCTCGCCGACCTTGCCCGGTCCGTAGCCCAGATAGCGCCCCACCGCCGCCAGTTCGCGCGGTTCCGAGGGGAACGTGTCGCCGGGGCGGCCGCGGACCAGCATGACCGCGTTGCGGACGCGCGAGGCGAGAACCCAGGCCTCGTCGAGGATCTGGGCCTCGTCCGTGCCCATGAGCCCGGCCGCGTGGGCGGCGGCCAGGGCCTCGCGGGTCCGCGTGGTGCGCAGGCCCGGCTCGGCCCAGCCGTGCCGCATCTGGAGCAGCTGGACCGTCCACTCGACGTCGCTCAGCCCGCCCCGGCCCAGCTTGGCGTGCAGGGTCGGGTCGGCGCCGCGCGGCAGCCGTTCGGTCTCCATGCGGGCCTTGAGGCGGCGGATCTCGCGCACCGCGTCCTCCCCCAGCCCCTCCACCGGGTAGCGCAGCGGGTCGACGAGTTCGAGGAAGCGCTCACCCAGGTCCTTGTCGCCGGCCATCGGTTCGGCGCGCAGCAGGGCCTGGCTCTCCCAGACGAGGGACCAGCGGCGGTAGTAGGCCTCGTACGACTTGAGGGTGCGCACCAGCGGGCCGTTCTTGCCCTCCGGGCGCAGGTCGGCGTCGATGAGCAACGGCGGGTCGGCGGTGGGGAGTTGGAGCAGCCGACGCATCTCGGTGACGACCCGGTTGGCGGCCCGGGCCGCCTCCTGCTCGTCGACGCCCTCGCGCGGCTCGTGCACGAAGAGCACGTCCGCGTCGGAGCCGTAGCCGAGCTCGTGCCCGCCGAACCGGCCCATGCCGATCACCGCGAAGCGGGTCGGCAGCTCGTCGCCCCACTCGGCCCGTACGGCCGCCCGCAGCGCGCCCGAGAGGGTGGCCGCGTTGAGGTCGGTGACCGCCTGCCCCACCCGGTCGACGAGCGCGCCGGGGTCGGGCTCGCGCGGATTCTCCTCGGTGCCGTACGAGCCGATGAGGTCGGCCGCCGCGGTACGGAACAGCTCCCGGCGGCGCACCCCCCGGGCCGCCGCCACCGCCTGCTCGGCGCCCTCGGCGCGGCCGACGGCGGCGAGGATCTCCTGCTCCAGGTGCTCCCGGCCGCGCGGCCCCAGGCCCTCGGGGTCGCCGAGGATCGCCACCGCCTCGGGGGCCCGGAGCAGCAGGTCGGGGGCGAGCCGGCCGGCGGACAGGACCCGGGCGAGGTTCTCCGCCGCGGCGCCCTCGTCCCGCAGCAGCCGCAGGTACCAGGGCGTCTTGCCGAGCGCGTCGGACACCTTGCGGAAGCCGAGGAGGCCCGCGTCCGGGTCGGCGGAGTCGGCGAACCAGCCGAGCAGCACCGGCAGCAGCGTGCGCTGGATGGCGGCCTTGCGGGTGACGCCGGAGGACAGCGCCTCCAGGTGGCGCAGGGCGGCGGCGGGATCGGCGTACCCGAGCGCTTCGAGCCGCTGCCCCGCGGCCTTCGGGCTGAGCCGGATCTCGCCGGGGGCGAGCTGGGCGACGGCGTCCAGGAGCGGGCGGTAGAACAGCTTCTCGTGCAGCCGGCGCACCACGGCCGCGTGCCGCCGCCACTCGCGGTTGAGCTCGGCGACCGGGTCGGTGCGCAGGCCGAGGGAGCGCCCCAGGCGGCGCAGGTCGTCCTCGCCCTCGGGGACGAGGTGGGTGCGGCGCAGCCGGTGCAGTTGGATGCGGTGCTCCATGGCGCGCAGGAAGCGGTAGGCCTCGTCGAGCTGGGCGGCGTCGGCGCGGCCGACGTAGCCGCCCGCGGCGAGGGCGGCGAGCGCGTCGAGGGTGGTGCCGCTGTGCAGGCTGCCGTCGCTGCGCCCGTGCACCAACTGCAGGAGCTGGACGGCGAATTCGACGTCCCGGAGGCCGCCGGGGCCGAGCTTCAGCTCGCGGTCGACCTGGCCGGCCGGGATGTTGTCGACGACCCGTCGGCGCATCTTCTGCACGTCGGCCACGAAGTTCTCGCGCTCGGCCGCCTGCCAGACGAGCGGCGAGACGGCGTCGATGTACGCGGCGCCGAGCTCCTGGTCGCCGGCCACCGCGCGGGCCTTCAACAGGGCCTGGAACTCCCAGGTCTTGGCCCAGCGCTGGTAGTAGGCGAGATGGGAGGACAGGGTGCGGACCAGCGGGCCGTTGCGGCCCTCGGGGCGCAGATTGGCGTCGACGGGCCAGATGGTGCCCTCGACCGTGGTCTCGGAGCAGATCCGCATGAGGTGGGAGGCGAGCCGGGTCGCGGCCTGCAGTGCCTTGGCCTCGCCCCCTTCCCGGGCGGCGCTCTCGTCGGTCGCCTCTCCCACGAAGATGACGTCCACGTCGGAGACGTAATTGAGCTCGTGGCCGCCGCACTTGCCCATGGCGATGACGGCGAGGCGGCACTGGAGCGCGTCCTCCGGCGCGGCGGCGCGGGCCAGGGCCAGCGCGGCGCGCAGGGTCGCGGTGGCGAGGTCGGCGAGCTCGGCGGCGGTCTGGGCCACGTCGATGGTGCCGCACACGTCGCGGGCCGCGATGGCGAGCAGGCAGCGGCGGTAGGCGACGCGCAGCGAGACCGGGTCGGTCGCCTCGGCGAGCCCGCGCTCGAACTCGGTGACGCCCGGGTGCAGGTCGGCCGCCTCGTACGTGACGAGGGCCTGCCAGTCGTGGGGGTGCCGGGCCAGGTGGTCGGCGAGCGCCTCGGACGCGCCGAGTACGCCGAGCAGCCGGTCGCGGAACGGCTTGGCGGACAGCAGGGTGGTGGTGAGGGCCGACCGCTCGGGCGCCGGCTGGGACTCGACGAGCCGGACCAGGCCGCGCAGGGCGAGATCGGGGTCGGCGGTGGCGCCGAGGGCGTCCAGGAGCACGGAGTCGTCGCGCAGGGGGGCGAGGTCGTCCAGGTCGAGCAGCCGTTCGGCGGCGGACGGATCGGTGAACCCGTGCCGCAGCAGCCGGGTGAACGTGCTGCTCCTGCGTCCCGGCACCGTCATGCCGCCGCTCCTCCACCGGTCGATACCGCTCGGTCCAGTCCCCGGTCGAGCCTATCCGGCGAAGCCCTCCGGGTGCGCGGCGGCGGGCTGGCGGGCGAGGGTGGTACGGACCACCCTGGACTCCCGACAGCACCCCGAGAGCACCCCGAGAGCACCCCGACCGAGAGCAGCCGAGACCGAGGAGATGCGACCGTGAACTGGACGCTGGAAGTCATCACCGTGCCCGTCACCGACCTGGACAGGGCGAAGGAGTTCTACGGCGAGAAGTGCGGCTTCACGGTGGACCTGGACCAGGAGGTCGCCCCGGGGGTGCGGATCGTCCAGATCACCCCGCCGGGCTCGCGCTGCTCGATCTCCCTGATCCAGGGCATGCCGCCGTTCCCGGGCACGGGCCTCACGGCTCCGGGCGCCCTGCACGGCCTCCAGCTGTGCGTCACCGACATCGAGGCGGCGCGGGACCGGCTGCTGACGGCGGGCGTGCACGTGTCGCCGGTGATGCACGTGGGCGCGACGGGCTGGGAGGCCGGCAAGGGCGGCACCTGGAACTCCTTCATGTCGTTCCAGGACCCGGACGGCAACGGCTGGGTGGTGCAGGAGGCGCCGTCGGAGCTGGCGCAGCGCTAGGGGGTGCCGGTCCGCCGTCGTCCGCCCCTAGTCCGCCGTCGTCCGCCCCTGGTCCGCCGGACGGGCTCCAGGCGGCGCCGCCCGAGGAGGGACGGAGCCCGCCGAGGCAGGACGGGGCCGACCGAGGCAGGACGGGGCCGAAACCGGGGCAGCACGGGGCCGACCGGGGACTAGGAGGCGTCCGGGAACACCACGCGGTAGTTCCGGACCCGCTCGTCCTCCCCCTCGTACGCCATTCCCGCGGCCTCCATGACGCGCTGGGAGGGGATGTTGTCGAGGTCGGCGTCGCCGCGCACGGCGGTCGCGCCGGCCTCGCGCGCGCGGGCGATCAGGGCGCGCAGCGACTCGCTCGCATAGCCGTGGCCGCGGGCGCCGGGGACGAGGCCGTAGCCGATGGTGACCACGCCGTCGGCGTCCGGCGGGCCGTGGAAGCCGATGCCGCCGACGGTGGCGCCGTCCGCGAGGCGTATCGCGTACGGCCGGTAGACGCCGGGATCGCCGCGCTCGGCGACCCCGTTGAGGAAGCCGCGCGCGCTGGCGGTGTCACCGGCGCCGGGGTAGTCCTCGGCCCAGCGGTCGCCGGGGGCGGGTCGGGCGTCGACGATGCGCTGGGCGTCGTCGAGGGAGAGCGGGTGCAGTCGGAGCCGCGCGGTCTGGATCATGCTCACGTCGTTCACGGGACGCAGTGTCGGACGTCCCCCCGTCGGCCGCAACGCATTTGACCGGCGGTCAGAGATCCTCGGCCGCCTGGCGACAGACCTCGGCGGCGCGGCCGAAGTAGTCGAAGAGGACGGCGAGCTGCTCGGGCGGGTAGCCGCCGAGGAGCTCGGCGATGCGGCGTCCGGCCGGGGCGAGGACCCGGTCGAGCTCGTCGGGGCGGCCGACGGGTTCAACGATGACCTTGCGCCGGTCATGGGGATCGGCGGCGCGGTGGACGTAGCCGGCCTTCTCCAGGCGGTCGACGAGCCGGGTGGCGGGCCCGGTGGTCAGGCCGGTGCGCTCGCCGATCTCGCGGGGGTCATGGGCCCGGCCAGGTCCAGGATGTTGAGCGCGTAGAGGTCGGTGGCGCCGACACCACCGCGAGCCACGACCTCCTCCGGTCCAGCGCCGAGGCCTGGGGCCGGGGCGACGGCGCCGGGTACGGGGCGCACTTCACCGAGGACGCCACGGACGTCACCTTCGTCGGCACCGTCTACCAGGGCGGGGACGAGATCGGCCGGGCCCACCAGGCGCTCTTCGACAGCTTCCTCAAGGGCACCCGGCTCACCCTGGACGTCGTCGACCTCCGCTTCCCGGCGCCGGGCACGGCCGTCGCGGTCACCCGCGGCAAGGTCCACAAGAGCGCCCGCCCCCGCCGCCTCGGCAAGCTCGCCACGTACACCCTGGTCCGCGTCCCCGACGGCACCTGGCGCATCGCCGCCGTCCAGAAGACGAAGCACCGCCCCCTGCTGGAGGCCCTCTCCTTCCGCAGCCGCCCGAAGACCCGCCCGTCGGCCCGCTGACTCAGCCGCGCCGGGCGGCCCAGCGCCGCAGCCGCGCCAGGTTCTCCCGCTTGCGCGCGTACGACCCGGCGGTCTCCTCCCCCGCAGAGTCCAGGAGGGCGAGCACCGGGGTCCACCGCCGCCCGCCGCGCCGGGACGTCCAGCGGACGGCGGGGAAGCCCGTGACCGCGCCGATCCGAGCACGATCGACCCGGCGGGTCCACAGGAAGCCCCGGACGACCAGCCGGTCACGCTCACAGCGCACGCCCACCCGCCAGCCCCGCACCGCGACCACCAAGAACGCCAGGGCGGCCGCGGCGGCCACGCCGGAGCCCTCCGCCGCGGGCACGGCGAGGCCGACGGCCGGCGCGCCGCCCAGGACGGTGTTCGCGATCCGGTTGGGAGTGGTGGGCAGGAGCTCCACGCCCTGCGCCTACAGCACCGGCAGGTTCTTGCGCAGCTCGAAGGCGGTGACCTCGGAGCGGTACTCCTCCCACTCCTGCTTCTTGTTGCGCAGGAAGAAGTCGAAGACGTGCTCGCCCAGGGTCTCCGCGACCAGTTCGCTGCGCTCCATCAGGGTGATGGCCTCGCCGAGGTTCTGCGGGAGGGGCTCGATGCCCATCGCGCGGCGCTCGGCGTCGCTGAGCGCCCAGACGTCGTCGTCGGCGCCGGCCGGGAGCTCGTAGCCCTCCTCGATGCCCTTGAGGCCGGCGGCGAGCAGGACCGCGTAGGTCAGGTACGGGTTGGCGCCCGAGTCGATGGAGCGGACCTCGACGCGCGAGGAGCCCATCTTGCCCGGCTTGTACATGGGGACGCGGATCAGCGCGGAGCGGTTGTTGTGGCCCCAGCAGATGTACGCGGGGGCCTCGCCGCCGGAGCCGGCGGTGCGGCCCGAGCCGCCCCAGATGCGCTTGTAGGAGTTGACCCACTGGTTGGTGACGGCGGAGATCTCGCCCGCGTGCTTCAGCAGGCCGGCGATGAAGGAACGCCCCACCTTGGAGAGCTGGTACTCGGCGCCCGACTCGTAGAAGGCGTTGCGGTCGCCCTCGAAGAGGGACAGGTGGGTGTGCATGCCCGAGCCCGGGTAGTCCGAGAAGGGCTTCGGCATGAAGGTCGCCTGCACGCCCTGCTCCAGCGCGACCTGCTTCATGACCAGACGGAAGGTCATGATGTTGTCGGCCGTGGACAGCGCGTCCGCGTAGCGGAGGTCGATCTCCTGCTGGCCCGGGGCGCCCTCGTGGTGGGAGAACTCCACCGAGATGCCCATCGACTCCAGCATCGTGATGGCCTGGCGGCGGAAGTCCATGCCCACGTTCTGCGGGGTGTGGTCGAAGTAGCCCGAGTTGTCGGCCGGCGTGGGGCGGGTGCCGTCCAGGGGCTTGTCCTTCAGGAGGAAGAACTCGATCTCGGGGTGGGTGTAGAAGGTGAAGCCCAGGTCCGAGGTCTTGGCAAGAGCCCGCTTCAGGACATAGCGCGGGTCCGCGAAGGACGGCGAGCCGTCCGGCATGAGGATGTCGCAGAACATGCGGGCCGTGCCGGGGGCCTCCGCGCGCCAGGGCAGGATCTGGAAGGTGCCCGGGTCCGGCTTGGCGATCATGTCGGACTCGTAGACCCGGGCGAAGCCCTCGATCGCGGAGCCGTCGAAGCCGATGCCCTCGTCGAAGGCCTGCTCCAGCTCGGCGGGGGCCACGGCGACCGACTTCAGGAAGCCGAGCACGTCGGTGAACCACAGACGCACGAAGCGGATGTCGCGCTCCTCGAGCGTACGGAGCACAAATTCCTGCTGCTTGTCCATTTCCACACCCATCCTCGCTGGTCAGGCCGCCTGCTCCCACCGCCTCGGGCATTTCGGGGGGCACCTGAGCATCCCACCACATGGTTTCGTGCACGTTGCACACCCATACTGCCTGCTCCGCTGTGACACAGGTAACGGGGGAGCGGCCGAAAAGCGGCGCCCGCGCGACGGCTCACCGGTACCGGCTCGGTACCGATGGGTACCCCGTCCGGCCCACGGCACCCCTTCTGCCACTACGATCTGCGCCCATGGGAGCCTCCCGGCTCGACGGCCCGCCGCGACACGCGCGTCCCCTGGCACTGGCGAGTGCCGTGGCGACGCTCCTCGGCGCGCTGTTCCTCTGTCTGGGGGTCGGCCACCCCGGGAACGGGCATTCCGCCGAGCGGGCCGGGCACGCCACGGCGACCGGACAGGTCGCCGACCGGGCCGACGAGTACGTCTGCCCGTACGAGCGCGGCGGCTGCTCGCTCTTCCCCGCCCTCTCCCCCGCGGTGCTCAGCGCACCGCCGCTCGACCCCCCGCTGCACGCCGAGGGCGGCGCCCCCCGCCTCGGCACGCCGGACCTCTCCGGTCGGGCGCCCCGCTCCGAGGCACGGCCGCGCGCGCCGGACCTCCACGTCCTTCAAGTCCTGCGGACGTAAGCGGCCGGGCACTACGTCACGTGCGTTCCGTTCGCATTCCTCACTCACCTCCAGACTTCACGAAGGACGACACCACCATGGCCGCGAACCGCTCCGCCACCGCCGACCGCCGCGCCCGAATAGAGGAGATGCGCCGCGCCGAGCAGGCCCGCGAGCGCCGCAACCGCTTCATCACGATCGGCGTGTCCGGCGCCGTCGTGCTCGCCCTCGTCGGCTTCGGCGGCTGGGTCATCAACAAGGAGAACGACAAGAAGCAGGAGCAGGAGGCGGCCGCCAAGGCCCCCATCAAGGACGAGAAGTCCTGGGACGCCAAGAAGCTGACCCGCAACCACGTCACCACGCCGGTGAAGTACGACATGAAGCCGCCGGTCGGCGGCGACCACAACCCGGTCTGGCAGAACTGCAACGGCGACGTCTACGACAAGCCGGTCAACGACGTCAACGCCGTGCACTCGCTGGAGCACGGAGCCGTGTGGGTGACGTACACCAAGAAGGCCACCTCCGGTGACGTCGACAAGCTGAAGACGAAGGTCAAGAAGACCCCGTACTCGCTGATGAGCCCGTACGAGGACCAGGCCTCCGCGATCATGCTGAGCGCCTGGGGCAAGCAGGTCGCCGTGGACAGCGCGGACGACCCGCGGGTCGACGCCTTCTTCACCAAGTACGTCACCGGCCCGCAGACCCCTGAGCCGGGCGCCGCCTGCACCGGCGGCGTCGGCGCCGAGGGCCAGGCCGGCGCCGGGGCGGGCCAGTGAAGCTGAACCGGACCCAGTGGGCGTCCGTCACCGCCGTGGTCCTGGCGCTGCTGTTCGCCGGAGGCGCGGTCACCGTCGCCTCCGCGGACCGCGACGACGCCCCGAAGACGCCCACCGCGGAGTCCGCCGACGCCGGTTTCGCCCGTGACATGGCGGTCCACCACCAGCAGGCCGTCGAGATGTCGTTCATCGTCCGCGACCGGACGACGGACGAGGACGTGCGCCGCCTCGCGTACGACATCGCCAACACCCAGGCCAACCAGCGCGGCATGATGCTGGGCTGGCTGGACATGTGGGGGCTGCCGAAGGTGCAGTCCGGCGTGGCGCCGATGACCTGGATGGGCATGGGCGTGGACATGGGCGGCGAGGACGGCGAGCTCATGCCGGGCATGGCGACCCGGGCCGAGCTCGACCAGCTGCGCACGGCCTCCGGCCGTGCGGCCGAGGTGCTCTACCTGAAGCTCATGACCGAGCACCACAAGGGCGGCATCCACATGGCCCAGGGCTGTGTCGAGAGGTGCGTGCCCGGCGTGGAGCGCGACCTCGCGCAGGGCATGGTCGACGCCCAGGAGTCCGAGATCAAGCTGATGGCGGACATGCTCAAGGCGCGCGGCGCGTAATCCGCCGGACCGGCGCCGAGCCGACGGCCCCCGTGACCCTGCGGTCGCGGGGGCCGCGTCGCGCGCCGACAATTGAGGGTGCTCGGGGACGCAGGCACGACGACGTTCTACGAAAGGCACGCACCCCATGAAGACGGCGAAGGACATCATGCACCCGGGGGCCCAGTGGATCCCGGCACACGAGACGCTCGACCGCGCCGCCCAGATGATGCGGAACCTCAACGTGGGCGCGCTGCCCATCGCCGACGAGAACGAACGACTGTGCGGCATCCTCACGGACCGCGACATCGTGGTCGGCTGTGTGGCCATGGGCCGCGACCCCGCCAAGATCACCTGCGGGGAGATGGCCAAGGGCACGCCGCGCTGGATCGAGTCCGGCGCCGACGTGGGCGCGGTCCTGGAGGAGATGCAGAGCCACCAGATACGCCGGCTGCCCGTCATCGACGCGGACAAGAAACTGGTCGGCATGATCAGCGAGGCCGACCTGGCCAGGAACCTGACGGACGAACAGCTGAAGGCGTTCTGCGAGAGCGTCTACGCGGGCTGACCTTCCCTCGGCGGTCCGCGCTCAGCCTTCCACGCGCAGCACGGCCCGGGCGACCGCGTCCGGGCGGTCCAGCATCACCAGATGGCCCGACGGCTCGGCCGCCTCGTAGCGGGCGCCGAGCCGCCGGGCCAGCGCGCGTTGGCGCCGTTCCCAGCGGGCCGAGCCGTCGGGAGCTGCGAGCACGGTGACCGGCAGGCCCGGCGGCAGGGGCGCCCGCTCGCGCAGGACGAGCAGTTCGGCGGCGACGGCCCCGTAGCGGGCGTTCTCGTCGAGGGTGCCGCGCAGGACGCGTGAGGTGCGGTAGACGCGGCGGACCAGCTCGGGCGGGGACGGATCGGGCCGCCGCCGGCTCGACCCGCGTACGGACAGGGCGCGTGCGGCGGGACCCAGCGCGGCCGGGACCCCGGCGGCGCTCAGCGTGGCGCCCAGCGCGCGGGCGAGCTGCGGGGCGGTGCGCCGGAGGAGGCGCGGGAGGCGCGGGGGGCGCTCCTCCACGGAGGAGTCGAGGAGGACGAGCGCGGCGGTGCGGGTGGGGTGCAGCCGCGCGAAGGCCTCGGCGTGGAAGCCGGCGATCGAGTGGCCCACGACGGTGGCGGGGGCTCGGTCCAGGCCGAGGGCGTCGAGGAGGGCGGCGATCCGGTGGGCCTCGCCCGCGGCGGTCGGGGGCACGGCGGCGGGCTGGGAGAGGCCGTGACCGGGGCGGTCGAAGCGGACGACGGTGCGGTGCGGGGCGAGCAGCGGGACCACCGGGTCCCAGTCGAACCAGCTCATGCCGAGTCCGGCGGCGAGCACGCAGACGGGGCCCGCGCCGTCGACGACGACGTGGTGGGCGACCCCTCCGAGCCGTACGAAGGTCATCGGCGCTCCCCCGCCACGGAGCCCGCCAGGCCGGCGAGCACGCCCGTGAGGACCAGCAGACCGGCCGTCAGGTCGGTGGCGCGGAAGGGGCCGCCGAGCGGCCGGCCGGCGGCGGCGAGTTCGGAGACGTACGTCCGGACGGGGTCGAGTCCCGTCCGGACGACCACCTCCAGGACCCAGGCCGTGTACGCGAGCGCCCCGAGCCCGAGCACGGATGCGCTGGGGGTGACTCGGCGCGCGGCATTCCTGGACACAGTGGGTCGAACGTCAGGGCGGGGCCGTGGGTTCCCGGTGCTCGGGGGCGGACCGGGCAGGCGCGGGGCGGGGCATGTCGTCCCGGAAGGCCCGAGCGCAGGACATAGCGTCGAATTGACGATTAGACTGAGGGCGTGCCTCAACTACGCCTCGCTCTGAATCAGATCGACTCCACCGTCGGCGATCTCGCCGGGAACGCCGAGGCCGTCGTCCACTGGACCCGGCACGCCGCCGAGCAGGGCGCGCACCTCGTCGCGTTCCCCGAGATGGCGCTGACCGGCTATCCCGTGGAGGACCTGGCGCTGCGCTCCTCGTTCGTCGAGGCCTCCCGGGACGCGCTGCGCGCGCTCGGGCGGCGGCTCGCCGACGAGGGGCTCGGCGAGCTCCCGGTGGTCGTGGGCTACCTCGACCGCTCCGAGCGGGCCGCGCCGCGGCTCGGCCGGCCCGCCGGGTCCCCCGAGAACGCGGCGGCCGTCCTCCACCGGGGCGAGGTGGTGCTGCGGTTCGCCAAGCACCACCTGCCCAACTACGGCGTCTTCGACGAGTACCGCTACTTCGTCCAGGGCGACACCCTGCCCGTGGTCCGGGTCCACGGCGTCGACGTGGCCCTCGCGATCTGCGAGGACCTGTGGCAGGAGGGCGGTCGCGTCCCGGCGGCCCGCAGCGCACGGGCCGGGCTGCTCCTGTCGATCAACGCCTCCCCGTACGAGCGGAACAAGGACGACACCCGGCTCGAACTGGTCCGCAAGCGGGCCCAGGAGGCCGGCTGCACGACCGCGTACGTCGCCATGATGGGCGGCCAGGACGAGCTCGTCTTCGACGGCGACTCGATCGTCGTCGACGCGGCCGGCGAGGTCGTCGCGCGCGCCCCGCAGTTCGCGGAGGGCTGCGTGGTGCTCGACCTGGAGCTCCCGGCGGCACTCCCGGACGCGCCCACCGGCGTCGTGGACGACGGGCTGCGGATCGACCGCGTGGTGCTCTCCGAGGAGCCGCTGCCGGCCTACGAGCCGGAGGTGACGGGCGGTTACGCGGACCGGCTCGACGACGAGGAGGAGGTCTACTCGGCGCTCGTGGTGGGCCTGCGGGCGTACGTGAACAAGAACGGCTTCCGTTCCGTCCTCATCGGCCTGTCCGGCGGCATCGACTCGGCCCTCGTCGCCGCCATCGCCTGCGACGCGCTCGGCCCCGCGAACGTGCACGGCGTGTCGATGCCGTCGAAGTACTCGTCCGAGCACTCGCGCGGCGACGCCGCCGAGCTGGCCCGCAGGACCGGCCTGGACCTCCGCACGGTGCCGATCGAGCCGATGTTCGACGCCTACATGGGCTCGATCGGCCTCACCGGGCTCGCCGAAGAGAACCTCCAGGCCCGCCTGCGCGGCACGCTCCTCATGGCGCTCTCCAACCAGGAGGGCCACCTCGTCCTCGCCCCGGGCAACAAGTCCGAGCTGGCCGTGGGCTACTCGACCCTGTACGGGGACGCGGTGGGCGCCTTCGGCCCGATCAAGGACGTCTACAAGACCTGGGTGTTCCGGCTGGCCCGCTGGCGCAACCGGGCCGCCGAGGAGCGCGGCCAGACCCCGCCGATCCCGGAGAACTCGATCTCCAAGCCTCCCAGCGCCGAGCTGCGTCCGGGTCAGGTCGACACGGACTCACTGCCCGACTACGAGGTCCTGGACCGGATCCTGGAGCTCTACGTCGACCGCGACCTGGGCAGGGACGAGCTGGTGGCCGCGGGCTTCGACGACGAGCTGGTGACCCGCACCCTGCGGATGGTCGACCTGGCGGAGTACAAGCGGCGTCAGTACCCGCCGGGCACGAAGATCTCCGCGAAGGGCTTCGGGAAGGACCGCCGGTTGCCGATCACGAACCGCTGGCGTGAGGTGACGCGGCACTGACGAGGGTGTCGGGCTCGACGGGCCTCGGGATGCTCCGGCGTGTCGGAGCGGTGGGGGGAGCGCTCCGCCCGAGGTCCTTCAGCCGGAGCGCGGGGCGCTCGACGAGGTGCCAGGAGGCCACGGCGAGGAGCAGCGTGAAGGCGAGGGTGAGCGCGAGGTAGACCGCCATGCCCCAGCGCGTGTAGCCGATCAGGGCCAGGGTCTGCTGGACGAGGAAGCCGTAGATGTAGATCCCGTACGAGTAGTCGTGGCGGGCTCCGATGCGGCGGAACGGGCGCGGCAGGCGGATCGCGAGCCAGACGAGCAGGTAGGCGAGGGCCGGCAGGCCGACGACGAAGAAGTACCCGTAGTGGAGGCTGCCGAAGAAGACGGCGAGGGCGGCGACCCCGAGCGGGTCGCTGACGGGTATGCGGTCGCGGTAGAGCTCGATGAGCATGCCGAGGCTGAAGGCGAGGCCGAGGTAGATGAGCCACTGCGGGGTGACGGCGCCCATCAGGGGGATCTGCTGGACCTCCAGGTAGCGCGCGTGGGACGCGCCTCCCCAGAAGGGCTCGGCCGAGGCCTGACGCACCACCAGCCAGAAGAACAGCGCGGTGACGAGGACGACGGCCCGCCGGGCCCGCTTCAGGATGCCGGTGACGGCGAGGACGGCCACGCCGACGTAGCACAGGACCTCGTAGCGAAGGGTCCACAGGGAGCCGTTGAAGGCGCCGTTGTGGAGCAGGCCTTCGGACCGGGCGTGCGTCATGAGGCCGGCGATGTCGTAGTGGCGGGTGGCGACGGCCCAGTCGGCGCGGAGGTAACCGAGGGGTCCGTCGGCGAAGCCCAGCGGGCCCCTGGTGCCGCCGAGGCCGTCGAGGCTGCCGTGGACGTACCAGTACAGGGCCGGGGCGACCACGAACGCCGTGAGCATCAGGCAGACCCAGAAGCCGGGCAGGATGCGCAGGGCCCGGTGCCACAGGAACCGGCCGAGGGGCAGCCGGGCGCCGCTGCGGGTGACGAGGATGCCGGACAGGACGAAGAAGCCGTAGACCGACAGGTTGCCGACGGTGACCTGGCCGCCGCTGAACCCGAGGCCGTACTCCTTGGCCCCGTAGCCCAGGATGCTGGCGTGGGAGAAGATCACCGCCGTGGCCAGGCCGAGGCGCAGGAATCCGAGGCTGTTGTCACGGCCGCTGAAGAGCTGCGCTATCGATCCGTGCGACCAGCGCAACGCGAAGGCACGGCGCATGAACGGTTCCCCCTCGTGGATCCCCCGCTGTCCCCGGACTTGCCTGCGCCGGGAGGACAGCCCCCCGGGACGACTGGGCCGAGGGCGGAATCAGGTTACTTGGAGGTGTCGTCAAGGCGGCATGCCAGTGGTCCCTCAAACTCCGTACGCCCGGTGTGATTCGTCACACCGCTCCCTCTGCTCACATCTTGACACGGGCGGCCACCGGCAGGTGGTCGCTCTTCGTCTGCGGCAGGGTCCAGGAGGAGACCGGCTCGACGCCCCGTACCAGGATCTGGTCGATGCGGGCCATCGGGAAGGACGCGGGCCAGCTGAAGCCGAAGCCGTCGCCGGCGGCGCCCTGGGTGGAGCGGAGCTGGGAGGTGACGCCGTTGAGGGCGCGGTCGTTCATGGTGCCGTTGAGGTCACCGAGCAGGACGATCCGCCGGTGAGGGTCGTGGGAGATGGCCTCACCGAGGGCGTTGGCGCTGTTGTCGCGCTGGTTGGCGGTGAAGCCGGCGTTCATCTTGACCCGTACGGACGGGAGGTGGGCGACGTACACGGCCACCTCGCCCTTCGGGGAGGCGACGGTGGCGCGCATGGCGCGGGTCCAGCCCATCCGGATGTCGACCGGCTGCGCGTCGCGCAGCGGGTAGCGGCTCCACAGGCCGACCGTGCCCTGCACCGAGTGGTGCCGGTACGTGCCGGACAGGACCCGCTCGTAGACCGGGACCATGTCGCCCTTGAGCTCCTCCAGGGCCACCACGTCCGCGCCGGAGGCGGCGATCTGACGGGCCGTCCCCTCGGGGTCGGGGTTGTCGGCGTTCACGTTGTGGGTGACGACGGTGAGGTCGCCGCCGGGCTCGGACTTGTCGATGACGAGGCCGCCGAAGAGGTTGAGCCAGACCACGACCGGCAGGACCAGCGCGATCAGCGCGGTCGCGGAGCGGCGCAGCAGGCCGAGGACGAGCAGCACCGGCACGAGGAGGCCGAGCCAGGGCAGGAAGGTCTCGGTGAGGCTGCCCAGGTTGCCGATGCGGTTGGGGACGTCGGAGTGAAGCCCCATCAGGAGGGCGAGCAGGACGGCGCACAGGGCGAGGACGACGCCCCGGCGCCAGATGCCCCGGTCGCCGCGGAGCCCGGCGAACCGGGCGCCGAGGCCGGAGGAGGGCCGGGAGCTGGAGCCCTTGTCGTCCGGCGTTCCGCCGTGCTCGGTCTCCGTCATGTCCACCCGCGCCATCGCTGCCGTCCTCACTGCCTTGCTGTGCGACCCGGTGTCGACACTAGGCGATTCCGGGTCGGTCGTACTCTTCGAGGGACGACACCCGCGCGTGGCGGGTTCCTGCAGGTGGCGTGGGGCGCACGGCTGTGACAGAACGCGCACATTCGTACGGATCAGGCACGCGGCCGCAGACCGTCCATGATCGTGTCGACGATCTCCTCGGGCAGGCCGGGTTCCAGGGTGGCGCCGGGAAGGAAGATCGAGCGCAGCAGCAGGGGGCCGACGAACAGGTCGTTGACCAGCTCGGCGTCGAGGTCGGAGCGGATCTCGCCGCGCTCGATCCCGCGCCGGATGGCGTCCAGACCCATGCGGCGGCGCGGCTCGATGACGGTGTGGTGGTAGGCGTCCCACAGTTTCGGATACAGCTGCATCTGCTGGAACACGTTGTGCAGCAGCGCGGAGGTCCGCTTGGCGAGCCCCCGCTGCCGCATCGTCTCCAGGAGCGCCACGAAGTCGTCCCGCAGCGAGGTGCCGGGCAGCACCGGGTCCGGGGGCTCGACCGACCGCATGAGGTCGACGAACAGCTCCTCCTTGCCGGGCCAGCGGCGGTAGATCGTCGCCTTGCCGACGCCGGCGGTGCGGGCGATCTTCTCGATGGACACGTCGGCGAGCGCCAGACCGCTTTCCAGCAGTCCGATCGCCGCGTCGAAGATCGCCTGGTCCGCCGCCTCGCTCCGCGGCCGCCCGCGCCGCGCGCCGGCGGGGCAGTCGGCGGCCGGGTCGGGTCCGCCCGTGTGCTGCGACACGCTTGTTGCGCCTCTCCTTCTGGGGCAGGGGGTGTTTCGAGCGTCCCGTGCGGTGCCCGCGGGGTGCGCGCCGGGCGCCGCGGATGCCGTGCGGGACGCTCGCGGCACCGCCCTAGTTCGGAACCGATTCTCCCGCTTCGGTGCGCGCGCCAGGGACGGGCGCCCCGTCGGCGGGGCCGGCCGGGGTGCGGCCGGGCAGGAACACGGCGACCACGATCGCGCCGAGGACGGCGACGACGGCCGAGCCGATGGCGGTGACGTGCATGGCGTCGACGAAGGCGTCGTACGCCGGGGCGACCAGTCCGCGGCCCGCCGGGCCGAGCTTCTCGGCGACGGCGAGGGTGGCCTCGATGGACTCGCCGGCCGTGTCCCGCAGGCCGGCCGGGAGCGCGCCGAGGTGCCCCTCGATCTCGCCGCGGTAGGTGGTGGACAGGACGGAGCCGAGCACGGCCACCCCGAGCGCGCCGCCGACCTGCCGGAACGTGTTGTTGACGGCCGAGCCGGAGCCGGCCTTCTCGCGGGGCAGCGCCTGCATGATGGAGACGGTGACCGGCGGCATGATGTGCGCCATGCCCGCGCCCTGGAGGAAGAAGACGGCCTCCAGGATCCATACCGGCGTGTCGGCGTCGAACAGGGCGAAGGCGGCGAGGCCCACCGCGACCGCCAGCATGCCCGTGGTGCACACGGCCTTCGCGCCGAAGCGTTCGACGACGAGCCGGGCGCGGGGCGCGAAGACCATCTGGGCGATGGCCAGCGGCAGGATCAGCAGGCCGGACTCCAGCGCGCTGTAGCCGCGGACGCTCTGCAGGTAGAAGGCGGAGAAGAAGGTCACGCCCATGAGGGCGAAGAAGACCAGCGCGATCGCGCCGACGGCCGCGGAGAACGCGGGGCTGCGGAAGTACGAGACGTCGAGCGCCGGGTGGTCGCTGCGCTTCTCGTACAGCACGAAGGCGACGAGGACGGCGATGCCGCCGAGGGACGGGAGCAGCACCTCGACGTCCGTGAAGCTCGCGAGCTCGCCGCCGCGGATGATGCCGTACACGAGGAGCACGAGGCCGAGGACGGAGAGCAGCACCCCGGGCACGTCGATCCGGCCTGGCTCGGGGTCCTTGGAGTCGGGGACCAGCCAGGCCATGAGGGCGAAGGCCAGCAGTACGACGGGCACGTTGACGAGGAAGATCGAGCCCCACCAGAAGTGCTCCAGGAGCACACCGCCGGTGATCGGGCCGACGGCGATGGCGAGGCCGACGCTGCCGGCCCAGATGCCGATGGCCTTGGGCTGCTCGTCGCGCTCGAAGACGTTCATGAGGACGGCGAGGGTCGCGGGCATCACGAAGGCGGCGCCGAGGCCCATCACGGCTCGGTAGGCGATGAGCTCGCCCGGGGTGGTGGAGATCGCGGCGAGCGCGGAGCCGATGCCGAAGACGGTGATGCCGAAGAGCAGCACCTTCTTGCGGCCGAGCCGGTCGCCGAGCAGGCCGGAGGTGAAGAGGAGTCCGGCGAAGACGAGCGTGTAGGAGTTGATGGCCCACTCCAGCTCGCTCTGGGTGGCGCCGATGCCGGTGGGCGCGGGGCTGGCGATCGTCTTGACCGCCACGTTGAGGATCGAGTTGTCGAGGACGACGATCAGTAGGCTGAGCATGAGCACGCCGAGGATCGCCCAGCGGCGGCGGTGCACGGCCTCGGGCACGCGACGCGCGCCGGGGGTGGCGGCGGAGACAGGGGACGGCTGAGACATGGTCCTCACCCTAGACTCATTTCGATACGAGACCGTCTCGTATCGAAAAACCTGACGCAGACTTTGCATTCCCGCGATGTGAACAGCGCCACTCGCGCCCACTCCACCGGGCGACTTCCCCGCCCGCCCGGCGAAGTGCCACCATGGATGTGGTCCGGGGACGCCACAGGGCGCCTCGAGATGACAACAGAGGAGCCGTTCACCATGACGCTTCAGGCTGCCCAGAAACCGCCCGCCGACAGCAGCAAGGCGCTGTACGGGGGGAAGGGCACCCGCCGCATCACCGTCCACGACATCGCCGCCGCCAAGACCCGCGGCGAGAAGTGGCCCATGCTGACCGCCTACGACGCCATGACCGCCTCCGTCTTCGACGAGGCCGGGATCCCGGTGATCCTCGTCGGCGACTCGATGGGCAACTGTCACCTCGGCTACGACACCACCGTGCCCGTCACGATGGACGAGATGACCCTGCTCTCCGCAGCCGTCGTACGGGGCACCAAGCGCGCCCTCGTCGTCGGCGACCTCCCCTTCGGCTCGTACCAGGAAGGGCCCGTCCAGGCCCTGCGCAACGCCACCCGGCTGATCAAGGACGCGGGGGTCGGCGCGATCAAGCTCGAAGGCGGCGAGCGCTCGCTGCCGCAGACCGAGCTGCTCGTCCAGGCCGGCATCCCGGTCATGTCCCACCTCGGCCTGACCCCGCAGTCCGTCAACACCATGGGCTACCGGGTGCAGGGCCGCAGCGACGAGGCCGCCCACAAGCTGCTGCGCGACGCCAAGGCGGCGCAGGACGCGGGCGCCTTCGCCCTCGTCCTGGAGCTCGTCCCGGCGGAGCTGGCCGCCGAGGTCACCCGCTCGCTGCACATCCCCACCATCGGCATCGGCGCCGGCCCCGACACGGACGCCCAGGTCCTCGTCTGGACCGACATGGCCGGCCTGACCGGCGGCAAGGTGCCGCGCTTCACCAAGCAGTACGCCAACCTGCGCGAGACGCTCGGCGACGCCGCCCGGGCCTTCGCGGAGGACGTCGCCGGCGGGGCGTTCCCCGCCGAGGAGCACACCTTCCACTAGGCCCCGCGGACCTTCCCGGAAAGAACGACAGCCCGCCGACCGTCCCCCGTCGGCGGGCTGTCGGCTCTCGCCGCCCCGGCCGACGGCCCGCCGACAGCCGCCGACAGGCGTCGGTCCGGTGTCGGCGGCGCTGTCGGCCGCCTGTCGGTGCCCTGTCGGTGGCCACCGGTTCCATGGTGGACATGACGCGATCACACACCAACGCCGTCGAGGTCCGGGGCCTCGTGAAGCACTTCGGCGAGACCAGAGCGGTCGACGGGATCGACCTGGACGTCCGCGAGGGCACCGTCCTCGGCGTGCTCGGCCCCAACGGCGCCGGCAAGACCACCCTCGTCCGCTGCCTGTCCACCCTCATCGTCCCGGACGCCGGGACCGCCACCGTCGCCGGCTACGACGTGGTGCGCCAGCCCCGCCAGCTGCGCCGCACCATCGGCCTCACCGGCCAGTACGCCTCCGTCGACGAGAAGCTGTCCGGCTGGGAGAACCTCTACATGATCGGGCGGCTGCTCGACCTCTCCCGCAAGGACGCCCGCCGCCGCGCCGACGAGATGCTGGAGCGCTTCTCCCTCACCGAGGCCGCCAAGCGGCCCGCCATGAACTACTCCGGCGGCATGCGGCGCCGCCTCGACCTGGCCGCCTCCATGATCGGCCGGCCCGCCGTGCTCTACCTGGACGAGCCCACCACGGGCCTCGACCCGCGCACCCGCAACGAGGTCTGGGACGAGGTCCAGCGGATGGTCGCCGAGGGCGCGACCGTGCTCCTCACCACCCAGTACATGGAGGAGGCGGAGCAGCTCGCGAGCGAGCTCACCGTCATCGACCGCGGCCGCGTCATCGCCAAGGGCGGCGTCGACGAGCTCAAGGCCCGCGTCGGCGGCCGGACCCTCCAGGTCCGCCCGGTCGACCCGGCCGACCTGCCCGCCATGGCCGCCGCGCTCCGCGAGACCGGACTCGACGGGATCTCCGGCGCCACCGTCGTCCCCGACGAGGGCGTGCTGTACGTGCCGATCCTCAGCGACGAGCAGCTGACCGCCGTCGTGGGCCTGCTCGGCGCCCGCGGCTTCGGCATCGCCCACATCGGCACCCATCTGCCCAGCCTCGACGAGGTGTTCCTCGCCATCACCGGCGAGAAGTCCTCGGTCTCCGACGCGATCACCGAGGAGGTCGCCGCATGAGCACCACCACCCTCCCCCAGTCCCCCGTCGACGCCCCCGGCGGCTCGCCCGCGAAGCGGACCGCCGCCGCCGACGGCCGGATCGGCCTGCGGGCCAACCTGCGCCACATCGGTGCCCTCGCCCGGCGCAACGCGCTGCAGATCAAGCAGGACCCGGAGTCGATGTTCGACGCCGTGCTGATGCCGATCATCTTCATCCTGCTGTTCGTGTACGTCTTCGGCGGCGCCGTCGCCGGCAAGGGCAACAACGACCAGTACGTGAACTACCTGGTGCCCGGCCTGATGGCCATGATGGGCATGAACATCGCGATGGCCGTCGGCACCGGCATCAACGACGACTTCAAGAAGGGCGTCATGGACCGGTTCCGGACCATGCCGATCGCCCGCTCCTCGGTGCTCGTCGCGAAGATCGTCGTCGAGGTCGGCCGCATGCTGATCGCCACCGCGATCCTGCTGGGCATGGGCTTCCTGCTCGGCCTGGAGATCCACACGTCGGTCCTCGACCTGTTCGCCGCGATCGGCCTGTCGATGGTCTTCGGGGCATCGCTCATGTGGATCTTCATCCTGCTCGGTCTCACCATGAAGACGGCCCAGGCCGTCCAGGGGATGGCCATGCTCGTCCTGATGCCCCTGCAGTTCGGCTCCTCGATCTTCGCCAAGCCGACCACCATGCCCGGCTGGCTGCAGACCTTCACCGACTACAACCCGCTGTCCAACCTCGCCGACGCCGCCCGCAACCTGATCAACGGCGGCCCCGTCGCCCACTCCGTGTGGATGACGCTCGCCTGGGCGGTCGGCATCACCGTGGTCACCGCGCCGCTCGCGGTCGCCAAGTTCCGCAAGAAGACCTGACGCACCGACCGGGTCCAGGACTCGACGCGCCTCAGATCGCGTCGGCGCGTTCGAGCAGGGCGGCGGCATCCTCCAGGGAGAGGCCGCCGCCCTCGGCGTACGCGGCCTGGAACTCCGCCTCGTCGCCGAGGGCGGCGCGCGCCAGCTCGGTCCCCCGCGCCCGGTTCTCCCGCTCCATGGGCGGCGGCAGGTGCCCGGGCGGGAGCAGCCCCTCGTACGCGCCGAGCAGGACCGCCGCCGTGCGGGCCGACGGGCCGCCGAGCCCGGCCAACGCCCAGGCGGCGGTGATCAGGTGGACCGCCGGCATCTGCGGCGCGACCATCATCGACAGCGCCCCCAGCGAGCGCTCGTACGCCCGGCGGGCGAGCGCGAACGCCGAGGCGTACCGCCCGTCGAGGTTGTCCACCCAGCCCAGGCTGCCGAGGGTGAAGCCCTCGAAGATGGAGAGGGTCTCCGAACGGAAGTCGTCGAGCAGCCGCTGCAGGTGCACCCGGGCCTCGGCGGTGCGGCCGGTCCGGGCGAGCAGCAGCGCCAGGAAGATCCGAGCCGCGAGCATCGGCTCGTGGCCGCGCCCGTGCTCGCCCTCCACGACCTCGCGCAGGATCGTCTCCGCCTCCTCCTGACGACCGGTCTCGATCAGCATGTCGGCGTAGCGGGCGCGCAGCAGCGCCATCTGGGACTGGGCGCCGATCCGGCGGGCGTAGCCGATGGCGGCCTCGAAGTCCTCGGCGGCGCCGTGGAACTCCAGCCGTCGCTCGCGGGCCTCGGCGCGCGCGGACAGCGCCTCGGCCGCGCCCCAGGCATCGTCGAGCCCGACGAAGATCCGCAGGCTCTCCTCGGCGTCGGCGGCAGCCTGCCCGGCCAGGTCGGCCCGGTTGGCGAGCAGGTTGGCACGCAGTTGGAGGGCGTTGCCGAGCTCCCACTCGTATCCGTAGCCGCGGCAGGCGGCCACGTGGGCTTCCAGGGCCTCGCCCATGCGCCCGGGTTCGGCGATGAGGAGGACCGCGAAGACGGTGAAGGAGCCGGGCAGCCGGCAGGTCTGCGGCAGGCCCGGCGGGTAGCAGGCGTTGATGCGCCGCAGCCGCTCGATGCCCTCGGGGGTCGTCCACCGCCCCGTCTCGTGGTCCATGTTGAGCAGCTCGATCAGCCGCACCCCGCGTCTGGCCTCCCACAGCTGCTCCTCGCTCAGCGGCGGCGGCCCGGCGGTGAGCGGCTCGTACAGCGGTACGACGGGGGCGGCGGTGGGCCCGAACGGGTCGGGCCCGAGGGCGGCGACGGACTCGGCCCAGTGCAGGGCGTCGGCCCGCAGGTCGCGCATGGTCCAGTACCAGAGCATGGCGTGGACGAGCACGAGCGCCTCGTGCTCGTCGCGCGCGGCGACCGCCCGGCGCAGCGCGGTGCGGAGGTTGCCGTGCTCGGTGCCGAACCGGGCCATGGCGGCGACCTGCCGGGGGCCGCGGAGTTCGGGGTCGGTGAGCCGGGCGAGCTCGCGGTAGTACGTGAGGTGCCGGCGCTCGGCGGCCTCCCGGTCACCGGCCTCGTCGAGCCGCTCGGAGGCGTACTCCGCGACGGTCTCGAGGAGGCGGTAGCGCATGCCCGCCTCGGTCTCGGCCGCCACGACCAGCGA
>NZ_JBFAXU010000035.1:0-72727 GCF_040680975.1 Streptomyces sp. NPDC051921
CCTATATTTCTGGTTTGTTCACTGTTGTACACACGTGTGCTCTACCGATCTCGGCGCCGGGGGGGAGGCGACCGGGGGGAGGCGACCGGCGCGGTGCTGCGCCGGTCGCCTGCGGTGACGACTCAGCGGAGGCGCCGGGGCGCGGGCGTCGGGCCCGCCGTCCTCGGGGCCGCCCAGAAGCCGCACCGGTGGTCGGCGGCGAACGTCGTCGAAGGGCCGCCGGCCGTGGGGTGGAGGGTCAGCGAGACGTACGGCGTTCCGACGGCCGGCCACGGCGACAGGCCGGGGACGGCTGGGTCACCCGTCCGGGCGAAGGCGCCCCAGTGGCGTTTCATGCGGTCTGCCAGGGCGACTTGAAGGGCCGTCAGGGGCCGGTCGCCCATGGTGAAGTCGTGCAGATAGGCGAGTTCGGCGCTGTGCCCGTTGGACTGGTCGAGGCCGGGGACCTGGGCGCCGCGGAGGGTCGGGGAGTCCGGGTCGTCGAACTCGTACGCGTACGTGGGAACTTGCTCGGCGAAGAGCCGAGCCGTCGCGTACGTGTGGCAGGCGAAGGTGGAGTCCGTGAGTACGGCCGACAGCGCGAGGTAGGGGGACGCGTATCCGGTGACCGGGTAGCGCGCGAGGACCTCCTCGGCCGCGGGCCCGTACTGTGCCCGCACCTGGTCGGTGTACTGCTGAGCGGTCAGTCGCGGCTGGGTGAGGGCCACGAAGAGACGGGCCTCCGCCCTGGTGCTGCCGATCAGGATCGGGACCTTGTTCCAGGCCCCCGAGGCGATGGCCACGGCCGGTTCCAGCGGCAGCAGCCCGTCGCCGTGGGCGGGCCCTGACACCGGCGAGGAGGCCGCCGCGTCCACCAGATCACCGACGGAGGCGCGGCGCAGGCACGCGGCGACGGCGGCCGGATCGGCGCACCCCAGCCGCGCCGCGTAGGCGCGGCCCTGCTCCTCGGCCCCCGCCCGGTCGGGAGCCCGCAGCAGTGTGCACGGACCGCTCTGCAGCACGGCCCGGCCGAACAGACCCCGGGCGAGCGGAGAGGCGAGGAGGGCGCAGACCGAGCCGCTGCCCGCGGACTGGCCGGCGATGGTGACGGTCGCGGGGTCGCCGCCGAAGCCGGCGATGTTCACCCGGGTCCACTTCAGCGCGGCGATCTGGTCCATCAGGCCGAACGATCCGGAGCCGAGCGGGTCGGACCGGGTCAGCTCCGGCAGGGCCAGATAACCGAGCTGTCCCAGGCGGTAGTTGATGCTCACGACGATGTTGTCGGTCAGGTCGGCCATCGTCCGCCCGCCGAACTGGGTGCCCGTGCCCTGGCTGTACGCGCCACCGTGCATCCAGAGGATCACCGGGAGCCGCGCCCCCGGGCGCGCACCGCGCGGCCGGTAGACGTCCAGGTAGAGGCAGTCCTCGCTGACGGCCGTCGGATCACCCAGGCCGAACGGTGAGAACTGCGGACACGCGGGCGCCTGGGCGCTCGCGTCGCGTGGTGCGCGCCACGCGACCGGTGCCCTCGGGGACCGGAAGCGCGACTCCCCGACCGGGGGCGCCGCGTAGGGCACGCCCAAGAACTCCTCGGCCCGGTCGTGGGTTCGGCCGACGAGGGCGCCCTGGGCGGTGTGGACGACGGGGCGGGACACCGGCTCGCGAGCGGCGGACGGCGTGGCCGTGCCGAGCGAGGTGGTGATGATCAGGGCGGACACGGCGGTCAGTAAGGCCGCCGCGCGGCGATGCGTCTTCATCGTTCCTCCGGGGAGCGGGTGGGTGCGTGCGTCAGGGACGCAGGCCGGCGAGGAGGGCGCTCACCTCGGCGAAGTCGGCGGGGCCGGTGTTCCAGTCGGCGGACACGGGGCTGATGGCCACCTTGGAGGCGCTGACCGCCGCCACGTCGCCCCCCTTGGCCGGCGGCCGGGGCGCGAAGCGCACGGTCACCTTCCAGGTGCCGTCGCCGGTGTCCGTGAAGTCGGGCACGAGGGCCTGCTGCGGGTCCTGGAAGGTCACGGCGGAGCCCTCGGCCGGGGCCTTGCCGTCGGCGCCGACCACCGGATGGTTGATGTTGAGGCCGACGCCCTCCGGCAGAAGGGGACCGGACCGCGCCCGGGACCGCAGCCGGTCGATCAGACCGACCAGGAACTCCACCGTCGGGCGCATGGCGTTGACGGTGGCGACCGGGTCGGGGGCTGCGAAGCCGCCCGTGCTGACGGCGACGGCCGGCACGCCGTACTCGAGGGCGGCGATCGCTCCTCCCACGGTGCCCGAGTGGTTCGCGAGCCCGGCCACGTTGGGCCCGAAGTTCGTGCCGGAGACGACCAGGTCCGGGGCCGCGCCCGCGTACACCTCGGAGAGGCCGAAGACGACGGAGTCGCCCGGAGTGCCGTCCACCGCCCACACCCTGGGCTCGGGATGCCTGACCGCCAGGCTGGTGCCGCTGAGCATCTTCGTGCCCGTACCGCTCTGGTTGGTGAGCGGCGCGACGATGGTGACGTCGTGACCGGCGGCGGTCAGCAGCTGGAACGCCGTACGGATGCCGGGGGCGTCGTAGCCGTCGTCGTTGGTGAGCAGGATCCGCAGCGGGCGGGGCGCCGCGCCCTGCGGTCGCACCGGACTCTGTGCGGCTGGGTGCGGTGCGGCGGAGTGCGGTGCCGCTGCCGCCGGCGCGGTTCCGGCGAGACCGGGGGTGCACAGCAGCAGGGCGGCGAGCGAAAGAAGTCTCCTGGGTCTCACGGAGGTTGCTCCTCGGGTAGGGATCGACGGCGGGAGAGGCAGCGGGGTCGACCGGTCAGCGGACACCGCGGATGGGCAGGATGGCGAGCGCCCCGACCAACGAGAGCGCGCCGCCGACCAGGAACAGCGGGGTGTAGCCACCGAAGGCCGTGACGACGGCCGAGGCGACGAACGGGGCGACGATCTGCGGGCCGGCGTTGGCGATGTTGAGCACGCCCATGTCGCGGGCGGCGTCCTCGGCCCGCGGCAGGACGAGGGTGACCAGGGCGGTGTCCACGGCCATGAAGCAGCCGAACGCCAGCCCGTTGAGGGCGTTGAAGGCGATCATCCCGCTCCAGGTCGGGCTGACCACGGGGACCACCATGACGAGCCCGGCCAGGGCGGCCGACACCCCGACGAACACCTTGCGACGGTCCCAGCGGTCCGACAGCAGGCCGCCGACGATGGTGGACACGGCCATGGCGACCATGGTCACGGGGGTCAGCACGGCCATCGCCTCGGGCGGGGTCAGCCCGGCCGGCAGCTCGATGTGGTCGCCGAGGATGTACAGCTGGTAGCCGATGACGGAGAAGTAGCCGAGGACCATCAGCGCCCGGCCGGTGAAGGCCCACCGGAAGTCGTGGTGGGCCAGGGCGGAGAGGAAGGCGGCGAGCTGCGTACGGGCGGGCACGGCCGGGGCGGGAGCGGCGCGCGGGACGTCGCGGCAGAACGCGGTCAGCAGCACGGCCGAGGCCGCGATGATCACGCCGAAGAGCAGGTAGCCGGTCTGCAGCCGGCCGGCGGTCTGCGAGGCGACGAGGACACCGACGGTCCCGCCGATCGGGAGGCCGAGGCCGACGAGCGCGGACGCGGTGCCGCGCTTGGCGACCGGGACCCGGTCGGGCACGATCGCGGTGACCGCGGCCTGGTAGACGTTCATCGTCGCCTGCACCAGGCACCAGCCGATGCCGACGAACAGCGCGGTGTCGACGCCGCCGAGGAAGGCCAGACCGGCGAGCGAGGCGAGGGCGCCGCCGAGGATCCAGGGGCTCCTGCGGCCGGACCGGTCGGACAGGGCTCCCGCGATGGGGTTGCAGGCGGTCGCGAAGACGGAGCTGATGCCGCCGATCAGGCCCAGGACCGCCACCTTGTCGTCCGGGGCGATCGCCGCGATCTGGGTGGGCAGCAGCACGGAGCCGACGCCCATGTAGACCGCGAGCATGGCTGCGTTGGCGACGAGGAGCAGGAGAAGCAGGCCGCGCGGGCGGGTGCGGTCGGGTGCGGCGGCGGGCCGCGGTTCGGTGACGTCGTTCGTGGTCACGTCGACTCCTCGGGGACGGAGCGGGAGGTCGGGAGAGGTCGGGAGAGGAAGGCGAGAGGCGGGTGCGGGGGATGGGCACCGGGAGAGGGGTGGGGGCGCTCGGTGGGCGCCTCAGCACTTCGAGTTACACGTGTTAGCCACGCTCTGGGAGACTGTGTAGCACCCCCGGGGGCCGCTCCACCAGGGTCCGGCCCGAATTGCCACTCAACAGGTAGATCACGTGTAACCACGCGAGTGCTCGGTTTTGGGGGCCCTGACATATGGAGGGCTTGTGGCGACCGACAGGAGTGCGCCATGCTGCCTCGCGCCGCCCCCACCTCTCCCCCGCGTCGCCCCCGTGCGCCGCCGTGAAAGGCCTGCCATGCGCGCATCACCCCCGGTCCAGCCGCGCCGAAGACCCGTCCGCCGGGCCGCACACCACCTCCCCGCCCCGCCGCCCCGGGGCGCCGTTCCCTGGGGCTGCGGCCTGCTGTTCCTCGCGGCGGCGGTCGGGGTCCTCCTCCGGGGCGACGGCCCTCCCTTCTTCCAGGGCCTCGACGACGCCTGGCAGCGCTCCGCGGGCGGCTCGCGCAGCGCCGCGGCGACGGACCTCGCCCTCACCCTGGACCGGCTCGGCGGCCCGATCGGCGTGGTCGTGCCCCTCGCGCTCGCCGGCGCTCTGTGCGTGTACGGACGGTGGCGCTCGGGACTGTTCGCCTTCGCCGCCGGGGTCGCCGCGAACATCCTGGTGGTGCTGCCGCTGAAGCAGCTGGTCGACCGTCCGCGCCCGCCCCATCCATGGGTGCTGGTGAACGACGGCTCCTACCCCTCGGGGCAGGTGTTCACGGCCGCGGCGCTGGTGGTCGCGGCCGGGGTGGTCGCCTTTCCGCCCCGGGCACGCCGCTGGTGGTGGCCGGTCGCCGCCCTCTACGTCGGCGCCATGATGTGGAGCCGCACCTGGCTGCACGCCCAATGGCTCAGCGACACCGTCGCCGGCGCGCTGGCCGGTGTCGGTGCCTGCCTCCTGCTGTGGCGCGGCTTCGCCCCGCTGCTGCGGGAGGAGGCGGAACGCGCCGCCGACGACCGGCTGTGGTGACCTCCGCCCTCTCGTACGAAGAATGTCCAGAGGCGTCGAACGGACGCCACGACCCTCGTCGCCGGCCGCCACGGTATCGGCGCACAGGCAAGGATCACTCATGAGCGTCAACGAAGGTCCGGAGTCGGCACGGGTGGAGCTGCCGTCGGGAGGCGGCCTCCAAGGTGCGGTCGAAGGGGGTGTGTCCGTCTTCCGGGCGGTGCCGTACGCCGAGCCGCCGGTCGGCGCCCTGCGCTGGCGGCCCGCCCGGCCGCACCCGGGATGGGAGGGCGTGCGGGACGCGACCGTCGACGGTCCGAGCGCGCCGCAGATGTACGTGGAGGGCGGGGACCCCGTCCTCGGCGGGCACGGCGCACCGCCGTTCGACGACGACTGCCTGACCGTCGACGTGTGGACCCCGGCGGCCGACGGCGCGGCCCGCCCCGTGCTGGTCTGGATCCACGGCGGCGGCTTCGTCTCGGGTTCCGGCTCGCTGCCCGTCTACTCCGGAGAGACCTTCGCCCGCGACGGCGACCTGGTGGTGGTGACCGTCAACTACCGCATCGGGGCGCTCGGTTACCTGTATCCCGGCGAGAGGGACGGCGATCCCGCCGGCAACTTCTGGCTCACGGACCAGCTCGCGGCACTGCGCTGGGTGAAGGAGAACATCGCGGCCTTCGGCGGCGACCCGGACCTCGTCACCGTCGCCGGGCAGTCCGGCGGCGCGGTCTCGACCGCCGCACTCGCCGGCCACCCCGACGCCCGGGGGCTGTTCCGACGCGTCATCCTGCAGAGCCCGCCCTTCGGCCTGCACCTTCCGACGCCCGCCGAGTACCAGGAGCGCACCGAGGCCTACCTCGGCATCGCCGGAGCGGACAGCGTCGACCAGCTCCGCCGTCTCCCCTGGCCGTCACTGATCGGTGCGGGCGGCGGACTGTTCGCGAGGACCGTGCGCTGGGGCCACTGGCCCACGCCCTTCCTGCCCGTCATCGACGGCATCACCCTGAGCCGCCACCCGGCCGAGACCCTGCTGCACGGCGCCGCGGCCGACGTCGACGTCCTCATCGGCTGGACCCGCGAGGAGGCCAACTTCGGCTTCGCGCTGGACGGGGCCCACGCCGCCGCCACCAGGGAACAGGTCGTCGCCCGGCTGGCGGACACGTTCGGCGACGACGGAGCGGCCGGGGCGTACGCCGCCTACGAGCGGTCGCGGCCGGGCGCGCGGCCGGCGGACGTGCTCATGGACCTGATCTCCGACGAGCTCTTCCGGGTGCCGTGCCTGGAGCTCGCCGAGGCCCGGGCCGCCCTCGGCCGCCCCGTCTGGGCATACCAGTTCGACCTGCCGACCCCGGCGTACGAGGGCCGGCTCGGCGCGGCGCACTGCCTGGAACTCCCCTTCGTCTTCGCCAACTTCGACGCGTGGTCGCACGCCCCCTTCCTCGCGGGCCTGGACCCCCGGGTCCGGGACGCCCTGGCGCGCGCCATGCACGAGGCCTGGATCGCGTTCGTCCGCACCGGCGACCCCAACCACGCGGGACTGCCCTCCTGGGAGCGGTACGGCCAGGAGACGCGGAGCACGATGCGGTTCGACTCCGTCGTCGGTGCCGTCGGGGACCTCGCCGGAACGTCCCGCCGCCTCTTCGCCGCGCGCGGGTAGTTTCTGTACCCCTCCGTCCCCGTGGCGCCACGGGGACGACCCGGGGACACTCCGCGCCGCAAGGCTTAACTCGTGTAACCTGCAAGGGAGAGCGGACAACGGGCTACAGAGAGCGATGAAGCACGCATGGCGAAGGACACGGCGGTCCCCGCATCGGCCACCAGCGCGGACGTGGCCCGGCTGGCAGGGGTGTCACGCGCCACCGTGTCGTTCGTGCTCAACAACACCCAGAACCACCGGGTGAGCGAGAGCACCCGAGCCAAGGTCCTGGCCGCGGCCGCCCAACTCGGCTACGTGCCGAACGCCGCCGCCCGCTCGCTCCGCGCGGGCCGCAGCAACCTGGTCCTGATGCCCACCTCCGTCTCGGCCGTCGGCCGCCTGGTGAGCGACTGGGTGGACGACCTGGTCAGCGAGCTGGAGCGGCACGGCTACACCGCCGTCATGCACGCCGGCCGCTTCGCCGACCCGCTGGAGGCCGCCCGCGCCTGGGCCGAGCTCCGGCCGGCCGCGGTCCTCGCCCTCGACGGCGACCGGTTCGGCCCCCAGGCCGCCGAGGTGCTGCGGCGCGCGGGCGTCCGCGGCATGCTGGCCTTCGCCTCCCACCCGGTGGCCGGCGTCCACACCATCGCCTTCGACCACGCCGCCGTCGGCGCCGTCGCCACCGAGCACCTCATCGCCAGGGGCCGCAGCCGGATCGGTGTGGTCATCCCCCAGGAGCGGGGACTCGACACGCTCGCCCGGCCGCGGCTCGCCGGCGCCGAGCAGGTCGCGGCACGGCACCCGGCCACGGTCACGCCGCTCGACCTGGCCTACACCCGTGAGTCCGCCTCGGCACTGGCACGCCGCTGGAGGGACCTGGACCTGGACGGGGTCTTCGCGTACAACGACGAGTACGCCGCGCTGCTGATGCACGCGCTGAAGGCCGAGGGCGTCTCCGTACCGGACGACGTGGCCGTCGTGGGCTGTGACGACCTGGTGCTCTCGGCGTTCCAGCAGCCCCCGCTGACCAGCGTCGCGCTGGACATTCCCGCGGCCGCCGAGGTCGCGAACGCCCTGCACGCGCTGATAGCGGGGGACACTCCCCCGCACGTGAAGGGCGTCGAACCGGTCCTGGTGCCGCGGCAGTCGTCCTGACGCCCCGAGCCCGCCCGGGCGTGGCGGCGGACCACGACGGCGGCAGTCGTCGACGACGGAACGGCCGTGACGACGCGGGGGTCATGGCGAGGCGAGGGCGGTGACGGCGTACGCGCCCCGCGACGCGAAGCCCGTGACGACGCCAAGGTCGCGACGATGCCAAGAGCGTGACAACGCCAAGGTCGTGACGACGCCAGGGCCATGACGCGGGCAGGCCCCGGGAGAGCGAGCCTCCCGGGGCCTACCCCGCTCCGTCGCCTCAGCCGCTCGCGGCGAGGGACGGTTCGGTCCGCGGCACCCCCTCGCGCACCGTCGGACCGCGTCTCTCGCGGGCGAGTACGGGCATGAAGGCGCGCCAGAGCACCAGCGCCGCACCCGCCCCGGCCGCCGCGCCCACGACGGTGTCGCTCAGCCAGTGCGCGTGCAGCCACGTGCGGCTCCACATCATGGCCAGGGTGAAGAGCGTGCCGGCGCACCACCAGGCCCTCCGTCGGGCCACGGGCACCAGCAGGGCGCCGGCAAGGACCACGAGCACCGCCGCCCCGGCCGCGTGGCCGGAGGGGAACGAGCCGTGGTCGACCCGGACCAGCGGGTTCGCGGGGCGGGGCCGGTCCACCAGGTGTTTGAGGCCCTGGACGACCAGCGCGCTCGTGCCGAGGTAGGTGACGAGCAGGCAGCACACCGACCACCAGCGCCTTCGGAACAGCAGGAAGGCCAGGAACCCCAGGGGCACGATCACGCCCAGGGGGCCGCCGAACCAGTCCAGGAAGGCGGCGGCGCCGGCCAGGAAGCCCTGGTGCGGGCCGCCCATCCGGTCGAGCCAGCGTTCGTCGAGGGCCTGGAACGGCGGGCGCTCGGCGTCCGCGTGGACCACGACGGCCGCCAGGGCCGCGACCCCGGTCAGCAGCAGGCCGAGCGGCAGCACGCCGGAGGTCCGGCGTCGTACGGGTGCGGAAACGGGTGCGGTGACGGGCTTGTCGGCCATCGCGCCTCAGGCTCTCAGGTGACGGGCGAGGAACTCGACGCTCGCGGTGACGAGCGGGGTGACGTCCGGTGCGCCCAGGAAGATGTGGTCGGCGCCCTCCACCGGCCGCAGCGTGGACTCGCCGCCGGCCTTCCGCAGCGCCGCGTCGAGCACCTCGCTCTGGCCGTACGGGACCAGCCCGTCCCGCGTGCCGTGGATCAGCAGGAACGGGGGAAGGGCTGCGCCCGCCACCGCGTACGTCACCGGGCTCGCCGCGCGGGCCAGCGCGGGCCGCTCCTCTTCGGTGCCGCCGAGCAGCGCGTCGTACGGGTCGGGGAACCCGGCCCCCGGAGGCATCGGCGGCATGGGGTGCTCGCGCGCCGCGGCCAGGTCGGAGACGCCGTACCAGTCGACGACCGCGCGCACCGAGGTCTCGCCCTCGGCGACGCCTTCGGCGCCCTCCAAAGCGGCGGCGTCAGGGCTGTGCGGCCCCGTCAGCCCGGCGAGCGCCGCCAGGTGGCCCCCGGCGGACTCGCCCCAGACGGCGATCCGGTCCGGGTCGATGCCGAACGTGTCGGCGAACCTGCGGACGTAGCGGATCGCGGCCTTCACGTCGTGCAGCTGCGCCGGAAAGGGCGCCTCCAGGCTGTGCCGGTAGTCGATGCAGACCAGTGCGAGGCCCGCCGCGAGGACCGTGCCGTGCAGCAGTTCGACGGGGACGGTCGGCGGCGGGTAGCGCCGGTCGCCCTCAAGCCAGCCGCCGCCGTGGATCCACACGACGGCCGGGAGGGCGGCCTCCGCAGCGGGCACCTGGACGTCGAGCAGCCGCGGCCGGTAGCCCGGCCGGGTCGCGTACGTGACTCCGTCGAAGCGGCGCACTCCGTTCGCGGCCACCACGGGCGGGACCGGAGCGTGGAAGGGAGGGGGCGGCCAGCCCGTGTCGAGCTCGGCCGGGAGGGATTGCGTCATTGCGGCCCTTTCGCGGGGCGGGGCGGAGCCAACGGAAAATTCGTAGCGTTTGTCCGAATTTGCTTGCGTCGACCCTCACGGGGTGCGTAACGTGTTACACGTGTAACAAGGAACTCTAGCGAGATGCTCCCCGGAACCACAAGGTCGCCGGCCTGCCGCATCCACCGCTCGTGACACGAGCAATCAGAGCCGTTCCGCACCCCCCGGGAGCCCGCCATGCTCACCGCACCCGCCGCCACTTCCGCCATGCCCGACACCTCCGCCGTACCGGGACCCGCCCCCGCCTCCACCTCCGGCACCCCCGCCACCCCGCCGGGCACCCGCACCCCCCCGTCCGGCACCCCCGCCACCCCGCCCGGCGCCCGCGTCACCCCGTCCGGCACCCGCGTCGCACACTGGACCACCCCGCCCACCGCCGCGTGCGTCCCGTTGATCCGCACCCGCGTCGGCTCCGCGCTCGCCGCCTGGGGCATCTCCGGCGAGCTCCGCGACACGCTCCTGCTGACCGTCGCCGAGCTGGTCGGGAACGCCGTCCGTCACACCGCGGCCGTCACCGAGCGACTGCACGTCACGGTGGCCGTCGTCGGCGGGCGCGTGCGCCTGGAGGTCGAGGACGGCGATCCGACCCCACCCCCGGCCGAGCTCACGGCACTCACGGCACTCGCGGAGATCGACCCGGAGGCCGAGAGCGGTCGCGGGCTGCCGATCGTCGCCCTGCTCGTCGCGGAGGCGTGCGGCCGACTCAGCGTCCACGCGCGCGAGTTCGGCAAGGCCGTGCGGGTGTGCGTGCCGGTCGCCTGACGTGTCGACCCGATTCAATTATCGCGCATCATTGACGCTCGACATTTTATCGAGATACTTGCTCCATCCTCCCCGCTGCCCCAGATCGAGGTGCCGCCCCATGGAGCTCTCCCCGTCCGCGCACGCGGACTCCTTCTGCCGAGACCGGCTTCCGTCCTTCGACCTCTGGCCCGAACTGCACTTCGACCTACCGGAGTTGCAGTACCCGGACCGGCTCAACTGCGCCGCCCGCCTCCTCGACGAAGCCGTCGAGCGGTGGGGCGGCGACCGCCCCTGCCTGCTGACCGCCGACGAGCGGTGGACGTACGGTGAACTGCGGCTGCGCGCCGACCAGGTCGCGCAGGTGCTGACCGAGGACTTCGGCCTGGTGCCCGGCAACCGCGTCCTGCTGCGCGGCCCCAACACCCCGTGGCTGGTCGCCGCCTGGTTCGGCGTCCTCAAAGCGGGCTGCGTCGCCGTCACCACCATGCCGCTGCTGCGCGCCACCGAACTCGCCGAACTGCACGACATCAGCCGCCCGTCGCTCGCCCTGTGCGACCACCGGCACGTCGACGAGCTCGACCGGGCCCACACCCCGGGGCTCCCCGTCCTCACCTTCGGCGGCCCCACCGACACGGACCTGACCGCCCGCTGCGCGGCGAAGGACGGTCGGTTCACCACCGTGGCCACGGCCGCCGACGACGTCGCTCTGATCGCGTTCACCTCCGGTACGACCGGCCGACCCAAGGCCACCCTGCACTTCCACCGGGACGTCCTGGCCAACGCCGACACCTTCTCCCGGCACGTCCTCAAGCCGCGCCAGGACGACGTCTTCGCCGGCAGTCCGCCGCTCGCGTTCACCTTCGGGCTCGGCGGACTGGTCGTCTTTCCTCTGTCCGTCGGAGCCTCGACCCTGCTGGCCGACCAGGCCACACCGCTCCAACTGGCCGACTTGGTGGCCGAGTTCGGTGTCACTGTGCTGTTCACCGCGCCCACCGCCTACCGGGCGATCCTGGCCGCAGGAGCAGCGGACCGGCTCGCCGGGCTGCGCCGCTGCGTGTCCGCCGGGGAGCCGCTGCCCGCCGAGGTGTGGGAGGAGTTCCACGCCGCCACCGGGCTGCGCATCATCGACGGCATCGGTGCCACCGAGATGCTCCACGTGTTCATCTCCGCCGCCGACGAGGACATCCGCCCCGGATCGACCGGACGGCCCGTACCGGGCTACCGGGCCATGGTCGTGGACGAGCAGGGCGACCCGGTACCCGACGGACAGCCCGGCCTCCTCGCCGTCACCGGCCCCACCGGCTGCCGCTACCTCTCCGACCCGCGCCAGACGACGTACGTCCGGAACGGCTGGAACCTCACCGGCGACACCTACGTCCGCGACGCCGACGGCTACTTCTGGTACGTCGCGCGCAGCGACGACATGATCGTCTCCTCCGGCTACAACATCGCCGGGCCCGAGGTCGAGAAGGCCCTGGGCGGCCACCCCGACGTGCTGGAATGCGGAGTCGTCGGGGTCCCGGACGAGACGCGCGGCATGCTGGTCAAGGCGTACGTCGTGCTCCGCCCCGGTGCGCCCGCGGGCCGGGAGACCGCCAAGGCCCTCCAGGACCACGTCAAGGCGGTCATCGCGCCGTACAAGTACCCGCGCGCCGTCGAGTTCGTCGCGGAGCTGCCCCGCACCAGCACCGGCAAGCTGCGGCGGGCCGAACTGCGCCGGCTGGCCGCGGACCGGCCGGCGAGCATCGCCGTGGAACGCCGCGTCGAGTGGTGCGACACGGACGCCGCCGGCCACTACCACTTCTCCACGGTCGTGCGCTGGGCCGAGGCGGCCGAGGCCGCACTGCTGCGCGGCCTGGGCCTCGACCACCTCTTCGGCAGCACCCCGCGCGTGCACTTCGAGGCGGACTTCAGGGCCCGGCTGTGGTTCGGCGAGAGGGTGCGCACCGAACTCCGGGTCGGCCGGATAGGCCGGGCATCGCTGCACTACGACTTCACCGTCCACGGCGAGTCGGAGGCCGTCGCCGCCACGGGGCGCATGGTCGTGGCCCATTCCGCCGCCCGTGCCACCGGGGCGGAGCCGTGGCCCGACGACGTACGCGAGCTCCTGCGCACGGCCGGCCCGCAGACCCCGGAACTCCTCTCCCTCCCCCTCGCCCCCGCGGGAGGTGCGCCGTGCGCGTAGCGGTCATCGGCGGAGGGCCCGGCGGGCTCTACTTCGCGGCCCTCGCGAAGCAGCTCTCCCCGCGGTGGGAGGTCACGGTGTGGGAGCGCAACGCGCCGGACGACACCTTCGGTTTCGGCGTGGTCTTCTCGGACGAGACCCTCGACGGCATCGCCCAGGCCGACCCCGAGGTGCACACCGCGATGTCGGCGGAGTTCGCCCGCTGGTCGGACATCGACGTCCACTACAAGGGGCAGGTCCTCACCTCCGGCGGCCACGGCTTCGCCGCCATCGGCCGCAAGCGGCTGCTGCAGATCCTGCAGGAGCGCTGCGCCGCCCTCGGGGTGGACGTCCGCTACCGCACGCCGGCCCCGCCGGTCTGCGAACTCGCCGCCTCCCACGACCTGGTGGTGGCCGCGGACGGCGTACGGTCGGCGACCCGCACCGCGTACGCCGACAGCTTCGGCCCCGACCTCGACGAGCGGCACTGCCGCTACATGTGGCTGGCCACCGACAAGGTCCTGGAGGCCTTCACCTTCATCGTCTCCGAGCACGACTTCGGCACCGTCCAGGTGCACGCCTACCCCTTCGACGGGACACGCTCCACCTTCGTCGTGGAGATGGACGAGGAGGCCTGGCGGCGCGCGGGATTCGACGCCCGTGCCGCCCGGTTCGAGGACGCCGCCGCCCGCGGGCTGCCGCCCGGCGCCAGTGACGAGGACAGCATCCGGCGCTGTGAGGAGCTGCTCGCCCGTCACCTGGACGGGCATCGGCTGATCCCCAACAACTCCCGGTGGATCCGCTTCACGACGGTCCGCAACCGCAGCTGGCGGCACGGCAACGTGGTGCTGCTCGGAGACGCGGCCCACACCGCCCACTTCTCCATCGGCTCCGGCACCAAGCTCGCCATGGAGGACGCCCTCGCCCTGGCCGCCTGCCTGCACGAGAACGACGACGTGTCCGGTGCGCTGGCGGCGTACGAGAGCGAGCGGAGGCCGGTGGTGGAGTCCACCCAGCGAGCGGCCCAGGCCAGCCTCGAATGGTTCGAGGACGTCGGCCGCTACACGGGCCAGGAGCCGCACCAGTTCGCCTTCAACCTGCTGACCCGCAGCCGTCGCGTCACCTACGACAACCTCCGGGTCCGCGACGAGCGGTTCACCGCCGCCGTGCTCTCCCGGCACGAGGAGGACCCGGCCGCGGGCCCGGCCACCGGCCCCGCCGGAGGCTCCGGAGGCGCGGCCACGAGCTCCGCCGCGGCCGGGCCCGCCCGGCCCGCCGTGCCGCCGATGTTCCGGCCCTTCCGGCTGGGCGGGCTGCGGCTGCGCAACCGGGTCGTCGTACCGCCCCTGGCCCTCTACACGGCGAGGGACGGGGTCCCGGGCGACTTCGACCTGGTCCATCTCGGCGCCCAGACCCTGGGTGGCGCCGGCCTCGTGCTGGCCGGGATGACCGCGGTCGGCGCCGACGGCCGGGCGACCCCCGGCTGCCCCGGCCTGTACACCGACGAGCAGGAGGCCGCCTGGCGGCGCATCACCGACCTGGTGCACGCCCAGTCGGACACCTGCATCGGCATCCAGCTCACCCACGCCGGGAGCCGGGCCGCCACCCGGATCCCCCGCCCGGACGGCACGTCGCCGCCGCTCACCGGCGCCGACGCCTGGCCCCTGGTCGCCTGCTCCCCCCTCGCGTGGGACGCGGACGGCGCGGTACCGCGCGGGGCGACCCGCGCCGACCTGGACCGCATCCGCCGCGAGTTCGTCCGGGCCGCCGAACGGGCCCACCGGGCGGGCTTCGACGCCCTGGAACTCCAGTACGGCCACGGTCACCTGATGTCCGGATTCCTCTCCCCGCTGACCAATCGGCGCACCGACCCGTACGGCGGCGACCTGGCCGGCCGACTGCGCTTCCCGCTGGAGGTGCTGCAGGCGGTACGGGCGGTGTGGCCGCTCGGCAAGGCCCTCCTCGTGCGCATCTCCGCGACCGACTGGGCCGAGGGCGGCACGACCGGGGACGAGGCCGTGGCGATCGCCCGCGCCCTCGCCGCAGCGGGCGCGGACGCGATCGACGTCTCCACCGGCGAGGTGGTGGCGCACGAGCGCCCGCGCTACGGGCGCAGCTACCAGACGCCGTACGCCGACCTCATCCGCAACGCCACCGGCGTCCCCGTGATCGCGGTCGGCGCGATCTCCACGTACGACGACGTGAACTCGATCCTCCTGGCCGGCCGGGCCGACCTGTGCGCGGTCGGCCGCGCACAGCTCTACGACCCGCTGTGGACCCTGCACGCCGCGGCGGCCCAGGGCTATCACGGACCGGCCGCGCCCTGGGCGGCGTCCTGGAAGGCCGGCAGCGGCCGCCCGCCCGGGGCGAGGACCGACCGCGTCCCCCCGCGCCTGGAACTCCTGCGCGCACCCGCCACTCCCGTGCACCAGCGCTGGCAGCGGCCGCACCCCGCGGCCGCGTCGACCCACTGAGACCGGAGGTCTCCATGCCACTCGACCGGCAAGAGGCGGACGGCGCCCTGCCCCGCTTCACCGCGGCCGCCGTCCAGGCCTCGCCCGTCTACCTCGACCCCGCGGCCACCGTCGACAAGGCGGTCTCCCTGATCGCGGAGGCCGCCGGCAACGGCGCCCGTCTCGTCGTCTTCCCCGAGGCGTTCGTCCCCGGTTACCCCTACTGGAACTGGACCATGAACCCGGTCGACGGTTCGCCCTGGTTCGCCCGACTGCAGCGCGCCTCGATCGACGTCCCGGGGCCGCACGTCGACACCCTGCGCGCCGCGGCCCGCCAGTACGGCGTCGTCCTCGTGGTCGGCGTCAACGAGCGCGCTCCGCACAGCCTCGGCGTCCTCTACAACACGCTGCTCACCATCGGGTCCGACGGCGAACTCCTCAACGTGCACCGCAAACTGGTGCCCACCTGGGCGGAGAAGCTGACCTGGACCAACGGCGACGGCAGCTCCCTGCGGGTCCTGCGCACCCCCGTCGGCCCGCTCGGTGCCCTCGCCTGCGGCGAGAACACCAACACCCTGGCCCGTTTCGCCCTGCTGGCCCAGGGCGAACTCGTCCACGCCGCCTGCTACATCGCCCTGCCGGTGGCCCCCGCCGACTACGACATGGCGGAGGCGATCGCGGTGCGTACCGCCGCCCACAGCTTCGAGGGCAAGGTGTTCTCGATCGTGGCGTGCTCCACCGTCTCACCGGAGATCGTCGACGCCCTCGCCGGCGACGACGTAGAGCTGCGCAAGCGGTTCACCCGCCCCCGCAGCGCCCTGTCGGGGATCTTCGGCCCCGACGGCCGGCCGGTGACCGAGCCGCTCGTCGACGACGAGGGGATCGTGTACGCCGAGATCGACCTCGCCCGCTGCGTCCAGCCCAAGCAGATGCACGACATCGTCGGCCACTACAACCGCTTCGACGTCTTCCGGCTCGAGGTCGACAACCGGCCCCGCACGCCGGTGACCTTCACCGCCCCGCCGCTCCCCGTGCAGCACTACGCCATCACTCCCGCCATGACTCCCGCCATGACTCCCGCCACGACTCCCGCCACAGAGGAGGACGCATGACCCCCCAGCAGGACGACAGCATGCCGGGCCGCGCCCACGTCACCGACACTCCGGAACTCAGCGCGTACTACGCGGAGTTGGAGTCCCTGGAGGCGGGCGCGCTGTGGACCGTCGCCAACGACATCGAGCCCTGGTACCCGCAGCCCGCGTCGGTTCCCGTGCTGTGGCGTTACGCCGAGCTGCGCCCCCTGGTCCGCAAAGCGCTCGACCTGGTCAAGGCCGACGACGCCGGGCGACGGGTCGTGATGCTCGTCAACCCCGGCCGCCGGGACGTCAGCGCCGCGGCCGGACTGCTGTACACCGGACTGCAGATCATGGGCCCCGGCGAGGCGATGACCGCCCACCGCCACCAGGCGGCCGCGCTGCGCTTCGTCCACGAGGGCACGGGCGCCTGGACGATCGTGGACGGCCAGAAGCTCAAGGTCGGCCCCCGTGACTTCGCCATCACCCCGAACGGCACCTGGCACGAACACGGCAACGACGCCGAGGACGGCCCCGTCATCTGGCAGGACGGACTGGACATCCCCCTGGTCAACGCGCTGGACGCGGGTTTCTACGAGGTCCATCCGGAGCTCTACCAGTCCCCCGGCAAGGTCATCAACTCCTCGGTCCTGACGTACGGCGCGCACTTGCTGCCGTACGGGGCGGAGAAGTGGACCCGGCCCTGGTCGCCCCTCCTGGCCTACCCCTGGGAGCCCACCTACGAGGCGCTGCTGAACCTGGCGAAGGCCGGCGAGGGATCCCCGTACGACGGAGTGATCGCGGAGTACACCAACCCGGTCACCGGCGGATCGGTGATGCCGACCATGGGCGCGCACATGCAGCTCCTGCTGCCCGGTCAGGCCACCCGGGCCCACCGCCACACCGGCTCGGTCGTCTACACCGTCGCGAAGGGGCGGGGCGTCTCGGTGATCGCCGGACAGCGCTTCGCCTGGCAGGAGGGCGACATCTTCTGCGTACCGTCCTGGGCCTGGCACGAGCACCGCAACCTGGACGACTCCGAGGACGCCTGCCTGTTCTCCTTCGACGACTTCCCCGTCATGCGCTCGCTCGGTTTCCACCGCGAAGAGGCCTACGCCGACAACGGCGGCCACCAGCCCGTCTCCTGACCCTCCGGCCCTTCCTCCGGCCCTTCCTCCGGTACTTCCTCCGGTACTTCCTCCGGCCCTCCTCCTGCTCTTCCTCCGGGACTCCACCGGTCCCTCCCACTCCAAGGAACCCTCATGCGACTGGTGACCTTCGCCCTCCCCGACGACACCGCCGGCGCCGGCGACCGGCTCGGCGCCCAGGTCGGCGACCGCGTCCTCGACCTCGTGGCGCTCGCCGACCGGGCGGGCGTCGACCTCCCCGCCGACCTGTTCTCGCTCGTCCAGGCCGGCCCCGCCGCCCTGGCCGCCGCCCGTGAGCTGATCACCGGCCACACCGCCGGAGGCGCCGACCGGGCGGCCCACCGGCTCGACGCGGTCACCCTGCGGGCACCGCTGCGTCCCGGCAAGATCATCGGCGTCGGGCTCAACTACGTGGAACACGTGGAGGAGTCGAGCCGCAGCCTCGACACGGACAAGGGCCTCCCGCCGCGCCCGGTGCTCTTCGGCAAGCCGGCCACCGCCGTCACCGGCCCCGGCGCGCCGATCCTCCACAACGCCGACCTGACCACCCAGCTCGACTGGGAGTGCGAGCTCGCGGTGGTGATCGGCCGCACCGCCTTCCGCGTCAGCGAGGAGGAGGCGTACGACCACGTCTTCGGCTACAGCATCGTCAACGACATCAGCGCCCGCGACCAGCGCCGCTCCGGCCAGTGGTTCTTCTCCAAGGGCCAGGACTCCTACGCGCCCTTCGGCCCGGCCGTGGTCACCGCCGACGACATCCCCGACCCGATGGACCTGGACCTGTCGCTGCGCGTCAACGGCGTGACCAAGCAGAAGTCCAACACGCGCCACATGCTCTTCCCCATCGCCGCGCTCATCGCCGACATCAGCTCCGGCATGACACTGGAACCAGGAGACGTCATCGCCACCGGCTCGCCCTCGGGAGTCGGCGCGGGCATGGTCCCGCCGGAGTTCCTCTCCCCCGGCGACACGGTCGAGGCCACCGTCGAGCACATCGGCACCCTGTCCAACCCCGTCGTCGACGCCCGCTGAGGCCCGTCGTCGCCCGTACCCAGGAGCACCCGTGTCCCCACACACCTCACCTGACACCTCACGCACGTACCGCATCGGCCAGATCGTGCCGAGCTCCAACGTCACGATGGAGACCGAGATCCCGGCGATCCTTCGCGCGAGGGAGGGCGTCGCCCCGGAGCGGTTCACGTTCCACTCCAGCCGGATGCGCATGACCCATGTGACCACCGAGCAGCTCAAGGCCATGGACGCCGATTCCGACCGGTGCGCCGTGGAGCTCTCCGACGCCCGCGTGGACGTCCTCGGCTATGCCTGCCTGGTCGCCATCATGAGCATGGGCCCGGGCTACCACCGCGCGTCCGAGGAGCGCCTGCACACCCGGACCGCCGAGAACGGGGCCCCGGCCCCGGTCGTCACGAGCGCGGGCGCCCTGGTCCACGGCCTGCAGACGCTCGGCGCGAAGAAGATCGCCCTGATCGCCCCCTACATGCGGCCCCTGACGCGGACCGTCGTCGACTACCTCACCCTGGAGGGGATCGACGTGCTGGACTACACGGCCCTCGAGATCCCCGACAACCTCGACGTGGCCGCGCACGACCCGGCGCGGCTCCCCGGTCTCGCCCGGGCGCTCGACCATGCCGACGCGGACGCGGTGGTGCTCTCGGCGTGCGTGCAGATGCCGTCCCTCGGGGCGTTGGAGGAGGCCGAGCAGCTGCTCGGCAAGCCGGTGGTGTCGGCGGCGGTGTGCACGGCCCACCAGATGCTGCGCGCGCTGGACCTGCCGGCCGTGGCACCGGGGGCCGGCCACCTGCTCTCCGGGGCTTTCGCCGAGGCGGGGCCGTCCGCGGCCCGATAGCCGGAGAGCCCGCGAAGTCCGGAGGGGCCTGAGGAGGGCTGGATATGATCGCGACCGCGCACAACGGAAGGCGATCATGTCGGACAGCCCCCTCAGGCCCAGCTCTTTGATCAACACGGTCTACGGTGCGTTCCTGCGCCGCCTCGGCGGCTGGATCTCCATCGCCGACCTGATCACCCTGATGTCCGAGCTGGACGTGGACGGACCGGCGGTGCGCTCGGCGATCTCCCGGCTCAAGAAGAAGGGCGTGCTGGAACCCGAGCGCCGGGGCGCCACGGGCTACCGGCTCAGCCCCTCGGTCGTGCCCGTCTTCGACGAGGGCGACCGGCGCATCTTCGGCAGCCTGGAGCCCGCGGCCCTCGCCGACGGCTGGGCCATGGCGGTCTTCTCCGTACCCGAGTCGGAACGTTCGCACCGCTACCAGTTGCGCACCCGGCTGACCTGGCTCGGCTTCGGCAACATCGCGCCGGGCGTGTGGCTGGCCCCCGCCCGGGTGCTCGACGACGCCCGCGCGATGCTGGAGCGGCTCGGGCTCAGCGCGTACGTGCACCTGTTCGCGGCGGACTACGCGGCCTTCAGCGAACTGGCCGACACGGTCAGCGACTGGTGGGACTTCCCGGCCCTGCAGAGGCAGTACGCGGAGTTCGCCGACACCTACGGGCCCGTGGCGGAGCGGCTGACCGGCCGGCCGGAGGGGCAGGAAGGGCCCACGGACGCCGAGGCGTTCCGCCACTACGTGCCGATGCTCACGCAATGGCGCCGCCTGCCGTACCTGGACCCGGGCCTGCCCACCGAGCTCCTTCCGGCCGACTGGGACGCGGTCCCCGCCCGCCGGCTGTTCCAGCAGCTCCACACCGTCCTGGCGGGACCGAGCCTGCACCACGTCGCACGCGTGACGGGACTGACGGACACGTCGCGGTAGAACGCCCGGGGAGGCGAGGCGGCGGACTCCCGTCGAGCCCGTCAGCTCGCCGCGCATGATGCGCGCGTCCCGGAGCAGAAGCGGTGTCAAGAGCACCTCCGAGCGCGCCACCGGTGGGGTCAATGCCCCGAAGGGGGCGTGATCGGCGTGCCACGGCCGGGTACTCCTCACCCGCCCCGCCTCGCCCTCGCACCGAAGGACTCCCCCATGAGCGCACCGCCCACCACCACGCTCGGCCCCGGCAGCGACCTCTCGCAGGTCTTCGAGCTCGCACAGCAGCTGCGGGTGGACTCGGTGCGCGCCAGTACGGCGGCGGGGTCAGGGCACCCCACCTCCAGCCTGTCCGCGGCCGACCTGATGGCCGTCCTGATGACCCGCCATCTGCGCTACGACTGGGAGGCGCCCGACGACCCGGCGGGAGACCACCTGATCTTCTCCAAGGGGCACGCGTCGCCCCTGCTGTACGCGATGTTCAAGGCCGCCGGCGTGATCGGCGACGACGAGCTGATGACGACGTACCGCCGCTTCGGTCACCGCCTGCAGGGCCATCCCACCCCCGAGCTGCCGTGGGTGGACCTGGCCACCGGATCACTCGGCCAAGGCGTCGCGTACGGCGTCGGGATCGCGCTTGCGGTCCGGGACCTGGAGAAGCAGCCCTCCCGCGTGTGGGTGCTGTGCGGGGACAGCGAGACGGCCGAGGGATCCGTGTGGGAGGCCTTGGACAAGGCCGGCCACCACCGGCTGGCCAACTTCACCGCCCTCATCGATGTGAACCGGCTCGGCCAGAGCGGTCCCACGGAGCTGGAATGGGACACCGAGGCCTACGCCCGTCGCGTCGAGGCCTTCGGATGCCGGGCGATCGTGGTCGACGGCCACGACCTCGCGGCGATCGACCTGGCCCTGACCACCGCCGCCGACCAGCGCGAGCCCACCGTGGTCGTCGCCAGGACCGTGAAGGGACGGGGCGTGGCGGAGGTGGCGGACAAGGAGGGCTGGCACGGCAAGCCGCTGCCGGAGGACCTGGCCGAGCGTGCCGTGGCCGAGCTGGGCGGTGTGCGCGACCTGCGCGTACGCGGCCCCCGGCCGGCCGCCGCCGCCCCGGCGACCGCCGCTCGGGCCGGGGCCGTCGAGCTGCCCCGCTTCGAGGTCGGCGACAAGGTGGCCACTCGCGTCGCCTTCGGCGGTGCGCTGGCCGCTCTCGGTGCCCGGCCCGAGGTGGTCGCGCTGGACGCCGAGGTCGGCAACTCCACCCACGCCGAGGAGTTCGGGAAGGCCTACCCCGACCGGTACTTCCAGACGTACATCGCCGAGCAGCAGATGATCGCCGACGCGGTCGGGATGGCGGTGCGCGGCTTCCGTCCGTACGCGACGACCTTCGCCGCGTTCCTCACCCGCGCCCACGACTTCATCCGGATGGCCGCCGTCTCGCGGATCACGATGGCCCTGTGCGGGACGCACAGCGGGGTCGAGATCGGGGCCGACGGACCTTCCCAGATGGGTCTGGAGGACCTCGCCATGATGCGCGCCGTCCTCGGCTCCACGGTGCTCTACCCCGGCGACGCGACCTCCGCCGCCGCCCTGACCGCGGCCATGGCCGACCTCGACGGGATCTCCTACCTGCGCACCACCCGGGGGGCGTACCCGGTCCTCTACTCCGCGGACGAGACCTTCCCCGTGGGCGGGTCGAAGACCCTGCGCCACGGCGCGGACGACCAGGTCACCCTCGTCGGTGCCGGCGTCACCCTGCACGAGTGCCTGGCCGCCGCCGACGAGCTGGCCGCCGAGGGGGTACGGGCCCGGGTCGTCGACCTGTACTCCGTGAAGCCCGTCGACACCGATACCCTCGCCCGGGCTGCCGCGGACACCGGCGCCCTCGTCGTCGTCGAGGACCACCATCCCGAGGGCGGTGTCGGCGAGGCCGTCCTGTCGGCCCTCGCCATGGGTGACAGCCACCCCGCCTTCGCCCACCTGGCCGTCACGGAGCTTCCCGGCTCCGGCACGACCGCCGAGCTCCTCGACGCGTGCGGCATCTCCCGGACGCACATCGCCCGCGCGGCCCGCGCGCTCGTCCGGCGTTAGGACCCCCGCCGGGTCCGGACCGGTTCTGCCGGCGGCCGGACGGGCTCTGCCGGCGGCCGGAGGGGCACTGGCGGCGGCCGGAGGGGCACTGGCGGCCAGGCCGCTCGTCGGCCGGGCCATGGCCGCGGCCTCGTCGTCCCGGGGTCAGAGCGCGCGGAGGGCGGGCAGCAGCTCGCTCTCGGCCCAGCGCAGGAACGGCAACTGGTGCGCGCCGCCGATCTGGACGAGGGCGAGCTCGGTGAAGCCCGCCTCGGCGTAGGGTCGGGCGGCCTTCACGACGGCCTCGACGTCGTCCCCGCACGGCACCGCGTCCGCCACGTCCTCTGGCCTGACGTGCTGCGTGGCCTGCGCGAATCCGGTGGGCAGGGGCAGTTCGGCGTTGAGCCGCCAGCCGCCCAGTGCCCAGCGGAACTGCTCGTGGGCCCGGGCCACCGCCGCCTCGCGGTCGGTGTCGTAGCAGACCGGGAGCTGTCCGACGCGGGGTTTGCCGGTCCCGCCGTGCCGGTCGAAGGCCTCGACGAGTTCCCGCCGGGGCTCCGTGGCGATCAGCAGGTCCGCGCGCCGGCCCGCGAGCTCGCAGGAGCGGGGGCCCGACACGGCGATCCCGAGCGGCGGCGGAGGGTCCGGGAGGTCCCAGAGCCGGGCGTCGTCGACCTGGAAGTGGCGCCCGTGGTAGGTCACGTACCCGCCGGCGAAGAGCGCGCGGATGATCTCCGCGGCCTCCTCCAGCATGTCCAGGCGGACGTGCGCGGAGGGCCACCCCTCGCCGACGACGTGCTCGTTGAGGTTCTCCCCGGACCCCAGCCCGAGCCGGAAGCGCCCTTGGGCGAGCAGTTGGACGGTCGCCGCCTTCTGGGCGGTCACGACCGGGTGGTAGCGGAAGGTGGGGCAGGTCACGAAGCTCATCAGCGGGATGTCGGAAGTGGCCTGCGCGGCCGCGCCGAGCACGCTCCACGCGTACGGCGCGTGCCCCTGGGAGTCCAGCCAGGGAAAGGAATGGTCCGAGATCACGGAGAAGTCGAAGCCCGCGCGTTCGGCCTCGATTACGTGCTCGACCAGTGCCCTGGGGCCGGCCTGTTCGGTCATCATCGTGTAGCCGATCTGCGTCATGCCCTGGCGGCTTACCGTGGCCGGGGGTCCGTAAACGGGCGGACGGACGATCCGGGACCGGGCTCTCCGTGCCGGGCCCTCCGTGCCGGGCTCTCCGTGCCGGGCCCTCCGTTCGGACGCCGCGCTCTCCGTTCGGACGCCGGGCGCACGACGGTGCCGGCCGCCGTGGTGTTCCGGCAGCCGGCACCGTCGGGTGGGTCAGGTGGTGAGGAGGCGGTGGAAGAACGAGCGGTACTGGCGCAGCGCCATGCGCAGGCTCTCCGTGTCGACGCCCTCGCCCTCGCTCCACTGTCCTTCCAGGTCCTTCTTCCGGTCGGCGAAGGTGGCGGCGAGCTTCCGCATCACCTCGGTGACGAGCGCGTCGGCGGCGTGCACGGCCTCGCGGGGATCGTCGACGAATTGGCCCTGGATGTCGCGCCAGCGGGTGCGGAACGCCTCCTCGTCCTCGGGGTCCAGCAGGCGCGGGGCCTCGCCCTCCGCGCTCGGCTCCTCGGCACGCGCGGTGTCCTCGGTACGCGCGGTGTCCTCAGCACGCGCGGTGTCCTCGGTACGTGCAGTGTCCTCGGTACGTGCAGTGTCCTCGGTACGTGCAGTGTCCTCGGTACGTGCAGTGTCCTCGGTACGCGCGGTGTCCTCAGCACGTGCAGTGTCCTCGGTACGCGCGGTGTCCACGGCGAGTCCGGTCCCGACGTCGGGTCCTCCGGTCCCGGTGCGGGCGCCGGTGTCGCCGTGGGCGTCGCTGTCTGCGCCGGTGTCGCCGTCCGCGCCGAAGCCCTTGTCGATGTCCATGCCGGAGTCGGCCTCGGTCTCGCCGCCGGCACCGGGCTCGCCGCCGCCGATCCCGGTGCTCTCACCGGGATACACGGGCGGGGCGTCCGCACCGCGGCCGGACCGCACCGGTGTGTCGTGCTCACGCATGTCGCGCCCTCCTCGTCAGGCCCGGCCGGTACCGGGCGCCTCCCCGTCGGAGAGAAGTTCGTCGAAAAGGGCCCGGTAGTGCACCATCGCCCCTCTCAACTGTTCGGTGGTGGCCTGCCGCGAGGAGCTGAGCGTGTTGATCTCGTGCGCTGCCCGGTAGTGCTCCAGCGTGCGGCCGTGCTCGACCGAGAGGTCCCGCGACTGCTGCTCGAAGCCCTCCGTGGGGTAGCCCCGCTCGTGCATGAGCGAGGTGACCAGGCTGTCGGCGTCGTGCACGGCGCCTTCGGGGCGGTCCACGAACTGCTCCTGTACACCGCGCCACCGCTGGGCGTAACCCTCTCTCGCGGCGCTCGACAGCGGCTTGATGTCCAGGGCCTCGTGGCGCTTCTCACGGGCACCGAGATCGTACTCGGCGGCCCGCCTGCTTCCGGCGTCGTCGACCGTGCGGTCGTACTCGGGCCCGAACCGTTCGCGCAACCGACTCCGGCGCCGCCGGTCCAGGGCGATGGCCAGCACGATCAACGCGAGCACCACCACAGCGGGTATGACGATGGCGAGAATCGTTCCTGTCGACATCGGCGTCGCTCCCTCGGGGTCTCATCGTGTCCACGGCGGCTGCCCAGCGGCACCGGCCTGAAACGGCAGACCTCCGCGCGCCCTCGGGGCGCCATGGAGGGTGGTCCTCGACCCGGAGCGGCTTGCCCGGCACGACCGGCACGACCGGCCGACGCCCCGCGCGTGAGCGCGGTCCCACGGGGTAGCCGCATACGTCAAGCCATTCCACCCGGCGCGGTTCGAGGAGGACACCATGAGCATGGTGCAGGAGACGATCAGGGTGGAGGCCCCGCTGCGCGCGGTCTACGACCAGTGGACGCAGTTCGAGGAGTTCCCGCGCTTCATGGACGGTGTGGAACAGGTACGGCAGCTCGACGACCGGCACTGCCACTGGAACACCCGCGTCGCGGGCGTGACCCGCGAATTCGACACCGAGATCGTCGACCAGCTCCCCGACCAGCGGATCTCCTGGCGCACGGTCGGGGGCGACGTGAAACAGAAGGGCGTCGTCACCTTCCAGCGCCTCGACGAGACGCACACGCGCGTGAGCCTGGCGATGGACATCGAACCCCAGGGCATGGTCGAGAAGGCCGGTGACGCACTGGGCTTCCTGGAGAGCCGTGTCCAGGGCGACCTGATGCGGTTCAAGCACTTCATCGAGGAACGCGACGCCGCGACCGGCAGCTGGCGCGGCCGGCTCCGCCCCGCCCACAGCCCCGGCAGGGACGCCCTCGGCACGGGCCCGGACGCGGATGACACCCAGCGGCGCGAACCCGAGCGCCCCGGCCCCTACCCCGGCCCGCTGCCCACCGACCCCGGCGAAGAGCCCCGCGTCTGACCCCGGCGGAAGGGGCGCCGGTGTGCGTGGGCGACGCCGGCGTCCTGGCGCCGCGCCCCTGAGGCGCTGTCCCTGGCGCGACCCGCCGCGGCATTCCGCCCGGTAGGCGCGCCGCGGCCCCGTCCCCGCCCGGTCGGCGCGCCCCAGCCCCGTCCCCGCCCGAGAGGTACTCCCGTGAACGCCACCCGTGACGGCGGCTCCGCGGACGAAGGCCGCGCGAACGGCGCCGGCCCCGAGCCGTACGACGCCACACCCTTCCTGCCGCGTCGCGGCGGGCTGCCCGCGCACCGCCGGGCGGCCGCCGACTGCCGCGGGTGCCCCCTCCACCGGGACGCGACCGGGACCGTGTTCGGGCGCGGCGATCCGCACGCGCGGCTCATGCTCGTCGGCGAACAGCCCGGGGACCAGGAGGACCGTGAGGGAGTGGCGTTCGTGGGACCCGCGGGGCGCCTGCTCTCCCGCGCACTGCGCGAGGCGGGGATCGACGAGGAGGGCATCTACGTCACGAACGCCGTGAAGCACTTCAAGTTCACGCAGGAGGAGACCCGGAAGCGCCGGATCCACAAGGCGCCGAGTCTGCGCGAGACGCTCGCCTGCCGACCCTGGCTCCTGGCGGAGCTGCGCCTGGTCTCACCCGAGTTGGTGGTCACCCTGGGCGCCACGGCGGGGCGGGCGCTGCTCGGACCGTCGTTCCGGGTCGGTACCGACCGGGGCGTGCCGAGGCCGCTGCCGCGGCCGGACGCCGGGGAGGACGACGACCATGACGACGTCGGCGAGGGCATGAGGGTGCTCGCCACCGTACATCCGTCGGCCGTCCTCCGCGCGCGGGACCGGGAGGAGATGTACGCGGGACTGGTCGCCGACCTGCGCACCGCGGCCGACGCCCTCTGACCGCCCTCGACGTCCGACGCCTCCGCCCCTTCGGCCCCCGAGGCGTCTGCCTCCGCCCTCCGGCCGGCTCCGCCCCAGCCCTTCGACCTCTGACCGCCCGCTCTGCCACCCGCCCTTCGACCTCTGACCGCCCTGGGACGACGTGCCTGACGACGCCCGGGGCGACGTGACGGACGACGTGCGACCTGACTGACGACAGGGCGGGCGTTCATCACACCGCTGACGACAGGGCGGGCGTTCACCGCGCCGTTCATGGCGGGCGTTCATCGCGCCCTTCGCCCTCGCTCCTCCGCGCCGCTGCCGTGCGGCGTCATCGGAGCCCCTGGCATCGGGGCCGCGCCGACCGGCGCGAGCACCGGCTCGCGGACCGCCCGGATCACCACCAGCTCCTCGGTGCGCTTGCCCGGTGCGACCAGCCCCCGGTCCTCGAACCAGTCGGCGCGCCCGGACATGACGGGGCCGAACGGTTGGGTGCTGCGGGCCGTCACCCGGGCCCGCAGCCCCGCGTCACCCAGCGCCGTGAGGCTGGCGGGGACATCGCTGAGCGAGGACTGGACGAGCAGCAGGACGCCGCGCGGTGCCAGCACGGACGGGGCCACGCGGCAGATCCGGTCGAGGAGGAGGCGCCCGTCCGGGCCCGCGTCCCAGGCCCGGCGCAGGCCCTTCGCCGGTACCCGCGACGAGGCCGCGGGTACGTACGGGGGGTTGACGGTCACCAGGTCGAACCGCTCGCCCCGCACGGGTGCCGCGAGGTCGCCGCGCACGGCCCTGATCCGGCAGCCGTGGAGCCTCGCGTTGAGCCGCGCCGTCGCGACGGAGAGGCCGGAGATGTCGACGGCGGTCGCCTCGGCTCCCCTCCGGGCGGCGGCCACGGCGAGGAGGCCGGTGCCGGTGCAGAGGTCGAGCGTGCGGACCTCGGGCCCCAGGTCCTCGCGGGCGAGGCTCCGGAGCAGCAGGGCCGTGTCGCCCTGGGGGGCGTACACGCACGGTGGACTGATCACTCGCATCGCGTCACTCGCATCACTCTCGTCCCGTCGTCTCATGGTGCGCGGGTACCCGGCTCACGTCGGGCCACACGGCCGGCCCGGGCGTCAGGGGGCGGCGGTCAGCGCGGCGAGGCTGTCCACGACGTCGGTCAACCGACCGTGCCGCCGGTAGGTGACGCGCTGCCGCGTCGCGCCGGCGCCGAGGGCGCGGACGCTCCGCCACTGGCGCAGCACGCGCTGGGTGTCGCCGACGGCGTCCAGGCCCGGCCGCGCGCGGGCGACGAGCCGGTCGACCAGCTCGACGGCGGCCCGTTCGCGGCCCGTGTACGGATCGATGCCGAAGCCGGACAGCCCGTAGCGGGCGGCCATTTCGTGGGCCAGCAGCAGCCTGCGCAGGGGGACGGTCTGCGCGGGCCGGTCGTCGAGCACATCGTTCAGGAGGGTCGTGGCCAGGCCGCGGACCAGGGCCGCGAACAGCACCACCGTGTCCACGTCGGCGTTGGCGTCGGCGACGCGGATCTCCAGGGTGGGCACGTGCTCGGACGGCCGGGCGTGCCAGTAGATCATGCGCTGGTCGAGCAGGGCGCCGGTCCGCAACAGCTCGTCCACGTGGGCGAGGTACTGGGGTTCGTCGAGGTCGGGGGCCGGACCGACGGTGGGCCAGCTCGCGTACTCGATCGAGCGCCAGCTGTCGAAGCCGGTGTCGCGCCGCTGCGCGAAGGGCGAGTTGGTCATGAGGGCCTGCAGGACCGGCAGCCACGGCGCCATCCGGCGGGAGAGGGCGAGCGCGAGCTCGCGGTCGAAGGTGCCCACGTGCACGTGGCAGCCGCAGACCAGTCCGTCGACGGTGCTGAAACGGGAGGCGAACCGGTTTGCCATGCGCCGGTAGCGCTCGGTGTCGGTGATGGTCATCGGCCGCTCGGGCGGGACCACGACCGTGCCCGTGGCGACCGGCCTGCAGCGTTCCGCCGCAGCGGCCTTTCCGATGCCCGTCCGCAGCCGGACGAGTTCGTCCCGCAGGTCGCGGCACGAGTCCGTGGGTCGGGAGACGGTCTCGATCTGGGCGTTGAAGAACTCTCTCTGGACCTGCTCGCCGAGTTCCACGGCGGCCGCCGCGATCACTTCGGGCGCACGGTCGACCGGGGCGCGGGTGCCCCGGTCCACGAGGACGAACTCCTCTTCGACCCCCATCGTCACGATCTTCATGGGCTTCTCTCCTCGCTCCAGCCTCGCGACTACCCCGGCCCGCGCGTTCCACCCCTTTCGGGCACCGGACGCGCCCGCGGCCTGCTGCGGTCGGCCGGGCAGCACCGCCCGACCGCAGCAGGCCCGCACGGGGAGCGGAGATCCGGGAGCCCCGGAGGGCTGCCCGTCAGGACGCGTCAGGGATGTGGACGTCCAGGACGCAGATGTCGTCGCGGTTCCCCGCCCGCAGCCCGGCCAGGGCGCGGGCGAGCGTGTCGCCCGTGTCCTCCCGCAGGAGCCGCAGGGCGGTGTCGGCGAGTCTCCCGAGGCCCACCCCGATGTCCTCTCCCGGGTCCTCGACGAGGCCGTCCGTGTAGAACAGCAGGTGGTCGCCGGGCAGCAGGTCGATCGTCTTCTGCCCGTACGTGGTGCTGAAGGCGGCGCCGAGCAGGCAGCCCTCCGGCGGTGCGAGGAAGTCCGCCTCACCACCGCGGACCAGCAGCGGCGGCAGATGCCCGGCACATACCCAGGTCAGGCATCGGTCCCAGGGCTGGTAGCGCGCCATGACCATGGTGGCGGTGGCGCCGTCCGGGTCCGTCACCGTGTGGAGCAGCAGCGTGTTGAGCCTGCCGAGGACGTCCGGGAGCGCCGAGCCGGTGACGGTCATGCCCTTGGTGTAGAACCGCAGCTGGGCCATGGTGCCGACCGCGGGCAGCCCGTGGCCGGCAACGTCCCCGACGACGAACAGGGCGCTCTCGTCGGGGAGTTCGATCGCGGAGTACCAGTCGCCCCCGACGTTCGCCCCGCTGTCGGCCGGGACGTAGGCCACGTCGACGCGCAGGCCCGCGAGTTCGAGGGACTGCTCGGGGACCGGCAGCAGGGTGTCCTGGAGCCGGGCGCCCAGCGCGCGTTCGGCCTTGAGGATGCCGCGTTGGACGAGGTTGGCGCGTTCGCTCTCGACGAGGGCGAGTTCGGCGTCGCGCTGCGCGGTGAGGTCTTGGAAGAATCCGTGCACCTCGACCGGGGCGCCGTCCGCGTCGGTCTGCGCCTCCGCGACGATCCGCAGGTGGCGCACCACGCCGTTCTTCGTGGTGAGGCGGAACGGCTCGTCGATGGCCTGGCCGTCCCCGAGCAGCCGCCGGACGGCGGAGCCCAGTTTGGGCAGGTCGTCCGCCATCACGTACTGGGGCAGCTCCTCCATGTGTACCGGGCCCAGGGCGGGGTCGCGGTCGAAGACGGTGTAGACCTGGTCGGACCAGGTGATCGTGTCCGTGACCAGGTTCCAGCCCATCCAGCCGAGGTTGCCCAGACGCTGCAGTTCGGCGAGCCTGCGGGTCTCGCGCTCGCTGGTGTCGTGGCGGATCCAGGACACCACCAGCCGGTCTCCCAGCCGGGACGCCCGTACGGAATAGGTCGACTGCTGCGGGACCCCGGTGGTCACCTCGTCGTAGGTGAAGGGCTCGCTCTGGTAGGCCGTCCCGGTCATCAGCGTGTCCCGGTACCCCTCCCAGACGGCGGTGCCCGCCACGGTGGGGTACGTCTCCAGGACCCGTCGTCCGACGAGCTCCCTGCCGCGCCGGCCGGCCACGTCGACGGCCTCCGGCGCCGCGGCGTCGATGCGGTAGTCCTCGATGTCGCCCGCCTCCGACCGCAGGGGGGTGAGCAGGACCGCCGGTCCCGCCATCGCGTCGAAGATCGCCTGGACCGCCTCGGCGTCCTCGTGGGGCGTACCGGATCCCTGGGGCCCCCGGTGTTCCCGGAGCGGGCCTGCGCAGAGCCTGACGGTCCGCCGCAGGAGGGTGCGGGTGGCCGGGTCGAAGGGGCCCTCCCGGGTGCGGAAGAATCCCACGACCGCTGTCGCCGGCGAGCTTCCCGGGACGGGGAGCCACGCCCTCGTGGGCCACTGCTCGGGCGGATCCCCGATCAGCAGGTACTCGACCGCGTCCGTCTCCGGATTCTCGAGCCAGACGCCCTCGCGGGTGGTGGTCGCCTCCAGTGCCGCGACGCCGCTGAGCGGCGGGATGTGGCTCCACTGCTCGGCCAGGGCCGCGTCGATCCCGGCGTGACCTGCCAGCTCCAGGCTTCCGGTGGCCGCCGGCCGGTAGATCATGACGGCGTCCACGTCCTCGTCGTCCCGCAGCACGGCCCGCAGCAGTTCCGCGACCTCGTCCGCGGTGCGGGCGCCGGCCAGGCCTTCGGCCAACCGGGCCAGGAGGGCCCTGGACCCGCCCGGCCAGCGGCCACCGAGGGCGTGGGGGGCCGTACCGGACCGCAGGAGGTCGAGGGGCGCCCGCCCGGCCGATCCGGACGACGTGACCTGCGGCGCCGGCCGCGAGCCGATCCGGCTCAGGGTGATCCAGCACTCCTCCAGGAGGGTCCGCCGCCGCTGTCCGGCCCGGTCGAGCAGCAGCTGGTACGCGGCTTCCGCCGAGACGCCCGTCTGGGCCATCAGCACGCCCTTGGCCCGCTCGACGACGGCCGTCACCGAGGCCACGCTCTCCAGGTCGACGATCTCGGCACGGAGCCTCGTCACGACCCTGGCGAGCGCCAGCACCTCAGGGGCCGTGCCGCCGACGGCGTCGGGATGCACGGGATCGCCCTTCAACGGAATCGCCCTCCATACGAATGAGCATGGCACGCGACGCATCCCCATGGCATTTTGTGGATGCCGCCCCGCTCCGCTCCGCCGCGCGTCCGTTTCCTCTCCTCCGCCCGCGCGGGGCCCGTGATCACCGTCGGCCGGTGGGCGGGCTCGGGAGACGAAGACCGACGCCGGCGGCGAACGGGCCGGAGCCGAGGTGGGCGAGGAGATCGGCGGGGTCCCGGTACACGTCCCGGGCTCCGGCCTCCTCCAGGTCGGCGCGGGGTATGCCGCCGCACAGGAGCCCCACGCAGGCGACGTCGGCGCGGGTGGCCGCCCGCATGTCCCAGACCGTGTCGCCGACGAACACCGATCCGCGCGCGGGCGCGTCGGCGAGACCGAGGGCGTGGTGCACCGGATCCGGCGCGGGCTTGCCGTCCTCCACGTCATCGGCGGAGGCCGTCGCGGTGATGGCGTCGTCGGCGTCGACGGCCCGCAGCAGGGCGTCCAGTTCGGCCTGCTTGGCGGAGGTCACGAGCACCACGCGCCAGCCGCGCCGGTCCAGCTCCCTCAGCAGGTCGCCCGCCGAGTCCAGGGGCGGCAGCCGGTCGAAGTACGTGCCGTAGAGGGTGTCGTGCGCGGCGGTCACGGTGCCGTCCTCGTCGGTGTCCCGGTCCTCGCCCAGAAGGTGCGTGAGGAGGTCCTCGCCGGGCAGGCCGATCGCACGGTGGATGTCGTGCATGGCGACGTCGTGGCCGGCCTGCCGCAAGGCCTCCCACCAGCACGTCACGTGCAGGTGGTTGGTGTCGGCGAGGGTGCCGTCGACGTCGAACAGCGCGGCCCTGTTCATCCGGGCCTCCCTGGTCTCAGTCACCGAGCGCGCGCTCGAGCTCGGCCTTGTTCATGGAGGAGCGGCCGTGCAGGTTGCGGCGCTGCGCCTCAGCGTAGAGCTGGTCGTACGTGGGTCCCTGCGCGCCGCTGTGGGAGCGCTGTCCGCCACGCCTGCCCGAGGACATGTCCTCGATCGAGCTCTTGCTCGCGGTCTCGGACTCGCCCGCGCGGGCCCGCTCCTTGTTCACGGTCCGCGCCGCGATCTCCTTCGCCCGCTCGGGGCTCTCGCCGCGCCGCTCCGCGCTTTCCTTGATGTGCTCGTACTGCCGCTCTCGCTTGGGACTGGATCCTCGGGGCATGACGACTCCTTCGCCGGGACGGGACCGACCGGATGGCACCGCGGGGGCGGCGCCGTCGGTCACCGGGAACATGCCGGGCGGCTACCCGCGCCGTCCTTCCACACGCCTCGCACCCTCGGGCCGCGACGGAGCGGCAGGGGGCGTCCGGACGACCGCCGTGCGGTGGCGGGCACGGCGCACGCGCCGTGCCCGCCGACTGCCGAGTGCCGTCACCTCTTCTTCTCGCCGATGCTCCGCATCCGTGCGGCGGCGTCCGCGGCGGACTCCTCGGCCCGTCCCTTGGCCTTCTGTGCCTTGCCCTTCATCTCCATGTCCTTGTCATCGGACATCGAGCCGATCTCTTCCTTCGTCTTGCCCTTGATCTGCTCGGCCTTGCCCTTCATCTTGCCCATGGAGCCTGCCTCCCGGATCACGGGTACCGACCGGTGCGGGGTACCGACTGCCTGGCGGCTACCCCCGAAACGGACCGCCATGCTCCCGACCCTGCCACCCGGCTCGTGCCGTGCGCACGGCACGCCGGCCCCTCCCGTCCGGCCGCCACGCCGTCGGCACGGTGATCTCCCGCTTGAGGATCTTGCCGCTGGGCCCCAGCGGCAGCTGGTCGACGAGCCACACCTGGCGCGGGTACTTGTACGCCGCCACGCGGTCCTTGACGTACTGCCGCAGCTCGTCGGGGGTGGCCCGGGCGGTGGGGCGGAGGACGACCACGGCCGCGACCTCCTCGCCCAGCTCGGCGTGCGGGGTGCCCACCACGGCGGCCAGGGCGACGGCCGGGTGCTCGTGCAGGACCTCCTCGATCTCGCGCGGGTAGACGTTGTAGCCGCCGCGGATGATCATGTCTTTCTTGCGGTCGACGATGTACAGGTAGCCGTCCTCGTCCGCGCGGGCGAGGTCGCCGCTGCGGAGCCAGCCGTCGGGGACGGCGGCCGTCGTCTCCTCGGGGCGGTTCCAGTACCCCTTCATCAGGTTCGGTCCCCGCACGGCCAGTTCGCCGATCTCGCCCGGGGCCACGTCCTGCCCCTTCTCGTCCAGGAGCCGCACCTCCACGTCCCGGATGGGGGTTCCGATGGAGCCGGCCTTGCGCGGCCGGTCGGGGTGGTTGAAGGTGACCACCGGGCTGGTCTCGGACATGCCGAAGCCCTCCAGCACCGGACAGCCGAAGCGCCGCTCGAAGCCGTGGAGGATCTCCACCGGCAGCGAGGCGCCGCCGGAGATGCACATCCGCAGCGTCGAGACGTCCGCCTCCTTCGGGTGCTGGAGCAGCGCCGCGTACATGGTCGGCACGCCCTCGAAGACGGTGGCGCGCTCCCGCGCGATGGCGTCCAGGACGGCTCCCGGTTCGAACCGGGGGATCATGACGAGGGAGGCTCCGCTGCGGACGGCCGCGCTCATCGTGCAGATCTGTCCGAAGATGTGGAACAGCGGCAGACAGCCCACCACCACGTCCTCCGGCTCCATCCGCTGGATGTGGACGCTGTTGACCTCGGTGTTGTGCCGCAGACTCGCGTGGGAGAGGACGGCGCCCTTGGGACGGCCGGTGGTGCCGGAGGTGTACAGCAGGACGGCCATGTCCTCGCCGTCCGTGTCGGCGACCTCGGGGAGCGGCTCGTGAGCGGCCAGGGTCCCGGCGAACGCGGCGGGTTCGACGGCCGTGTGCCGCACTCCCGCGGCCGCCGCGCCCTGGGCCCCCTCGCCCGGCGCCTGGTGCCACTCGAAGAGCCGGACCGCCCCGGAGTCGGCGAGGTGGAACTCCGTCTCCCGGGTCTTCAGAAGCGGGTTCATCGGCACCACGACCGCCCCGGCGCGCAGGACTCCGTAGTACAGGACGACGAACTCGGGGACGTTCGGCAGCATCAGGGCGACCCGGTCGCCCGGTCGCACGCCTTCGGATCTGAGCAGTGCGGCGGCGCGCGCGCTGCGGTCGTCCAGCTCCGCGTACGTGATGACCTGCTCCCCCAGGCGCAGCGCGGGGCGCTCGGGCTGCCGCCCGGCCGTCTCCACGAGGAACCCTGCCAGATTGGGCATGACCCACCTCCGTTACACGGAACGTCGAATGTTTACATCGCCGACATCTTGCAGCCGTCCCTGACGGTTACCTATGGCCGGCCGGACAGCAACGGGGGTCCAGGATTGTTCCTGGCGACAATCGGGGGGCGTTAGGCTGCGGAGATGGATCTTTCGGGTGTGGCGACGGCGCTGCAGGCCAGACTTCCGGAACTGGGCGAGCGGATGGCCCTGCGCATCCGCTCGGACGTCGCGGCCTACCAGGACGAGTCCCTGATCTCCCTGGACTCGCTGCGCCGCTCCTGCACCGCCAACGCGGGCCTCATCCTCGCCCACGTCCGCCTCGGAGGCGGTCCGGACGCGAGTTCGGCCCGCGAGACCGGCCGGGTCCGGGCGGAGCAGGGCGTTCCGCTGGCGGACACGTTGCACGCGTACCGGATCGGCTCGGAGCTGTTGTGGACGGAGATCCTCGCCGAGGCGCGTACGCGCCCGGAGGTCACCGACGATCTGCTGGTGTCGCAGTCCACGAAGTTCTGGGCGTTGTCCGGCCTGTTCGCCGAGGCGGTGGCGGTGGCCTATCGGGAGACGGCGGCCGAGCTGACCTCGCGGGGGCAGGCGAGGCGCTCGGCCCTGGTGGAAGCGCTGTTCACGGGCATCGTCACCGACCGCACACTGTGGGAGACCGCCCGCGAACTGGGACTGCCCGAGCAGGGACCGTACGCGGTCGCCGTCGCGGAGGCGGGCACTCCGGGCGAGGAACCGCTGGCGGGCGCGGAGGCGGCGCTGCGCCGGGCGGAACTGCCTTCCGCCTGGCGGCTGTTGCCGGACCAGCAGCTCGCCCTGATCGCCCTGCCCACCGCCACGGCGGAGACCGCGTGCCTGCGCGTCCTTCGCGGGGCCCGCGCACGCGTGGGCTTCAGTCCGAGCTTCCGCTCGCTGCGGGAGACCCCGCAGGCCCTGCGCTTCGCGCGGCTGGCCCTGGCCGGGCTGGAGGGCACCGGTCACGGCGTGGCCCGCTTCGACGACAACCCGCTGGCCATGGTCGTGTCGGCGGCGCCGGCCGAGGCCGCCCACCTGGTGGCGGTGGTGCTCCGCCCGGTACTCGACCTGCCGGCCGCGGAACGCTCCCGCCTGCTCCGCACCCTCGAGCACTGGTTCGCCGCCGCCGGCTCGGCCGGCGCCGCGGCCCGGAGTCTCTTCGTCCACCCCAACACCGTCCGCTACCGCCTGCGGCGCGTCGAGGAGTTGACGGGCCGTTCGCTGTCCGATCCGCGAGCGACGGCGGACATCGGCGCGGCTCTCCTGGCCGTCCGTCACCCGGGGGCCGGCGCGGCCGCCGGAGGATAGGTCGGCACCCGTCGCGCGGCCGCCGGAGGATAGGTCGGCACCCGTCGCGCACTCGCGCCGGCGCCGGCAGGACGGCCGGCGGACTCCCGCCCACGGTCGGACGGCTCGGCATGGGGAGCCCGACCAACCCCGGGACGGAACTCCTGAACCGAGCTCCTGGTCGGCACCGAGCACGACACGGCTCATGGCCGACAGCCTGACCGCCGGGGCCGACGACGCAGCCGGGTCCGACGACGCAGGCGAGGGGGCGCCGCCTGCGGTCCCCACTCCCTACGCCTCCGGTGACACCGCCGCCGCGGGAACGTCGAGGACGCGGGAGAGGGCCGCGGTGACGGCAGCACAGTGATCCGGCAGGTGTCCGGATGCCCAGTTCGCAGCCAGCGCGAGGAAGTCGACGAGGTCGCGCTCGGCACCGGCGAGCAGGTGGCGGAGTTCGGTGAGGGACAGCTCGATCACCGGACCGTCGCCCTGCTCGGCGTCGACAGTGAGCCGGACGACGTCACCGACGCGTTCCGCGACCGGTGACTCCGGTGCGTGCCCGAATCCGAGCGTGTGCTCGCCCTCGACCAGCCGGTACCAGTCGCGCCAGTCCTCCAGCCCGTCGCAGCAGCCGGGAACGAAGCTGACGCCCGTGGAATCGTCGACGACGCGCAGGCCACCGGCCGCGAAGAGGACGTCGCAGGTCAGCAGTCCGTGAAGGAACGAGCCGAGCGCGTCGGCCGGACGGGGCGGGTGATCGCCGTCGGGGTCGACGTCGTTGCAGTCGGCGATGCGCATCATCGCCGTCCCGACCTCGGCGGGTGAGAGCGTGCCGCTCAGAGGAAGGAACCCGAACGGTTCGACGTCGGCGACGGGCCAGAGGCCGAATCCGTCAGGGGCGTAGATCTCCAGGACGGGCTGCATCATGATCACCCGCTGCATTCTGCATCAAGTCCGCCGTACGATCGCCGCATGACCGTCGGTGGGCCGGGTGGGTGCCGGGGCCTGGGGCTCGCGCCGCGCGCGAGTCGCCGCATCCGGTGGCGGACCCTCACCATGCCGGCGGCGGAGGCGAGGGCCTTGTCGGACCAGGTCACCGGCTCCACCTACGATGTATGCGCCATTCACATGACGACGAGATGTAAGCGCCGCAAACATCAGGGAGTGTGACCCATGCCGCAGACCGGCACGTACCACCACGGCGACCTGCGCGCCGCCTGCTTGCGCGCCGCCCGGGAGCTGCTGGAGGAAGACGGCAGCGCCGGTCTGTCGCTGCGCGCGGTCGCCCGCCGGGCCGGTGTGTCGGCGACGGCCCCGTACCGTCACTACGCGGACCGTGACGCGCTCGTCTCCGCCGTGGCCGCCGAGGGGTACCGCGAACTCGCCGCACACCTGGCCGCGGCCCACCCCGCGCCCTCGGCCCCGGATGACCTGGCGGCGGTCGCGGTCGTCTACGTGCGGTTCGCGCTCGACCACCCGGCCCTGTTCCGGGCGATGTTCGCCGAGCCCTGCGACCCGACGAGCGAGGAGCGGGTCGCCGCGACCGCCGTCATCACCGAGTACGTCCACGGCATCGTCCGCGACGCCTTCCCGGGCGCCGCCGACGCGGTCGCGCTGGCGACGTCCGTCTGGGCCCTCGTCCACGGGCTGGCGTTCCTGCACCTCGACGGGAAGTTGGACACCTCCACCCCCGAGGTGGTCGCGGAGCAGGTCCGCACGTCCGTGCGCGCCCTCTTCACGATGGCCCCCTCCTCGCCGGCGGCGACGCGGACCGGCAGGTAGTCCTCCGGTTCAGCGGCGGGTGCGGTCGCGGCGCCGACCGCCGGCGGAGGGGGCGTGCTCGCGGCTCGGCCGCGGACGTCCCCTCTCCGGTCCGGCCTCCCGTCCGACGACGGGGAAGCAGCCACTGCTGAGGGCGGCAGGCGGAGTTCGGCCCGGAGCCGCCACTGTGTCCGCGGCGACGGTCCGGGGTTGCGGCCTCCGCCCGAAGTGCCATCGTGGAAGGAGGGGCGTTGCTCGGTGACCGATTGCCGAGGGTTGAGTCATGGAAGACGAGCGAGCGCACGTCGAATTCCACGATGACGAGTTCGACCTGGACATCCGCGTCAAGATGACGACGCGGGAAGTCGACCACTTCGTGATCGAGGACACCCACAGCTGTGCCAGTACGTGCGGCGACGAGTGCACGAACAGCTGTGCCAGTACCTGTGCGGGGAGTTGCCCCGTGCTCAGGGACACCCCCAACGAGACCGAGACCTGTGAGACGTGCGGCTCCTGCACCTCGGAGTGCGACCGCAGCCTCTACGAGGATCACTACGTCCTGGAGGTCAGCCAGGTCCGGGCCGACGGGGTCACCCGCAAGGTCGCCGGTGAGCATGTCATCCGCCGTGTCGTCGAGCACGCCCCGCAGGAAGGCTGATGGCACCGCCCGCCTGGCAGCCGCCCATCGGCGATCCGCGGACCGCCGCGTCGGTGCGCGCCGTCTCCGTGGACGTGCTCTCGCGGCTGCGTGACCCCGACGTCGTCGAGGCAGCGGCCCGTACGGCGCCGCTCCACGGGCGTCCGCGGTGGACGGCGCACAGCACCGCCCAGGGCGCGAGCGGTATCGCCCTCGCCTTCGGGCACCTCGACCGGTGCCTGCCCGGGGAGGGTTGGGACCGTGTGGCCCACCAGCACCTCAGCCGTGCCGTCGACGGCACCGCCTCGCATCCGGTGGGCACGCTGGGACTCTTCGCCGGCCTCACCGGAGTCGCCTTCACCACCTCGTACCTGGCTCGCGGCGGACAGCGGTACCGCACCCTGCTCGGCGGCATCGACGACAGCCTCTACACCCGGATCCCCCGACACCTTCCGGCCGTCACCGGGGAAGGGCTCGCCGTCGGCACCTACGACCTCGTGTCGGGATGGACCGGCGTGGCCGCGTACCTCCACTCCCGGCCGACCGGCCCGGCCCGGGACCGGGCCCTGCACACCGTGCTCGCCTGGCTCGTGGACCTGTCCCGTGCCGTCGACGGGGTCCCCGCCTGGCACACTCCCCATGCCCTCGTCACCGACGAGAGCCTGCGCGACCGGTACCGGTCCGCGGTCGCCAACTGCGGCCTCGCCCACGGCATCACCGGCCCCCTCGCCCTGCTCGCCCTCGCCCACGCCGACGGCCCGATCGGCGCGGGGCACACCGATGCGATCCGCCGCACGGCGTCCTGGCTCGCGGCGCACCAGGTCGGCGACGCCCGCGGAGGGGCCTTCCCGTCGGTCGTGCCACTCGGTGAGGACTCCGGCGAAGCCCCACCGTCCCGGGACGCCTGGTGCTACGGCAGCCCCGGCGTGGCGCGCGCCCTCTGGCTCGCCGGCACGGCCCTCGGCGACGCCGACCTGACCCGTACCGCCGTCTCGGCCATGCGGGCCGTCCTGCGACGGCCCGTCGCCGAGCGGCGCATCGACTCACCCGGGTTCTGCCACGGCATCGCCGGGCTGCTGCAGGTCACGCTGCGCTTCGCCGCCGACACCGGAGACGAGGAGATCGGTGACGGCGCACGCCGTCTGGTCGACCAGTTGCTCGGCGAGTACCGGCCGGAGGCGCCCTTCGGCTTTCGCAGCGTGGAGCCCGACGGCACCCGCGAGGACCGCTCCGGCCTCCTCGAAGGCGCCGCGGGGGCGGCCCTCGCCCTGCTTGCCGCCGTCACCCTCGAACCACCCGCCTGGGACCGGTTCTTCCTGCTGTCATGAGCGCCGACACGTCCCCCGGCCCCGGCACCCGGCGACGGGCCGCCCGTCGGACGCCGGGGTTCTACCGCTGTCTCGACCACTTCCTGATCCGCGCCCCGATCCTCCCCGTCACGGACTATCCGACGGCCGCGTACCTCGGCCGAGCGACCGCGACCGCCCGCGTCCGGGACGACGAGCACGCGCGGCGTGCCGTCGTCGTGTCCTCGCTGCCCCTCGCCGCCTCGTTGCCGGCCCCCTCGCGCACCGAACGCGACCGGCGACGCCTCGAGTCGAGCATCCTGCGCTACCTCATTCGCCTCAGCACCCGGCCCACTCCCTTCGGACTGAACGCCGGCGTCGCCCTGGGGCGGTGGGGGCCGGTCACCGACGTCCGCCTCGCCGAGCGGCCGCCCGACGTCCACGCCCGCATCGACATGCACGCCCTCGTGCACTTCGTCACCGCCCTCGAATCGCGGACCGGGATCCTGCAGGCGACCACGGTCATCGCCAACCCGGCCGTGCTGCACCGCGCCGGCCGGATCACGTTGAGCGGTGTCGAAGCGGCTCTCGGGGCGAACGGCGGCGAGAACGTCACCCTCCGCGCCACCGGCGCCGTCACTCGCGCCCTCGCCCTCGCCCGCACCCCCGTGGCCTACGCCGACCTCGCCGCCGACCTCCTGGAGGCCGTCCCCGGCGCCACTCCCGACAAGGTGAACGACCTGCTGTACCGGCTGTGGCGGCACGCCTTCCTCCTGACGGACCTCCGACCACCGCTGACCCACCTCGATCCCGCGGGACACGTCCTCGACCACCTCCGCCGGATACCGGCGGCCGCCACCGCCGCCGCGGACCTCGGCAAGCTGCTGGGCGCGATCCAGGACTGGGAGGGGCAGCCGGCCGGCACCGGCGCCGCCGCCTTCCCGGCGCTCGCCGACCACGCCCGCCGCGTCACGGGCTTCGAGACGGCCACGCCGCTGCAGGTCGACACGGTGCTGCCGCTGGCGGCCTGCGAGGTGTCCCGCGCCGTGGCCGACGAAGCGGTCCGCGCGGCCGAACTGCTGCTGCGGCTCACCCCGTTCCCCTTCGGCCTGCCGCAGATCAGCGCCTACCGGAGCGCGTTCGAGGTCCGCTACGGCACCGACCGCGACGTGCCCGTCCTCGAACTCCTCGATCCCGTCACCGGCCTCGGCTCGCCGTCCCGCCTCCCGCCGGTCCTTCCCGCCAAGGCCGAAAGGGCCGACACCTTGCTCCGTCTCGCGACCGGTGCGCTCCACGACCACCTCGCCGGCATCGAACTCGACGAGGACACCATCGACCGGCTCGCCCTCTGGGAGGCGGTCCCCGAGCGGCTCCCGTCATCGCTCGACCTCTACGCCATGGTCTCCGCCGCGTCACCGGCCGCCCTGGACGCCGGCGACTTCCACCTGGTCGTGGGCCCCAACGTCGGTGCCGGAGCGGCCGGCCGCAACCTCGGCCGCTTCGCCGGCATGCTCCCCGGTGCCGTTCCCGCCCTGCGCGACATCGCCGACGCCGAACACACCGTGGAAGCCGGCCGCGTGCTGGCCGAACTGGTCTACCTCCCGGAGAGGACCCGCTCCGCCAACGTCGTCGTCCGGCCCGCGATCCGCGACCACGAGGTCGGCATCCGCACGAGCGCGGCGGACGGACCCGCCCGCCCCATCCCCCTCGACCAGCTCGCGGTCCGCGTCACGAACGGCAGGTTCGCACTGGTCTGGGACGACGGCGCGGGGGAACGGCGAGAGGTCGGCGTCTGCTCAGGACACATGCTCAACAACGTCCGGGCACCCGCCGTCTGCCGCTTCCTCGCCGAGGTGAGCCGCGACGGCACCGCGCAGGTCGTCGGCTTCGACTGGGGCCCGGCCCGCGACTTCCCGTACCTGCCCCGCGTCACCTCGGGCCGGGTCGTCCTGCGCCCGGCCCAGTGGCGCATCGACCACGCCACGGCGCACGAGCTGGCCGCGGAGCCGGACCTCTTCCCGGCCCGGTTCGAGGCCTGGCGCCGGCGGTGGCGGGTGCCCCGCCACACGTACCTCACGAGCAGCGACGCGGCCGCGGACCACCGGCTCCTCGTCGACACCGCCGCACCGCCCCACACCCACGAGATACGGCGGGCCCTGAACCGCCTGCGGCCCGGCGGCAGCGTGGTCCTCCAGGAGGCCGTTCCCGGTCTCGACGACGCCTGGGTGAGCGGGCCGAACGGCCGCCACACCGTCGAACTCGTGGTGTCCATGGCCCGCAACGAGCCCGTTCCGCGCTCCGTTCCACCCGCCGGAGCCGGCGCCCCGGTGACGCGCGCGGACCGGCTGCGCCCCCCGGGCAGCGACTGGACCTTCGTCAAGCTCTACGGCGACCGCCAGGAGGAGGAATCCCTGCTCGCCGGCGCTGTGCGCGAGCTCGTGCGCTCGCTGGACGGGCGTTCCGACCGACGGTTCTTCCTGCGGTACGCGGACCCCGAACCCCACCTGCGGCTACGGCTGCGAGGCGACCCCGCCGCACTCGTCCCCGCCGTCAGCGAGTGGGCCGGGCCCCTGCTCGCCGACGGCCACGTCTCGCGGTTCACCTTCGACGTCTACGATCGTGAGGTCGAACGCTACGGCGGCCTCTTCGGGATGGACGTCACCGAGCGGCTGTACTCCGCCGACAGCTCGGCCGTTCTCGACCTGCTCTCCCTCGACCGCACCGGCGAGTCCCCGCTCGACAGGACGGGCCTGGCCCTGCTCTCCGTGGACGACCTGCTGGCCGGGCTGGGCCTGAGCGAGGCCGAGAGGCTCCGCTTCTACCGTCGGGCGGCTCCCGCGGAGCGACTCGCGGGCGCCGAGTACCGCATCCGCAAGGCGGAGTTGTGCGATCTGCTGCGCAGCCCGCCGCCCCGCCTCATCGGTGACGTCCTCGCCCGGCGCCGCCCGCACCTCGCGGACGCCGCCGACCGGCTCGCCGATCTGCACCGCCACGGCCGACTCGGCAAGACCCTGCCCGAGCTGTGCCACAGCTACGTGCACCTGCACTGCAACCGCCTCCTGGGCGCGGACCGCGCCGCCGAGAACACGGCCTTGGACCTGCTCCGCCGCACCCGGCACAGCCTGACATCGGGAGCCTGAGACACCCGCCGGGTCTCGTCGCCGTCACCGACGGGACGTTCCGGCGGAACACGGTGACGCCCGTCCCGGAGGAACGCGCCGGGTCCTCGCCCGGGAGGAACTCGGCGTCGTCGTCCCCGGTCCGGCCGACCTCCCGGTCGATCAGGTCACGGGCCCGCCGACGGCGCTGACGGTGAACCAGGTGTCGCCTCGCCCGCGGCGTACGGCGGTTCGCCCCGCACGGGGTCCGCGGCGGCGAGGCGGCTCCGGCATGCCGCGGCGACGGCCTCGGCGACACCGGGCATGTCCGGCTGCCAGGTCGGGTTGCCGTTCACCTCGCACACGCTGAAGGAGCCGTCCGCCTCGAAGAGCAGGTCGACACCGGCGACGCCGAGGCCGATGGTGTCCGCCGCCGCGACGGCCAGTGCCTCGGCGTCCGGGTACCGGCCGGTGCAGACGGTGTGTGTGCCGCCTTGCGCCAGGTTCGAGACGAGGCGGTCGTCGTGCGCCGTACGCACGACCGCGGCCACGGCCCGCCCGTCCACCACGAGCACGCGCAGGTCACGGCCGTGCGAGTGGGCGACGTACCGCTGCAGGAGGTAGGGGTGACGGTCGTCCAGGCTGCCCGCCACCGCCCGCAGCCACGCGTCGTCGGGGGCGAGGAAGACCCGTCGGCCCCGGTGGCCGCGCACGGCTTTGACCACGTACGGCGCGGGCAGACCGATGGCCGGTACCTGCTCCAGGGGGGCGTCGGTGTGGGTACGGGTGTCGGGGACAGGAATGCCGGCCGCGGCGAGCTGCTGCAGCTGCCAGAACTTGTTCACCGACGCCAGGACCGCCTCGGCGGGGTTGAGCAGGCGCGTGCCCATGGCGGCCAGGTGCCGCAGCAGCGTGACCTCCCGGTCGGCCGAGAGCCGCGGCGTCGACAGGCGGGCGTAGGCCACGGCGGGCGCTGACAGGGGCCTGCCGTCGGTGTCGGCGAGCGTGAGCCGGCCGCCTTCCACTCCGAGCACCAGCCCGCTGCTGCGGACGACCGTGGCCCGCTGCCCGAACTCCGACGTGAAGGCGTCCAGGAGCTGGGACGTGACGGGCCCCGGCTTCCCGTGCCCGGCACCGGTGTTCCGGCTCGGGCCGGAACACAGCACCAGCCACACGCTTGTCTCCTCCGCCGGTGTCATGACCCTCCTTCACCCGCCCGTACGGGCCTCCGCGGCCGTACGACGGATGGTAGGTGCACGAGAGGCGGGCCGGCGGCCGGTCCATCCACCGGAGAATTTCATGGACAGCCGTCCAGGTATACTGGACACCTGTCCATGAACCTCAGGAGGAGGATTCCGGTGGAAACGACGGCCGACGTGCTGGTGGGGCTGATCGCCGCCCTGCACGCCTACATCCTGGTCCTGGAGATGTTCCTGTGGGAGCGGGGCCCGGGCCGCAAGCTCTCGGGCTTCGACGCGGCCCTGGCCCGCGCCACCGCTCCGCTCGCCGCGAACCAGGGCCTCTACAACGGCTTCCTGGCCGCCGGGCTGATCTGGTCCCTGATCGCTGACGATCCCACCGGATTCCAGGCCCAGGTCTTCTTCCTCGCGTGCGTCGTCGTCGCCGGCCTGTACGGCGGATTCACCGCGAACCGGCGGATCCTCGCCGCCCAGGCGGCTCCGGGGGCCATCGCTCTCGCCGCCGTCCTGCTCGCCCGGTGAGCGCCGTGCGGCCGGATCCCCGTACGGCGCGGACCCGGGCCAGGCTGGGTCGAGCGCTGCTGGAGGAATGCGCCGAGCGCCCGCTGGCGGAGGTGAGCGTCGCCGCCCTGGTCCGCCGGGCGGGCGTCGGCCGCGCCACCTTCTACCTCCACTACACCGACCTGGAGGCGCTCGCCGTCGACGCCTGCGCCGACATCGTCCGCGAGGCCGTGGACGCCCTGCACGCATGGCGCGGCACACCGGACCCCGTGAACCCCCCGCCGGCCCTGACGGCCTTCTTCGAGGACATCGCCCCGCACGCCGCCCTCTACCGCGAACTGCTGCGCCCCGGCGGCAGCGGGCCCCTCGGACTCGTGCTCCACCAGGACCTGCGGGCCCGCAGCCGTACCGAGCGTGCCCTGGCCGGTGCCCCGGAGCCCGACCTGGTCGCCTCGGCCGTGGCCGCGACCTTCGCCGGAGTGCTCGCCGACTGGCTGCACGGCCTCGTGGAGGCGACCCCGGCCGAGATCGCTCACCGGGTCTGGCGCCTCCTCGTCAACCTGCACCGCACCCCGCTTCCCTGAGCCGCCGATCAGCCCACGACCGGCCAGTTGAGTTCGGTGCGCAGGTCGCGCGGGTCCGTGTCCGGGGAGGGCCGCGTCACGTACGTCTCCCACCGGTCCTCGCCGGCCGTCATGCCCCGCTCCCGCATCCAGGCACCCAGCCGTTCCCAGGAGGCCCCGAGACCGTCGAACGAACCGACGTGCGTCAGCCGGGCGATCCGGCCGCCGGGCAGCGAGCCGGCCACGACCCCCGCCTCCGGCCGCACCGCCCGGTCGGTCACGAACCCGACCTCCAGGTCCAGCGTCTCGCCGGACGCACCGTGGTAGAGACCGAAGGCCGGGCTCAGCACGCCGATCCGCTGCGCCTGGACGGTCCTGAGCCACACGCCCTCCGGGCGCGCAGTGCGCGGCGACGTGCCGCACATGCGGACGGACTCACCGAGCGGTGTCGAGCGGCGCCCGGCGGGACTGGACCGCCTTCGCGTAGAGCAGGTGGGCGCCGGCCTCGGCGGCGAGGAGGAGGACCACCAGCCACGGCGGGAGGACGTCCGCGCCCAGCACGACCAGGAGGGGGATCGCGACACCGGGCAGCGCCCAGACGGCCACCGCGCGCAGCGGTCGGCCGAACCGCAGCGCGATCAGGGCGTGCGCCGCGTGATAGACGGCCAGCCCGCCGGCGAGGGCCCACACCGCACCCCTCGGCAGGTGGTCGTGCCCGGACTCCTCCACGGCCGTGGCGAGTCCGGCGGCCATGGAGATGACGGCGGCGGTGACGAAGAAGTGCAGGAAACCGCCCACGTCACGGGCGAGCAGATAGGCCTCGCGGGTGCCGGCGGTGCCGATGACGCGCTCCGCCGCGGTCGAGGCGAAGTCGAAGTAGGACCACCACAAGGCGGCCAGCAGGACGAATCCCAGGAAGGCCACGATGCCGGCCCGGGCGGTCCAGGTGTGGTCCGTGGCGGTGACGAGGGCCAGCACCGACTCGCCCAGGACGATGATGACGAACAGTCCGACCCGCTCGACCAGGTGTCCGGTGTGGACCCGTCCCGGGATGCCCCGCCCCCGCGCGGTCAGCAGGAGCACCATCTCCGCCAGCAGCAGGACGGCCCACACCGCGTAGCGCCAGGGAGCCGGTACCGCCGCCGAGCCGGCCCACAGCAGCCCGGAGAGCAGACAGTAGGTCAGCGGCCGCCAGCGGGGCAGCGCGCGGGGCGGGGGGAAGCGGGTGGCGGGCCACCACAGGGCGAGCAGGACGACGCGGGTCCCCGCGTAGCCGAGGGCGTAGGCGGGAGCCCGGTCCCCGTCGGCCTCGGGCACCGCGGCGGCCATCACGGCGAGGCACAGCATCGCGGTCAGCATGACGACGCGGCGGCGGGCGCTGTCGTCCTGGAAGAGGTTGGCGGAGACCGTGAGGTTCGCCCACATCCACCACGGCGGGAAGTAGAGGCCCAGGAACACCGCGAACTCGCGCCACCCGGGGTCGCCGTGGAGACCGTGCGACAACTGGGCGACGACGGCGACGAAGACGAGGTCGAAGAAGAGTTCCAACCATCCGGCGTGTCGGGGCTCCGGCTCCGGCACGGGCGAGGGCAACGACGCGGGGGTGTGCGGAGTGCTCATCGGGCCATCCGAGTGGGGATTCGACAGCGGCACGGTCTGACTGCATCAGATTCCGACTGCATCAGATCACGAATGGGGCCCGCCGGCTCACACGGGCCGGTTGTGAACGCCGCCTTTCACGCGTATGTCGCCCGATTCCGTATGCGAGCCCCGACGGGAAGAGACATTGACGTGTCCGGTTTTCACTGCAACGCTCTTGCTCGTGAGCGCGTCCGATAACCTCGCCGCGCGGCTCCACGTCGATCTGCGACGTCAAGCCAGCGCCATCTGTGCCGTCGGCCGGTAGAACCGCCGACAGGCGCCTCCTCCCTGCTCTCTTCCCGGCCGCGGGCCCCTCGGCCGTGGACTTCTCCGCCGTGCCACTGCGGTGACCGACCCCGAGCTCTTCCCCTGAGCATTCCGGCGGGTCTCGTCTCCCTTGGCCGACGACTTCCACGCCGTGCCCGGAATTCCTGATGCGCCGTTTCCGGCAGCGCATTTCCTCCGGGCGAAATGACGCGCCGCCGCGTCGGCCGCCCTGTGCGCGGCAGAGATCCGCAGAAACTCCCCCAGCCGCTTCATCGACCGTGAACAGGACTTTCCATGACCACGACGACGTCGACCCGACGCCAGTTCCTCACTCTGCTCGGCCTCTCCGCGGTGGCCGTGAGCTGCGGCACGAGCGCTGCGGGGAACTCCGGCAAGGGCGGGACGAGGACGCTGCGCTACCAGGGCTGGGCAGGACAGGTCACGTTGCCGGAGCTGGCCCAGGACCTCGGCTATCTGGAGGACGTGAAGCTGGAGTGGGTCGGCAACACGATCAGCGGCCCGCAGGACATCCAGTCCGCCGCCACCGGGCAGACGGACTTCGGCGGCGCGTTCAACGGCGCGGTCGTCAAACTGGCCGCGAACAAGACCCCCGTCAAGGCGGTCATCAGCTACTACGGCTCCGACAAGTACGCCTACAACGGCTACTACGTCCTCGAGGACAGCCCGATCCGCTCCGCCCGCGACCTGACCGGAAAGAAGGTCGGGATGAACACGCTCGGCGCCCACGCGGAGGCCATGCTCGACATCTATCTCCAGCGGGGCGGTCTGTCGGCGGCGGAGACCGAGAGGGTCGAGCCGCTGGTGGTGCCTCCGGTGAACACCGAGCAGGCGCTGCGGCAGAGACAGATCGACGTGGCCGTGCTCGGCGGCATCCTGCGCGACAAGGCCCTGGCGACCGGTGGGATCCGCCCGCTGTTCACGGACTTCGGACTGCTCGGCGCCTTCAGTGCCGGCAGCTACGTGATGACGGACCGCTTCCTCCGGCAGAACCCCGATACGGCCAGGATCTTCGTCACCGCCGTGGGACGGGCGATCGAGTGGTCGCGCACCACCCCCCACGAAGAGGTCATCGCCCGGATGACGGAGATCGTGAAGAAGCGCGGACGCAACGAGGACACCGCACCCCTCAGGTACTGGCGCTCCTACAGTGTCACCGAGCCGGCCGGACGGATCACGGGCAAGGAACTCCAGCTCTGGATCGCCTGGTTGGCCGAGCGCGGCGACATCAAGAAGGGCCAGGTCACGCTGGACGACCTCTACACCAACGCGTTCAACACCGTCGGAAAGGGCGGCGCCTCACCCGCCTCGCCGACCCCCTCCACCTCGACGAGCGGGAGCTGATCCCCATGCCGACGTCCACCACCCCCAAGATCGTTTTCGAGGGCGTACGCAAGGTCTTCACGGTCAAGGCCGCGACGGCGAAGGGAGGTTCGGGGACTCGCGGGTCCCGGGAGTTCACGGCCGTCGACGGCGTCGACCTGGAGATAGCGGCGGGCGAGCTCGTCGTACTGGTCGGCCCCAGCGGTTGCGGAAAGTCGACGCTGCTGGACCTGCTCGGCGGCCTCGCCCGGCCGACCGGTGGCCGGATCCTGCTGGACGGCGAGCCCGTCACGGGCCCCGGTCTCGACCGCGGCATCGTCTTCCAGCAGTACGCGCTGCTGCCCTGGCGCACGGCACAGGGGAACGTCGAGTTCGGCCTGGAGGCCACCGGCGTACCGCGCCGCGAACGGGCCGTAAGGGCAAAGGAGTTCCTCGACCTCGTCGGCCTCTCCGGGTTCGAGGACCGTCATCCGCACGAGCTGTCGGGCGGGATGCGGCAACGGGTGGCGATCGCCCGCAGCCTGGCCTACGACCCGGACGTCCTGCTCATGGACGAGCCGTTCGCCGCGCTGGACGCCCAGACCCGGGAGTCGCTGCAGGACGAGCTGCTCCGCATCTGGCAACGCACCGGAAAGACGGTCGTGTTCATCACGCACAGCATCGACGAAGCCGTCTACCTGGGACAGCGCGTCGCCGTCATGACGTCCAGGCCGGGCCGGATCAAGCGGGTCGTGCCGGTCGCCCTCGGCTCCCGCGCCGGCACGGACGACCTCCGCTCCACTCCCGAGTTCGCACGCCACCGGCACGAGATCTGGTCACTGCTGCACGACGAGGTGGCCCTGGCCCAGCAGCTGGAGAGGCAGGAGGCATCCGCATGAGCCTGACGGCCCGCACCACCGCGACCGCCGTCGCGGCCGCCGCCGCCACGGGCGCGGCCACCGCCGAGACCGCCACCGAGACCACCACCGGCGCCACCACCACCGCCGTCATCACCGAGAAGACTCCCCCGCCGGCCCCGGCGGGCCTCGCCGAGGACACCCCTGCCCCCTCCTCCCCCGTCCCCGCTCCGGCGCCGGCGCAGGCCCTCCCGGCGGATTCCCGGGCGTCCCGCACCCGCCGGGTGCTCCTCCGGCTGTCGTCCCTCCTGGCGACCGGCGCCACCAAGTCCGCGGCCATCGCGGCCCTGCTGGTGCTGTGGGAGACCGCACCGCGGCTCGGGCTGGTCGACCGGACCTTCCTGCCCCCGTTCAGCGAGGTCGCCGTCGCCTGGTGGGCCCTCGCGGCCGACGGGCAGCTCGCCGACAACACGTACGCCAGCCTGATGCGCTCGTTCACCGGGTTCGGGCTGGCCCTGGCCCTCGCCGTACCCCTCGGGCTGCTGATCGGCTGGTACCGACCCGTCGCCGATCTGCTCAATCCGCTGCTCGAAGTCTTCCGCAACACCGCCGCACTGGCCCTGCTGCCGGTCTTCGTCCTGCTGCTGGGCATCGGGGAGACCTCGAAGGTCTCCATCGTGCTGTACGCGTGCTCCTGGCCCATCCTGCTCAACACGATCAGCGCCGTGCGCCATGTCGACCCCACGCTGCTGAAGCTCGCGAAGTCGATGGACCTGTCCGCACCCCGGCTCTTCCAGAAGGTCATCCTGCCGTCCGCCGTGCCGGTGATCTTCACCGGCATCCGGCTGGCCGGATCGGTTTCCATCCTGGTGCTGGTCGCCGCCGAGATGATCGGCGCCAAGGCGGGGCTCGGCTATCTGATCAACGCCTCGCAGTACAACTTCGCGATCCCGCAGATGTACGCGGGCATCATCACGATCTCCGCCATCGGCGTGGCCGTCAACCAGCTCCTGGTGGCCCTGGAGCGCCGGCTCAGTTCCTGGCGCGTGTCCGCCGGCGACTGAGGACCGGCCGACCTCCCCCGCGCAGTCCCCGATCGTCCCACCGCCTCCGATCCGAGGAACCCCATGACCGCGACCAGCCCCCGCCGACTGCATCTCAACGCCTTCCTGATGAACGCCGGCCACCACGACGCCGCCTGGCGCCACCCCAGCACCCAGCCCGAACGGGTCACCGACCTGCGCTACTTCCAGCAGCTCGCGCAGACCGCCGAGCGCGGGCTGCTCGACTCGGTGTTCCTCGCCGACGGTCTCGCCCTGTGGGGGAACGCCCGCCACAACGCGCTCGGCGGCTTCGAACCGCTCACCCTGCTGTCCGCGCTGGCGGCGGTCACCGAGCACGTCGGTCTGATCGCCACCGTCTCCACCACCTTCAACGAGCCCTTCCACACCGCTCGCAAGTTCGCCTCGCTGGACCACATCAGCGGCGGCCGGGCCGGCTGGAACATCGTCACCTCCGGCACCGTCGCCGAGGCCCGCAACTTCGGCCAGGACGAGCACCTGGACCACCGGCTCCGCTACGAGCGGGCCCGGGAGTTCGTCGAGGTGGCCACCAAGCTGTGGGACAGCTGGGAGGACGACGCGATCCTGCTCGACCGTGAGCGCGGTGTCTACGCGGACACCGACCGGGTGCGGGCGATCGAGCACCGCGGGGAGCACTTCGGGGTGCAGGGCCCGCTGAACGTCCCGCGCGGTCCGCAGGGCCACCCGCTGCTGGTGCAGGCCGGCTCGTCGGAGGACGGCAAGGAGTTCGCCGCGCAGTACGCCGAGGCCGTCTTCACCGCGCAGCAGACCCTCGCCGACGGGCAGGCCTTCGCCAAGGACCTCAAGGCCCGGCTCCCCCGGTACGGCCGCGACGAGAACCAGCTGCTGGTGCTGCCCGGCATCGCCCCCGTCATCGGCTCGACCGAAACGGAGGCACGCGCGCTGGAGCGGGAGCTGACGGAGCTGCAGATACCCGAGTACGGGCTCGCCCAGCTGTCCGGCATGCTCGGCGTCGATCTGACGGGGCTCCCGCTGGACGGCCCGCTGCCGGAACTTCCCGAGGAACGGGACATCAACGGCAACAAGAGCCGCTTCACCCTCGTCGCGGACCTGGCCCGCCGCGAGGGCCTGACCGTGCGCCAACTCATCGCCCGCCTCGGCAGCGGCCGCGGTCACCGCGTCTTCGCCGGCACTCCCGAGCAGATCGCCGACGAGCTCGAGGTGTGGTTCACCGAGGGCGCCGCCGACGGCTTCAACATCATGCCGCCGCTGCTGCCGAGCGGACTGGAGGACTTCGTCGACCAGGTCGTACCGATCCTGCAGCGCCGGGGCCTGTTCCGGACCGAGTACACCGGTCGCACCCTGCGCGAGCACTACGGTCTGGCCCGCCCCGCCAACCGGCCGGCCGCGGCGGCCGTCGCCGAGGGGCGGCCCGCATGACCGTGTTCCTGACCGCTCCCAGTTCCTGACCCACCTCGTGACCACCTCTCGAAAGGACCGCTCATGACCACCGGCACCGGCTTCGACGTCCGCAGGATCGGCGGCCGTATCGGCGCGGAGATCCTCGGCGCGGACCTCCGCACCGACCTCGACCCCGCCGTCGTCACCGAGATCAACTCCGCGCTCCTGGAGCACAAGGCGCTCGTCTTCCGCGACCAGCGGCTGGACGAGGAGGGCCAGCTCCGCTTCGCCTCCCTCTTCGGCGAGCTCACCACCGCGCACCCGACCGTGCCGTCCCTCGACGGCCGGCCCCAGATCCTGCCCGTCGACGGGGACGAGGGCATCCGCGCCAACCAGTGGCACACGGACGTCACCTTCGTCCGTACGCCCCCGAAGGCGTCCACGCTGCGCAGCATCGTGGTCCCGCCCTACGGGGGCAACACGCTGATCGCCCACTCGGGCGCCGCCTACCGGGACCTGCCCGACCCGCTCCGTGAGCTGGCCGACAAGCTGTGGGCGGTGCACAGCAACGACCACGACTACGCCGCCCCGAAGAGCGAGAAGGCGGCCGAGCACCGCAGGCAGTTCGTCTCCCGGAAGTACCGCACCGCCCACCCGGTCGTCCGGGTCCACCCGGAGACCGGGGAGCGCGGGCTGTTCATCGGCGGCTTCGCCCAGAGCATCGTGGGTCTCGGCCCCGCCGAATCCCGTGACCTGCTGCGCATCTTCCAGTCGTACGTCACGCGGCCCGAGAACATCGTGCGGGTGGTCTGGCAGCCGGGCGACCTCGTCCTGTTCGACAACCGCATCACCCAGCACTACGCCCCCGACGACTACGGCGACCTGCCGCGCCTGCTGCACCGGGTGACCGTCGCGGGCGACGTCCCGGCCGGTGTCGACGGCACGCTCAGCCACGTCATCGAGGGCGACGACGCCGCCCACTACACCCCTGCGGCGGCCTGAGCCGTGGCCGCCGGGCAGACGCCCTGCCCGGCGGCCACGAGGGCAGGCGGCCTCAGACGCGCGCCCGCCGCGCGTCCGAGGCCGCCTTCAGGACGGCGAGCAGGCGGGTCACCTCGGCCGCCGTCGCCGTGCGTCCCGCTCCGAGATAGCGACGGGTGTCGACGAGGTCCGGGTCGGCCGCGAGGGCCGCACGGGCGGCGGTGGTGAAGACCCGGTTCAGGTGCGTGGCGATGTTGACCTTGGTGATGCCGTGGTCGACCGCGGCCGAGAGGTGGGGGTCCGCGACGCCCGAGGAGCCGTGCAGGACGAGCGGGACCGGGACGGCGGCGCGCAGGGCAGCCACGAGGGCCAGGTCGAGGGCCGCGGTCCTGGTGAGCATCGCGTGGGAGGTGCCGACCGCCACCGCGAGAGCGTCCACTCCCGTGGCCCTGACGAAGGTGGCGGCCTCGGCCGGGTCGGTGCGGGCGCCCGGGGCATGCACGCCGTCCTTCCCGCCGACCTCGCCCAGTTCGGCCTCCAGCCACACCCCTGCGCCGTGACAGTGCGCCGTGATCGCCGCGGTGGCGCGGACGTTCTCCTCGTACGGCAGTGTGGAGGCGTCGTACATGACCGAGGTGAAGCCCAGCTCGACGGCCTCGCGCACCAGGTCCTCGGAGGTCGCGTGGTCGAGGTGGACGGCGACGGGTACGCGGGCCCTTCGGGCCACTTCCAGCGTCGCCAGGCCGATCGCGGCCAGCCCCCCGTGATAGCGGGCGGCGTTCTCGCTGATCTGGAGGATCACCGGTGCGCCGGCGGCCTCGGCGCCCGCCACGATCGCCTGGGCGTGTTCCAGTTGGATGACGTTGAAGGCGCCCACGCCGTGGCCGGCGCGCGCGGCGGGCGTGACGAGTTCGCCCGTTCCTGTGAGGGGCATGACCGTTCCTTCATCGAGGAGGGGTGAGAGGTCCCGGGATGTGCGTCCACCCGTCGTCGGAGGCGTCGGTGGACGGCGGGGCCGGACGAACCGGCCGCGGCCGGGCGGGGGACGGGAGTGCGCGGGCCGGGAGTGCGCGGGCCGCACGGTCCCCCTCCGAGGGCTCTCGCGCCGTGCGCTCGCGCACCACGAGCTCGCGCACCACGAACCCGCGCGCCGGAAGGGCCCGTGCCGGAGCGGCGCGTGGCGAAAGGCCACGTGACGGAAGTTCGCGCGCCGCTCGTCCCTCCTGCGGACGCTGTCGCGCCTCGCGCTCTCGCGCGGGGAGGGCGCGCTGCGCGGGGGTGCGACGTCGCAGGCCGGGGGTCAGGAGGTCCCCCTCGGGAAGCCCGCGTTCCAGCAGGTCGCGCGCCAGGAGGGCCGCACCCACGCAACCCGCCCGGTCGCCCAGCAGGGCCTCCCTGATCTCCGGTACCGCCTGGAAGGTGAGGCGCTGTCCGAGGGCCTCGCGCAGCCGGGTCAGCCAGGCCTCGCCCGCACCGGCGAGGCCGCCGCCGATGACGATGCGCTCGGGGTCGTACAGGGTGACGGCGACGGTCAGGGCGTCGGCGAGCGCTTCGATCGCCTCGGCCCAGATGCCCGCGGCCACCGCGTCCCCGCTGTCGGCGCGCCGCTGCACGTCCTGGGCGGTGATGCCGTGCCGGCCGGTGGCGCGGGTGTACCGGCGGGCGACGGCGGCGGCCGACGCGACCGTCTCCAGGCAGCCGCGGCCGCCGCAGCGGCAACGGTCGCCACCGGGACGGACGGTCACGTGCCCGAGCTCGCCCGCCCCGCCGTGGGCGCCGGTGAGCGCCCGGCCCCGGCTGACCACCGCGGCGGCGATGCCCGTACCGACCGGCACGAAGAGGAAGTCGGCGCAGCCCCGGCCGGCGCCCTCCCGGGCCTCGGCGAGGCCGCCGGCGCGGACGTCGTGACCGAACGCGACGGGCAGGGCGAGGTGTTCGGCCAGCCAGTCCTGGACGGGAACGCCGCGCCAGCCGAGGTTGGCGGCCATGACGGCGAGTCCCGACTCCTCGTCGACGATTCCGGGTACGGCGATCCCGGCCGCCGCCGCGTCCGGGTGGCGTTCCACGAGTTGTTCGGCGCAGGTGAGGACGGTCTCCAGGACCGCCTCCGGTCCCCGGTCGGCGCGGGTGTCCCAGCGCTCGGTGTGCGTCAGGGCGGTGGAGCCGTCGGTGAGGACGCCCCCCTTGATGTACGTGCCGCCGACGTCCAGCGAGACCACCGTGCCCGTGACGGGCCCCACGAGGGGCGCGACGGCGTTCACGAGCCGGTCAGGACGATGGAGCGGGTGAGGTTGCGCGGGGCGTCCGGGTCGAGGCCGCGGCGCTCGGCGAGCGAGACCGCCAGGCGCTGGGCCCGGATCAGGTCGGCCAGGGGGTCGCCGGGGGACGTCACGACGTACGCGCCGGTCGCGCGGACCTGGTCGGCGAGGCCGGCGGGCGGTTCGCCGAAGAACCACACGACGCCGCCGGGGGCGCTGACACTGATCGGGCCGTGCCGGTACTCCATGGCCGGGTACGACTCCGTCCACGAGCCGGACGCCTCGCGCAGCTTGAGCGCCGCCTCGTGTGCGAGGCCGGTCGTCCAGCCGGTGCCGAGGAAGGTGAACTGGCGGGCGCTCAGCAGCTCGTCGGGGAGTTGGGAGGCCAGCGCGTGCTCGGCCTGCTCCGCGAGGTCCGTCGGTACGGTCCCGAGGCTCGCTCGCAGCAGGAGCAGCGCGGTCGTGGCGAAGCGGGTCTGCACGACGGAGCGTTCGTCGGCGAAGGACAGGTCCACGACGTTCCGGGCCGCGGTCCGGACGGGGGTGTCGAGGTCCCCGGTGAGCGCCGTCGTCGCGGTGCCGGCGGCCTTCCGCAGCGCTTCGAGGACTTCGGTCGTGGTGCCGGACCGGGTGATGGCGAGCACCCGGTCGTAGCGGCGTGCGGCCGGGAAGTCGGAGGCGGCGAAGGCGTCGGTCTCGCCGAGACCGGCCGACTCGCGCAGCACGGCGTAGGCCTGCGCCATGTAGAGCGAGGTGCCGCAGCCGACGACCGCGACCCGCTCGCCCGCCTCGGGCAGTCCGGCCGGGCGTTCCTGGAGCGCTCGGCGCCAGCACGAGGGCTGGTCGGCGATTTCCACTGCGACGTGACTCACGGGTGCCTCCCAGAGGCCAGAGGAACGGTGCGGCCGGGTCCCACCCGACCGGTGATTGGAGATGCTTCTTTTATAGGTCTAGTACTCAGCTTTGAGCAAGAGTGCGCAGCAACAATCACCCGGCGGTCGGAAGGGGATACGCTCGGCTCCCGGACGACGGCGAGGCGAGGAGAACGGTGATGAGCACGCACGAGCGGTGGACGCGACTGCTCGACGCGCTGGGCGAGCGCGGCAGCATCGAGGTCGGCGAGGCTGCCGAACTGCTCGACGTCTCCCCCGCGACGATCCGCCGCGACCTGGAGGAACTGTCCCGCCAGCAGCTGCTCACGCGGACCCGGGGCGGCGCCGTGCTCTCCGGCGTGACCTACGACCTGCCGCTGCGCTACAAGACCGCGCGCAAGGCGGACGAGAAGCAGCGCATCGCGCGCGCCGCCGCCGCGCTCATCCCGCCCGGCGCGGTCGTCGGCCTCAACGGCGGGACCACGACCTCGGAGGTGGCGCGGGAGCTGGCCACCCGCTCCGACCTGGCCGAGCACGGCGGAGCCACGGCGTTGACGATCGTGACCAACGCCGTGAACATCGCCAACGAGCTGGCCGTGCGCCCGTACGTGAAGACCGTGGTGACCGGCGGGGTCGCCCGCCCCCAGTCGTACGAGCTGACCGGTCCGCTCGCCACGGCCATGCTCCAGGGCCTGTCGCTCGACTACGCGATCCTCGGCATCAACGCCGTCGATCCGCGCTTCGGCGCCGCGACCCACGACGAGGGCGAGGCCAGCGCCAACCGGGCCATGGCCGAGCGGGCGGAGAAGGTGATCGTGGTCGCCGACTCGACCAAGCTGGGACAGCGGGCCTTCGCCCGGGTCTGCACGATCGCCGAGATCGACGTCCTGGTCACGGACCACGACGCCCCCGACGAGCTGGTGGAGCAGCTGACCGCCCAGGGCGTCGACGTCCACTGCGTCTGAGCGCCCGACGGACGGGGGGCACCGCCTCCACGCTGCCCGACGCCGCGAACTTCGCGCACAGTGCTGATTGTTTTTGATTACGCGAAGGCAATATCGCTCACTTGACGTCACCCAGCGGGGCTGCTGTCATGTCGCGGACCACTCGGCAATGTCGGCGCGCGAAAGGCGGCGGTGATGCGAGAACGTTCTTCGGCACGGGGTTCGGGACGGGGTTCGGGACGGGGTTCGGGACGGGGTTCGGGACGGGGTTCGGGACGGGGTTCGGGACGGGGTTCGGGGCGGGGTTCGGGACGGAGCAGAGGCAGGCGACCGGCCCTCCTGGCCCTGGTCGTCGCCCTCATGGCGGCGGTGATCGCCGTCGCCGGCCCGGTCTCGCCGGCGGCCGCGGCGACGGCCGGTGACGCCACCGGCGTCAGCCGGTCGGGGAACACCTTCACGGTCACCACGTCGACCGCGGCGAAGGCCCGGATCACCGTCGCCCGCCAGGACATCTTCCGCATCTGGCTCTCGCCCGACGGCGGCTTCACCGACGACCCGGCGGGCAACGCCCTCGCGATCGACACCGACTTCGGCCCGGTGACGGCGAACGTCACGGACGCCGGGACGTACTTCCGGATCACCACCCCGGCGCTGAACATCCGGGTGAACAAGTCCCCGCTCCGCTTCTCCGTCTACCGCGCCGACGACACCACCCTGGTCTGGGCCGAGTCCCAGCCGCTGTCGTGGACGGGCAGTCAGACCAGCCAGTACCTCGCCCAGGGGGCCGACGAGCAGTTCTACGGCACCGGACTCCGGCTCGGCGAGTGGGCCCTGCGCGGCAAGACCGTACCGATCTCCGGCAGCAACAAGTGGCTGGAGAACCACAACGCCAGCCCGGCGCCGTTCTACATGTCGACCAACAACTACGGCGTCATGCGCAACACCTGGGCCCCCGGCAGCTACACCTTCGGCGCCCCCGGCACCTTCACGCACAACGAGAGCCGGTTCGACGCCTGGTACTTCGTCGAGGACTCCCTCAAGGGCGTCCTCGACGCCTACACGGACGTGAGCGGCAAGCCGTTCCTCGCCCCGCAGTGGGGATTCGAGCTGGGCAACGCCGACTGCTGGAACGCCTCCAACCCCGACTACACCGGCGACCACGGCCGGCTGCGCCACCAGACCACTCCCGACGTGGTCGGCTACGCCGCCGACGCGCGCGCCGCCGACATGCCCTCGGGGTGGTTCCTGCCGAACGACGGCTACGGATGCGGCTACACCGCCCCCCTCAAGAGCACGGTCGACGCCCTCAAGGCGAAGGGCTTCCAGACCGGCCTGTGGACCTCGACCGGCCTGGCGAACATCGGTGACGAGGTCGGCACCTCCGGCTCGCGCGGGGTCAAGACCGACGTCGCCTGGATCGGCGGCGGCTACAAGTACGCCTTCGACGGAGTCCAGCAGGCGGTCGACGGCATCGAGAAGAACTCCGACGCCCGCCGCTACGTGTGGACCGTCGACGGCTGGGCCGGCACCCAGCGCAACGCCGTCGTCTGGACCGGCGACACCCCCGGCACCTGGGACGCCATGCGCTGGCACGTCCCCGCCGTCACCGGCGCCGGCCTCTCCGGCCTCAACTACGCCTCGGGAGACGTCGACGGCATCTTCCAGGGCAGCCCCAAGACCTACGTCCGCGACCTCCAGTGGAAGGCCTTGACCCCCGTCTTCATGACCATGTCCGGCTGGGGCGCGACCAACCCGTCCGCCGGGTACCAGGACAAGCAGCCCTGGCGCTTCGCCGAGCCGTACCTGTCCATCAACCGCAAGTACCTCAAGCTGAAGATGCGGCTGATGCCGTACCTGTACACCATGAGCCGGATCGCCGGCGAGACCGGAACGCCGAGCCTGCGGGCCATGGTCCTGGAGTACCCGGACGACCCGGTCGCCCGCGGCAACCAGACGAGCGGGCAGTTCATGTCGGGCGACTCGCTCCTCGTGGCCCCGGTCGTGACGGACACGACGACGCGGAACGGCATCTACCTCCCGGCCGGCACCTGGACCGACTACTGGACCGGGAGGACGTACAGCGGACCCGGCTGGCTCAACGGGTACGCCGCCCCGCTCGACACGCTGCCGATGTTCGTCAGGGGCGGCGGCATCGTGCCGATGTGGCCGCAGATGAACTACACGGGCGAGAAGCCGGTCTCCACGCTCACGTACGACGTGTACCCGCGCGGCAACTCCACCTTCACGCTGTACGAGGACGACGGCATCACCCGCCAGTACCGGACCGGGGCCTACGCCGAGCAGAAGGTCGACGTCACCGCCCCCGGCTCCGGCACCGGTGACGTCCGCATCGCCGTCGGCGCGAGCACCGGCACCTACACCGGCAAGCCCGCGTCCCGTGGCTACGAGTTCACCGTCCACGCGGCCGGCGCCCCGACGGCCGTCACCGCCGACGGCGCGTCCCTGCCCGCGCTGGCCTCGAAGACCGCGTACGACGCCGCGACCAGCGGCTGGTTCTTCGACCCGGCCGACCGGTCTGGCACCGTATGGATCAAGACCGGCCCGAAGTCCGCGGCGTTCACCGTCACCGCCTCCGGAGTGGTGCTCCTCCCGGCCGCCCCGGTGCCCTCGACCGGGACGCCGATCTCCAGGAGCGCCTGGAAGATCGCCTACGCCGACAGCGAGGAGACCAGGTCCGAGAACGGGGCCGCCGTCAACGCCATCGACGGCGACCCCGCCACGAAGTGGCACACCGCCTACTCGGGCGGCACGGCGGCCCAGCTCCCCCACGAGGTGCAGATCGACCTCGGGGCGCGCTACGACGTCGACAGCCTGTCGTACCTGCCGCGCCAGGACGGCGGGAGCAACGGCCACATCGGGTCGTACGAGGTCTACGTGTCCGACACGACGGGGAGTTGGGGCAGCCCCGCGGCGACCGGGACCTGGGCCGACAACGCCACGGAGAAGAAGGTCTCCTTCGCTCCGCGGACGGGCCGCTACCTGCGCCTGAAGGCCCTGTCCGAGGCGGGCGACAGCGGCCCGTGGAGCAGTGCGGCCGAGATCTCGGCGACCGGCACCGCCACCCCGCTCCCGTCGAACGCCACGCTGGTCAACGGGGCGTCCGCCACGTGCCTGGATCTTTCCTACGGCGCGACGGCGCCGGGCACCGAACCCACGCTGTACACGTGCCACGGCGGCGCCAACCAGCGCTGGACCTTCACCGCCGCGGGAACGCTGACCGGCAAGGACGGCGTGTGTCTCGACGGCTCCGGCACGCCCGTCACGGTCCAGCCGTGCAACGGCTCGGCCGGGCAGCGGTGGCAACCGGGGGCCCAGTCGACCGTGACCAGTGGCGGGCGCTGCCTCGCCCCGGTCGGGTCGGGCACGGCGAACGGCACGAAGCTCACCCTCGCGACCTGCACGAACTCCGCGGCCCAGCGCTGGACGCCCGCGGCCTGACGTGCCCCGGCTTCCGGCCCGCGCCCCCGGCCACGCTTCCCGCGGCCGGGGGCGCGCCCGCGGCCAGGGATCCGGTCCGACGCGGTCCGGGCCCGCGGGTCCGGACCGGGCCCGTCGTCCTCTCTCCCCCGGCAGCCCGCAGGTCACCGAGCCCGGGGTACGCGATCCGCCGCCTCAGCCCCCGGTCCCGGTGTGCCGGGAGCACACTTGCAGAAGGGGGGGCGGAAGGCCGGCCAGGGAAGAGGTGCCCGGATGCCCAGAACCCGCTCGCGCGTGCGGTCGCGCTACGCCCCGGACCGGGGGCTCACGGCCCGTATGACGACGACGATGTTCCTGATCGGGCTGCTGTACGTGGTCTTCGTCGGCGTCCTGATCGTGCTGCTGCGCGGATCCTGGCCCGTCGTCCTGCTGGTGGCCGGCGCCCTGTTCGTCGGGCAGTTCTGGTTCAGCGACAAGATCGCCGTCCTCGGGATGGGGGCGCGCGAGGTCTCCCGCGAGGAGGCTCCCGGGCTGCACGGCACCGTGGACCGGATCTGCGCGCTGGCCGACATGCCGAAGCCGAAGGTGGCGATCGCCGACAGTGACGTGCCCAACGCCTTCGCCACCGGCCGCGGCGAGAAGACGGCTCTGGTGTGCGTCACGACCGGGCTGCTGCGCCGCCTGGAGCCGGAGGAGCTGGAGGGCGTCCTCGCCCACGAGATGTCCCACGTGGCGCACCGGGACGTCGCCGTGATGACCATCGCCTCGTTCCTCGGCGTGCTCGCCGGGATGATGACCCGCGTCGCCCTGTACAGCGGCCTCGGCCGCAGCCGGGACAGCAACGCGGCCGCCGTCATGATCCTCGTCCCCGTCGTCAGCGGCATCGTCTACGTGATGAGCTTCCTGCTCACCCGGGTGCTCTCCCGCTACCGCGAGCTGGCCGCCGACCGGGCCGCCGCCCTGCTCACCGGCCGGCCCTCCGCGCTCGCCTCCGCACTCACCAAGGTCAGCGGCGAGATGGCCCGGATCCCGACCAACGATCTGCGCAAGGCCGAGCCGTACAACGCCTTCTGGTTCGCACCCGCCTTCTCCTCCGAGGTGAGCCTGAGCCGCCTGATCTCCTCGCACCCGACCCTGGAGCAGCGACTCGACCAGCTCGCCCGGATCTCGGCCCGGCTCGGCGAGGCGTGAGGTCCGTGGGCATCCTCGACAGCATCCTCGGGCGCAGCAGGCCGGTCCGCCCCGACCTCGACCGCCTCTTCGCGCTGCCGGCGGCCGCGCTCACCCTGCAGGCGGGCACCGGCTACACCCCCACCGGTGCCGGCTCCGTCTGCTTCGCCGGCGTCGAGGGGGCGGCCTTCACCCGGCTCAGGGAGGAGGTACGGGACCTCCTCGACGTCGACGAGGACGCGGGCGCCGCTCCCGTGGCGTTCAGCCGCGACGCGTACGGCTACACGTGGCTGGCCGCCCACCGCCCCGCCGACGACCTCGTCACCCTGGTCAACGACCTGCACGCGGTCAACACCCTCCTCCAGGAGGCCGGTTTCGGCCCGCACCTGCTCTGCTCGCTCACCGTGTTCCGCGCCCCCGGCGCCCGTCACGACCTCGCGCTGGTCTACCTCTACAAGCGGGGGACGTTCTACCCCTTCGCGCCCCGCTCCGACGGCGCCGAGGCCCGCGACAACACACTGGAACTGCAGGTCAGGGCCCTGCTCGCGGGCGACCTCCTGATGGAACGGGACCTGGAGCGCTGGTTCCCCGTCTGGGCGGCGCCGGGGCTCGGGCTCCAGGCGTCCGGGTGACGGCCCGGGTCACCCCGGGCCGCCCTCGGCCCGCCCGGCTCCCTTCGCGCGGAAGGCGCGGCGGTACGCGGCGGGCGTGGTGTGCAGGGCTTCGTGGAAGCGTCGGCGCAGGTTGACGGCCGAGGAGAGGCCGACGCGGCGCGCGATGGTCTCCACGGGCAGGTCGGTCTCCTCCAGCAGCGCCCGGGTGGCGGCGATCCGCCGGTCCAGCAGCCAGCGTCCGGGACTGATGCCCAGCTGCTCGGTGAAGCGCCGGGTCAGCGTGCGCGGCGAGACCTGTGAGCGGGCCGCCATCTCGGCGACGCCGACCGGCTGCTCCAGGCGTCCGGCGAGCCACTCGAGCAGCGGGGCCAGGGAGTCGGGGACCGGGCCCGAGGTGGGCAGTTCGGCGTACTGGAGCTGGCAGCCCTCACGGTGCGGCGGCATCACCATGCGACGGGCGATCCGCATCGCGTGCGCGGCACCCTGGTCGCGGCCCACCAGGTGCAGGCAGAGGTCCACGCCGGCTGCCGATCCGGCGCTGGTCGCGACGTCGCCGTGGTCCACGTAGAGCACCGCGGGGTCGACCCCGACCCGCGGGAACCGGGCGGCCAGTTCGGCGGCCCGGGCCCAGTGGGTGGCGGCCCGTCGGCCGTCCAGGAGCCCGGCGGCGGCGAGCACGAAGGCGCCCGAGCAGAGGCCGACGACGCGTGCGCCGCGCCGGTGCGCGCGGCGGACCGCCGCGACCACGGCCGGGGGCACCTCGGCGCCGGCCGGCTGCTCCCGGCCGGGGACCAGAACGGTGTCCGCGTGCTCCAGCGCCTCCAGGCCGGCCGTGACGAGCATGTCGTAGCCGGCCTCGGTCCGCACCGGGCCGGGGTGCTCGGTGCAGACCTCGAACGTGTAGCGGGCGGGGTCCTCCGGGTCGTGACCGCCGAACACCTCGCTCGCGCAGGCCAGCGGGAAGGTGGGCTGCGGAGGCTGCAGCAGGGCCACGACCCGGTGCGGCACCGGGGACGTCGGCGGCGGACGGAGGGTCATGGCGGGAAAGTACCCCATCGTGTCGTTCAGGACACTGGGGGTGGCCTATTGGTCTAGTCCAGCATCTGTGGGTGACCACCTCGCAGACGCGGCCCCAGACCGGCCGGACCGATCCCCCGACCCCCCTGACCCCCGCCCGGCCCTCGTTGTGGGACCGGCGCTTCACTCTCTACTTCGCGGCCCGCGCGGTCTCGCTGCTCGGCGACGCGATGATGCCCGTCGCCGCCGCGCTCGCGGTGGGCGGACTGTACGGGATCGCCGGGGTCGGCCTCGTCCTCGGCGTCTGGACCGGGACCTTCGTCGTCCTGGTCCTGTTCGGCGGGGTGTTCGCCGACCGGTTCGGCGCCCGCCGGATGATGGTCGGCGCGGACCTCGTCCGGGTGCTCACCCAGGGTGTGCTGGCCGTCGCGTTCTTCGCCGGACGGCCGCCGTTGTGGCTGCTGGTGACCATGGCGGCGGTGGCGGGCGCGGCCGTCGCGATGTTCCTCCCGGGGGTGAACGGGATGGTCCCGCTGGTCGCCCGCGAGCCGCAGCGGGCCAATGCCACGCTGAAGGTGGCCGACGCGCTCGCCCACCTGCTCGGTCCGGCCCTGGCGGGGCTGCTGATCGCGCTGTCCGGCGCCGGCACGGTGTACGCGATCGACGCCGGCACCTTCCTCCTCAGCGCCCTGTGCCTGGCGCTCGTCCGGTTCGCCCCGGTGGACGCGCCGCCCGCCGGCCCGGCCGGCACCGGCTCCCCCGTCCGCACCGGCGGTTCGCTCCGTCGTGACCTGCGTCAGGGCTGGCAGGAGTTCCGCGCCCGCACCTGGATGTGGGCGGTGATCCTCATCTGGATGGGCTACGGCGTGCTGGTCTTCGGACCGCTCGTCCCCCTCGGCTCGGCGCTCGTCGGCGCCCGGCTCGGCCCGAACGCCTACGGCCTGGCGGTCTCCTTCCTCGGCATCGGAACGGTGCTCGGCGGCGTGCTCGCCCTCCGGATGCGCCCGACCCGGCCCCTGGCCGCGGGCGCGGTGGCGATGGCGCTGTACACCGCGCTGCCGCTCTGCGTGGCACTGGGGGCCGGCCTCCCGGTGCTCCTGGTGGGCCATGTGCTCGGCGGCGGTGCCCTGGCGTTCTGGTCGGTGATGTGGGCGACCAGCGTGCAGACGCACACGCCGCCCGCCGTGCTCAACCGGGTCACCGCGTACGAGCTGGCCGGGTCGGTGTCGGGGATCGCGCTCGGCCAGGTCCTCGCCGGCCCGGCCACCGCGCTGGCCTCCCCCGGACACCTGCTGCTGGTGTCGACGGGCGCCTGCCTGGCGGGCTGCGCGGCCCTGTTCGTGATACCGGCGATCCGCACCCTCCGCCGCGCCGACCCCACGGGCGCGGAGTGAGCGGCCTCGGGGCGGGGCGGCCCGCCGCGGCGGGCCGCCCCGTCGGCGTCGTTCACGATCCGGGCAACACTGGCGCACATCAACGGAGTTGTGTTCTCCTGAAGCCATGAGCCTGCTCGTGATGCGTCGACACGTGGACTACGTGCGCGTCACGACCATGGCCTGTTCCGGCTGAGACCGAGGCCTCGACCCGGCGTCCGGCCACCGACGCGCTCGCCCCCGAGGGCTTTCCTGGCGCCTCCTGACGGCCTCGTCCCGCCCCGCGGTCATGCTGCCCCCGCCTGCCGGTCTCCCGGTCCGCGGGTCTGCGGGCCTCGCGACGGTCCGGGCCGACGGGCGCACGACCCTCCGCACACCACACCATCCGCACCAGCAGGAGAACGCACATGAGTGTCAGTGACATCCCCGGCACCCCCGGTCAGCGCGACTTCGCCGAGGAATGGGAGGCGTGGCACCGGGACAGGGACGCCCGGCTCGCCTCGGAGCACGGCTGGCTCGCGATCAACGGCCTGCACTGGCTCTCCGACGAGCCGCAGACCTACCCCGGCGCGCCCGGCACCTGGTCGACGGGACCCGAAGGGGTCGTCGTGGAGCTCGACGAGGAGACCGAACTCGTCGTCGACGGGGTGACGGTGCGTGGGAAGCACGTCTTCGGCCCCGTTCCGGAGCGCGGCGGCGTCGACGTCGTCTGGGGGGACACCGTGATCGAGGTCGCCAAGCGCGGCGGCCACGACGTCCTCCGGCCGCGGCACCCGGCCCACCCGCTGCGGACGGCATTCACCGGGACGCCCGCGTACGCGCCTGATCCCCGCTGGGTGGTCACGGGCCGGTACGAGGCCTTCGACGAGCCGCGGCCGACCACGGTGGGTGCGGCGGTGGAGGGCCTTCGGCACGTGTACGACGCGCCGGGCCGCGTCGTGTTCCGCCTGGAGGGGCGGGAGTTGAGCCTGACCGCGTTCAACGGGCACGCGCCCGGGAGCCTCTCGGTGCTGTTCACCGACGAGACCTCGGGGGTCACCACGTACGCGGCCAACCGGCAGCTCGCGGTGGCCGCGCCGGGGCCGGACGGGACGGTGGTGCTCGACTTCAACCGCGCCACCAACCTGCCCTGCGCCTACACCGACTTCGCGACCTGCCCGCTGCCGCCGGCCGAGAACCGACTGCCCGTCGCGGTCGAGGCCGGCGAGAAGATCCCCCACGAGCGGGGCCGGGTCGGCTAGGGACGACACCCCCGGGACGACGTCCGGCCGGTCATGTCACCGGGCCTCGTCGAGATCGGCCCGCGCGACCTCGGTCACGTGCAGTTCGGAGAAGAGCAGGTTCAGTCGGTAGACGTCGGTCCTGAGGAAGACGTCGTGGAAGTCGATGCCCAGGGCCTGCGACCAGCGACGGGCCGCCTGGGACGGCGGAGGCACCTCTGCGCAGGGGGAGCGATGCCGGGCCACCGCCCAGGCGGATCCCTCGGGCTCCGCGTCGGCGTCCTGGTCGGTCATGCCGTCGTCCAGGGCACGCTTCCACGTCGCGGCCGGCACCGAGGTCAGGCACCGGGCCCCGACACAGTGCCGGAACAGGTACCGGCGGTAGGTCGGCTCGCCCTGCGCGTCCGGGTCCGCCGTCACGCGGACGACGACCTCGTAGTCACGCAGGTGACGGGTGTACCCGTGGCGCACGACGGGTTTCCCGGACATCTCGTCCAGCATCTGCTCGAGCACGGTGGCGTCCATCCGGACGTTCTACCCCACGCGCCGGGCACTCCCGCAACGGGACGGCTGACCGCCGCCGCTGTGTACATGACCGCCCGGACAGCTCCCCGCCCGGCTGCCGGGTGCCTGGCACCTGGCATCCGGCACCTGAGGAACGGCGTCACAGCGGACCGGCGTCCCGCGCCCGCGGCAACGCCGGAGGCCGTCTCCGGACTCTCGGAAACGGCCTCCGACATGCGGGCGGACGGTGCTGCACGGGATCGGCCGCCACGCGGAAGCCGATGTTGCCGGTCGAGCTGTCGGGGGTGAGTTCGTCACCCCACGGGTAGCGGCGCTGCTCGAGTCCGCCGCGGGCCGCGTACCCCCACTCGGCCTCGTGGGCAGGCGGGTCGCCTTCACTCCCGCGGGCCGTAGGTGTTCAGGAACAGCACCGGGCCCTCCAGGGCGGGCGTCAGCGCGGCGGCGAACGCCTTGGCGGTGTACACGGGATCCAGCCGCAGTCCGGCGCCCTCGGCCACGCCCGCGGCAGCGGTCGCTCCGGGTGTCGGGTGTCCGTATCCGCCGCCCAGGTGGTCTCGGGTCGACGCGAGCCGCAGCGGCGGGACGTCGAGGACCGCTCCGCGCTCGCGCAGGACGCCCGCGGCCCGGCCGGCGAGCCTGATCAGATCGCTCGTGGCGAGCGGCAGCGTGTCGTTGACCACCACCCCGAGCACCCGCGACCGCAGCCCGGCCAGCGCGCAGCCCAGCGCCAGACCCGCGGCGGTGCCGCCCGAGCCCACGGCGGTGACGACGTGCCGGGGCTCCGGCAGTTCGCCCGCGGCCACCTGTGCCCCGAGTTCCAGTCCCGCCTCGACGTAGCCGAGCACGCCGATCGGGGCGGAGCCGCCGGCGGGAAGGTAGTACGGGAGCCTCGATCCGCGCGTGTGACGCAGGAACAGCCACGGTGCGCTCGCGATCGTCCGCCACTTGCCCCGGGTGAGGTGCAGGGTCGCGCCGGACAGCCGCAACCTGCGCAGCTGCTCGCGCACGTGCTCGTCCTCGGGCTGGTCGATGAGCGCGAGGACGGTGTCGATGCCGAGTTCGCGCGCGTACAGCGTCGCCGCCAGACCCCAGTTGGTCCCGGTCGCGCCGACGGTCAGGAGGGTGCGCGCCCCGTGCCGGCGCACCTCGGGCAGCAGCCATTCCAGCTTGCGCACCTTGTTGCCGCCCCAGCCCCCGGAGCCGTACCCGCTCTCGTCCTTGCACCACAGGTCGTCACGGGTGGTCCCGGTGAGCTCGCGCACGGGCGTCGGGCCGTCCCCGAGCCGGAGGAACGGCAGCGTGCGTGCGAGCCCCGGGCAGCGCCGGTGCAGCAGCGGCGTGGTCATGTCCCTCCCGGTGCGCGACGGGCGGAGGCGTGGACGGACGGCCGCTGCAGTCTCCAGGCCCGCGGCGCTCCGGTCAACGGGCCTGTCGGGAACCGGCGCCCCGGCCTGGAGGGTGGGCCCCTCCAGGCGGGGCCGGCGTGTCAGGCTCTGCGGGCGTGGAGCGTGTGGGCCCCGAGGGCGAGCGGGGTGTGGCCGACGAGCGTGAGGCCGCAGTCCTCGAACAGCCGGGCGTAATGGGCGGAGGTCCGCTCGCGGCCGCCGGTGTTGCACATCATGTGGAGGTCCCACGCGGTGGCGAGCGAGAAGCCGCCGTCGGCCGGCAGGAGGCGTTCGACGACCAGCAGGTCCGCGTGCGGGGGCATGGCGTCGGCGCAGTGGCGCAGGATGCTCCGGCACCGCTCGTCGTCCCAGTCGTGCAGGACGCGGGAGAGGACGTAGACGTCGCCGCCCGTCGGTACGTCCGCGAAGTCCCCGGCCCGGTAGGCGCATCGGTCGCCCGCGCCGGTGGCGGCCAGGTGCGCGCGTGCCGCCGCCAGGACCTGGGGGCGTTCGAGGAGGGTGCCGCGCAGGGTGGGGTGTGCGGTCAGGATGCGGCCGAGGAGTTCCCCGGTGCCGCCGGCGATGTCGACGACGGTGCGCGGACGGCCGGGGGCGCCGGCGGCGGCGGTGAGGACCGGGTGCGAGGGGAGCGCGTCGAAGAGCGGGGCGCTCGACACCATGGACCGGTCGAAGAGGGCGGCGAGTTCGGGGTCACGGGCGAAGTGGTCGAAGTGGTTCTCTCCGTAGAGGTGCTCGAAGGCCGGTTGTCCGCTGCGTACGGTGTGGGCGAGGTGCGCGAAGGACTGGTAGAACGGTCCGCCGTACATCAGCGCGAGCGGTCGCATCGAGCCGGGGACGTCCGCGGCGAGGAGCGCGCCGACGCCGGTGAGCCGGAATCCGTCCGGGCCCTCGGCGACCACGCCCAGCATGGCGAGGTACCGCAGCAGGGTCGCCAGGCTCTCCGGGTGGGCGTCCACGGTCCGGGCCAGCTCCGGGATCTGGGTCCCGGTGTGGCGGTCCAGGGCCTCCGGCAGCCGCAGTTCCGCGCACGCCGCGAGGGCCTGGGTGGTCCAGGCGCCGGTCAGCAGACGCAGGAGCGTTTCCGCCGCCTGCGGATCGCCCGGCTGGCGCGGGGGCCCTTCGGGCAGGGGGCGGCCGAGGTGTTCGCCGAGTACGTCCCGGTGGTCGCCGCTCGCGTACAGCTCCACGCGCCGGTACGCCGTCTTCGTGCCGGCGGGGGCGGTGAAGTAGAACACGGTGCCGTCCTCGTGCGGGTTGTAGCCGCCGCCGTCGGCGACCGCGCCGTGCCGGGCGAAGCCGGCCAGCAACCCGCGCAGCACCAGCGGGTCGGGCCGCGCGACGTCGAAGGCGAGGTGCGCCTCGCGTTCCAGGCGGCGTTCGTCGACGGCGATCCCGGACAGCGCCGATCCCGGTGGCACGGTCAGGGCGAACACCTCGACCGCGCGGGGTTCTCCGGCGGGGCCACGGACCAGCGGGCGGAGAATCCTTACGTCAAGATCCGCGGGATCGCGGTCGTGGCGCGCGGCGAGGCGTTCACGGACGACGACGCTGGGCAGCGCCTTCGCGTCGGCGGGCAGCCCGCACGCCGCCAGCTCCGTCCGCAGGGTGTGCTCGTCGGGCGGGAACACCAGCACGGCGGCGTGCGCGAAGCCGCACCGGTCCGTCATGGCCCGCAGTTCGGGTCCGTCGAGGCCGGGCAGCACGCGCGAGAGCAGGACGGAGGTGTCCTGCTCGCGGACGAACGCGGCTGTCGCGCTCAGCCGCGCCGCGTCGTCGCCGGCGTGCACCGTCACGGGGGCGGGCGTGCGCGCGGGCGTGCGCGCCGGCATGGGCATGGGCGTGGGCATGGTGAAGGGAGATTCGGAGTGCATTCCCTGTCCGTGTCAGAAAGGAGGAAACCGCTGCCCGCCGTCGGAGCGTGTCGCTCGGGCACGGGCAGGCCCCCGGGCCGGGCCCGGGGAAGAGGGAGGGAGAGGTGAGCGCCGGTCAGATGCCGACGTAGTTCACGGCGAACCAGTCCTGTTGGGCGCGGGAGCCACGCAACGAGGCGATCCGGGCCCGGCGCAGGCGCTCCTGGAAGGGAGGGGCACCCTCGGAATCCGAGGGACCCGAGGCACCCGATGCACCCGATGCACCCGAGGGACCAGAGGGATTCGGGGAACCCGGGTCGTCGTGCAGGAGGCGGATCATCCAGTGGGAGAACTCCTGCGCACGCCAGATGTGAGACAGGCACCGGTCCGAGTAGCCGGCGAGCGGTCCGGGGTCGCCCTGGGTCAGGGCGGTGGTCAGGGCGTGGGCCAGGATCTCGGCCTCCAGCACCGCGAGGTTCGCGCCCTTGGCGGCCGAGGGGCTGATCAGCCCGGCCGCGTCGCCCACCAGGAAGAGCGCACCGTGGCGCAGCGGTTCGAGCACGTCGGACCGTAGGTCGACGACGGCGCGCTGGACGACGCGGCCGCGCCGCAGGGGCCCGTACTCGGTCGAGCGCATCCGCAGGTCGAGTTCGTCCCAGATGGCGTCCTCGCTCCACGCACCGGCCGGGGTTCCGCGTTCGCACTGCAGGTAGTAGCGGGTGATCTCGGCCGAGCGGGCCATGTGACCGGCGAATCCGCGCGGGTGGAGCGCGTAGCCGACGGCGTCCAGGCTCGGCGGTGCCTCGGCGAGCAGCCCCAGCCAGGACACCCCGTGGTCACGGTGGTAGCGGCGGACCGAGCCGGGCGGGAGCGAGCGGCGTCCCGCCCCGTGACGGCCGTCGCAGGCGGCGACGTACCGGGCCCGCCACCGCCCGGGACGCCCGTCCGCCTCCCGTACGGTCACCGCGGGCGTCGGGCCGTCCGCGTCGGACACGGCGACCGCCTCGGTGTCGAACCGGATCCGCCCCCCGGCGTCGAGGAACCGTGCCAGCAGATCGGTGACCAGTTCGTGCTGGGGATAGACGGTGTGCGGTTCCCTGTCGCCGAGCCGTCCGTAGTCCAGCCGGAAGCGCCCCTCCTCGGTGCGGAACTCGCAGACGCCGTGCTCCTGCCCGCGTCGGCGCAGCCCCCCGTCCAGGCCGTTGCGGGCGAGGATCCGCACGGTGTTCGCGGCGAGGAAGCCCGCCCGCGCCCGGTTCTGGACGTCCTCCCGACCGGCGCGCTCCAGGACGGCGCAGTCGATGCCGGCGCGGAGCAGGAGGTTGCCCAGCACCAGTCCGGCCGGACCGGCCCCGAGGATGACCACATCGGCCGATTCGTGGGCGGCCCGGGCGTACTGGCTGTCTGTCACAACGGTGGATCTTAGGCACCGGGAAGCGACAAGATCATCGCAATTCACCCGTATGCATCAAGGGACGAGAAAAGGATTCTTCCGGGCCTCATTCGGCGCGGCCGAAGCGGTGGGCGGCCCACAGCAGGGCCAGGGCGCCGCCGGCCAGGAGGAAGGTGCCTTCGAGGAGCAGGGGAGGCTGCCGGCCGAACCACTCGATCCCCTCGGTGGTCGCCCCGTCCGGTACCCGGAGCGCGATGGAGCGGCGCAGCAGGTCCACTCCGTAGGCGAGCGGATCGGCGGCGGCGAGGGCCCGGGCCCAGCCCGGCAGGTTCCCGACCGGGAAGAAGCCGCCGGAGAGGAACAGCAGCGGCATCATCACCAGACCCAGCAGCATGTGGAACGCCTCGGCGCGTCGGAGGCTCACGGCCAGCGCCAGGGCCAGGGCCGTGAGGGTGAAGGAGCCCAGGACCATGCCGGCCAGCAGCATCGCCAGGAGGAGCGGGTCGTAGGGCAGGCCGACCGCTCCGGCCAGGGCGAGCAGCACCGCGCCCTGGACCGCGGCGACCACGGTGCCGCCGGCGCAGCTGCCCAGCAGCAGGGTGGACCGGCTGACCGGGGCCATCAGCAGCTCCCGCAGGTAGCCGCTCTGCCGGTCGGTGATGAGGCGGATGCCGACCATGACGGCAGGCGTCTGCACCGTCATCATCAGCACGCCGGGGAACAGATAGGTCTGGTACCCGACGCCCAGCGAGGAGTCGGGGACCAGTGCGGCCAGCCCGCCTCCCAGGACGAAGAGGTAGAGCACCGGCTGGAGCAGCATCAGGGCGGTGTGGGTGGGCTGGGCGAAGAGGCGCAGCAGATCGCGGTGGACCAGCGCGTGGATCGCGCGCAGTTCGTGGCGCAGCCGGGTCAGCGGCCCCCGGGCCGGGCCGGCGGGGACTCCCGGGGTGCCTGAGGGACCCGGGGCCCGCAGAGCGGGTGCGCTCATCGGCCCGGCTCCGTTCGCGTCGTCGCCCCGCCCGGGTCGGTGGCGGACGGTGTCCGGGCGGGGCGGGCGGCGTGGATGCTGCGCCCGGTGTGGTGGAAGAAGACGTCGTCGAGCGTCGGCGGGGTCGCCGTGGCGGCGTGCACGGCGATGCCGTGGGCTTCCAGCGCCGCGCACAGACGGGGGATCCAGGCACTGCCGTCGGGCACCCGCAGACAGACCCCGTCGGAGTCCACGGTGGCGGTGGCGCCCGGCGGCGCGATCCTGCGCACGACCTGCCGCGCCGCCGCGTCGTCGCCGGTGCGCAGCGCCACCCGGTCGTCCCCGATCGCGGCCTTGAGCGCCCGGGGCGCGCCGTGTGCGATCAGTCGGCCGTCGTCGATGACGCCGAGGCGGTCGCAGTGCTCCGCCTCCTCCAGGTAGTGGGTGGTGACGAAGAGGGTGGTGCCGTGCCGGTCGCGCAGCGCCAGGAGGTGGTGCCAGACCTGGGCGCGGGCGTGGGGGTCGAGTCCGGTGGTCGGCTCGTCGAGGAACAGCACGTCGGGCGCGTGCAGCAGGCCGCGGGCGAGCTCCAGGCGGCGGCGCATGCCGCCGGACAGGGTGCGTACCGGAGAGCGCCGCCGGTCGGCCAGTCCCACCGTCTCCAGCGTCTCGGTGACGCGCCGGCGTGCGTGGCGACGCCGGATTCCGTAGAGCCGCGCGTGGATGTACAGGTTCTGTTCGGCCGTCAGGTCCGGGTCCAGTGCGCTGTGCTGGAAGAGCATCCCGACCCGCTGTCGTACGAGATCCGGCCGAGCGCGCACGTCGGCGCCCGCCACGGTGGCCTCTCCGGCGGTGGGGCGGGCCAGGGCGCACAGCAGGGCGATGGTGGTGGACTTGCCGGCACCGTTGGGGCCGAGGAACGCGAAGGCTTCGCCTTGGAACACGTCGAGTTCGAGGCCGCGGACGGCGTGGGTGGTGCTGCCGTACGGCCCCGGATAGCTCTTGGCCAGACCGCGCGTGCGGACGGCGTACGCCGGCTCGGCGGCGGAGCCGGGGGCGTCCGGGCGCGTCGGGGCGGCGGTCAGGAGGGTCGCTCGGGCCAGCGGGTCGTCACCGGCGGGTGGCTTCATGGTCGGGTCCTCGTCTACCGGGTCGGCGGTACCACTGCGGCTGACAGGGATTCAGGTCGCTCCGGCCGTCCGACGAAGCCCTGGCCCGCTGGGACGCGGCCATGGACACCGTCTCCGACGCCGCCC